>CAYGWQ010000336.1:0-5959 GCA_964353465.1 uncultured Acidobacteriota bacterium | reverse complement strand
AGGCGGTGTCGGAAAGCGGTATCCCACCTGCGGTACAATCGTGGCTCAATGCGACCTGCCTGGCGGCCTTCCTGCAGCCGGACCAGGGCTTCACGTGTCAACGCAAGGGCGCGCTGCGGTTCGCGGGTGCGGTGTTCATAATAGATGGCAAGTTGCTCATAAGCGTGAAATCCGTCGTTCGAGTCCCCCAGCAACTCTGCCCAGAGTGCATTGGCGCGGCCGAAGTCACCGCGCCGTCTGGCCAGCAGGGCAAGCTCGCGGCGCGCAACGCGATCCGCGCTCTCCGGGAGGCCGTACATCAAGGCGCGCTGGTAGCCTTGCGCTGCCAGCAACTCCTCGCCGTGCCGGTGCAGCATTCTGGAAACGCCGTACAGTTCGCCGGCGTCGTGGCCGCGGCATTCCGGCTCTTCAAGCAGTCCCGCGATCCGCATCGCCAGGGCGGCCAGCCCGCGCAGGTCCATCTGGTTGTGCCGGAAGACCTCGACAATCGGCCCTTCGGGGCCGCCCCGGAGGAAATCGAAGTATCTCCCGGGAATCGTATGGGAAGGGATATCGGGCCCGCGGTGAAGTTCGAGGATATGTTTTTCCAGTTCCGCCAGAGCGACCGATTTCAGACGGAAGCGCCACAGCTGCCGGGAGGGATGGAGCAGATCAAGATGGATTGCAGGTCTCTTGACCACGGCAGCGCGTGTCATACGGTACCGAGTTTCGAGCAGCGGCCAGTCAAAACTCTTTCCATTGAAGGTGACCATCACCGGTCTCTCTGCGAGCCGCTGCGCCAGATCCAGCAGCATGGATGCCTCTTCGCTGTGATCGCGCATGAAGAACTGCTCCACAACGAGGCCGTCACTCTCCCACCAGGCTACGCCGACCAGGAACGCATAGGTGCCGGTGCCGCCGGACAGGCCGGTTGTCTCGGTGTCGAGAAAGATCCATTGGCGTGCGTCGGCAACCTCGGGTCCGGAATCGGGCGCCAGCAGGCGCAGGGCCTGCGGTCCGAGCATGCACGCGCCGGGGCCGTGAAAGCGGCACGTCACGGCCAGATGCCTGCCGAAAGGGGTAGTTCGCAGCTCCGCGCCCAGCAGTCGCGCCAGGCGGACATGCTGTGCCTCTTTGGCGGGCTCTTCAACGGTTCGGACAGCATCACCCCCGCGAGGCCGAAGTGCGGAAATGTGGGACAGCTTGTCGAATGGCATGCCGATTATGCACACAATCGATCGAGAATCGCCAGCGCAGCCTCCTTGGCTCGTGTTCCGGTCTCGCCGGCCGGGCCGACGCACGAGGGGCAGCCGCTCTCGCAGGAGCAGCCCGCAATCAGCTCCCACGTTTTCTGCACGAGTTGATCGTGGATGCGATACAACGGTTCGCTCAAGCCGATACCTGCCGGATAGGCATCATACAGATAAAGTGTCGGCTTGAAAAACTCTGCCGCCGAGTCGTGTCCTCCTGCAGCGGGCCTGCCGGGCCAGGCGATTTCTCTGGCTTCCGGCGGGGCTCCCTCGCCGATGGTCGTTCCCAGGTCGCGCCGGTCGCACATGAGCAGCAGGGCAGCGATCGATTCCAGGGCATATAAAAGGCCGAACATCCCGTCCTGTTTTTCAGAAATCGAGAAGGGCAGGGAGGAAAGGAGCTCCTGGCTGATGGTGATCCAGTATGCGGTAGTGTGCATCTCATTCTCCGGCAGCTCGAGCTTGCCGGAGCCCACGTTTTCAAGGCTGAAGAATTTGATCTTCTTGAAGCCGACGACTTGAGACCGCACCTGGACATCCCCGTGCACGCGTACTGCGGGCCCAGCCACACAAGCCTCCTCAGCTATGTCGAGGGGCCGGATTTGCGTGTAGCGGATCGCGTCGGTGAAGTAGTCGACCTCGACCCTCTTGACATAGGCCTTGCGCTGTTCGAACTCCAGGCGTTCGACATGATACTGCTCCCCGCCGTGAAGGTAGATCGCCTTGGGATGTACCGTAGTGAGCGCTCCAGAAAAGTCTATCTCGCCGATCACCTCGGGCGCGTCTGTCTCGTCGATGATGACGAAATTGTCCGAGGTAACCGACCTGAGGCTGACAGTATCGGCCGGGTAGGCTTCCTGGGTCCAATGCCAGTAATCGCCGCTGCGATGCAGGTAGCCTGCTTCGGCGAGCCGCTCGCAGAGCGCAGCAAGATCGACCGCACCGAAGGCTTCATCCTGAGCCAGCGGCAGCTCGAAAGCCGCGCACTTGAGGTGATTCACCAGGATCTCCAGGTTGTCCGGCTGGATATAGGCATGCTCGGGAGAGCTCCCGAAAAAATAATCAGGATGCTTGACGATGAACTGATCCAGGGGCCGGGAAGATGCTACCAGGACCGCGCAGGATACCCCGCTGCGCCTCCCGGCGCGCCCGGCGCGCTGCCAGGTCGATGCGATCGTACCCGGATATCCGGCCATGACTGAGATGTCGAGCGATCCGATGTCGATCCCGAGTTCCAGAGCGTTCGTTGCCACCACGCCCCGGATCTGGCCGCTCCGCAGTCCGCGTTCGATATCCCGCCGCTCCAGCGGCAGGTAGCCGCCGCGATAGCCCCTGACAATTTCCGGCTGGCCCGGGGGCTGCGGGTTGGCCTGCTTCAAGTAGGTGAGGAGCACTTCGGTGTGCAGGCGGCTGTTGGCGAAGACGATCGTCTGCAGGCCGCGCTTCAGGAATTCCTGGGCGAGGCGGTAGCTTTCGTTGATATAGCTGCGCCGGATGCCGAGAAAACGATTGATAACGGGGGGGTTGTAAAAAACGATATGCTTTTGAGCCGAGGGGGCGCCATTCGCATCCACAACCTCGACATCCTCCTCGAGCAGCCGGGCCGCGAGCTCGCCCGGATTTGCGATCGTGGCTGAGGAGCAAATGAACTGCGGCGTCTGTCCATAGAAACGGGCGATGCGCCGCAACCTGCGAAGCACATTGGCCAGGTGGCTGCCGAACACCCCGCGATAGGTGTGCAGCTCGTCGATCACAATATAGCGGAGATTCTCGAACAGACGCGTCCACCGGGTGTGGTGAGGCAGGATACCGGTGTGCAGCATGTCCGGATTTGTGATGACTACGTGCCCCTGCTGGCGAATGGCGCGCCGCGCATCACTGGGAGTGTCGCCATCATAGGTGAATACCCCCCAGCGATCCCCGGTCCTGCGCCCGAGATCCTGCAACTCCTCCAGCTGGTCCTGGGAGAGTGCTTTAGTGGGAAACAGGTAGAGGGCACGTGTGTCCGGGTTCTCCAGCACGGAGTTCAGCACAGGAAGGTTATAACAGAGTGTCTTGCCCGAAGCCGTCGGGGTCACGATGACGACGTTCCTGCCTTTGCGAATCCGGTCTGCCGCCTCCGCCTGATGAGAGTAGAGCTGGACTGTCCCCTTGGCCCGATATGCCTCTGCCAGTTCCGGCTTGACCCAGTCAGGCATCGGAGCCCACTGCGCATCGCGCGCCGGAATCTGATGAACGGCTGTGACTACTTCATTGGATCGATCCCGCGACCTCAACTCGGCTATCACTTGGGGGACATCAACGAGAGCCACGCTCTTGCGCAATGAAGGATGGGAGTCCATAATATTCACCTTTGTTTCACCATGACATCTTACTCCAAAGATCCCACGATGTGCATAGAAATTCCATTTATTGATGGTTTTTCTTTTGCCTTTTTCCGATATCTCTGCAGTATTATTATGTTTGCCAGGGATAGAATGAAATCGAGCCGGCAGGGCAACGGCATCATCCAAGCAGCCAAGGATACTGCCTGTGCGATCGTTGTAGGGAATACCGGGTCGGAGTGTCAGCCATCAGGCGGATCAAGCTGAACCTCTCGCCCCCTTTTGGTATCCTATTGATTGCTGCCAATCAGTCGATCACAAAAACGCAAAAGGAGTGACCATGACTAGGCGACAAGCATACACGGCTATCCTCACGATTCTCCTCATTCCTTTCCTCCGGGCCGTTCCTGCGCTGGCTGTCGGAGATAAGGTGATCCCCCATGTGGTCAACGGCGCCGACTCCGGCCTCGGCTATCGAACCAAGATCGACATTACCAATTTAAGCTATTTTCTCAACACGACCATCACCAAGGTGACGGTTTATTTCTACAAGGACGATGGTACGGCCTGGATCCTCGGAATCAAGGATCCGGCTACAGGGACCCTACAGAACGTCAGCTCGGTGGTCCTGAATCTGGGCACATTGCAGACGCAGAGGCTTGAGACATCGGGAACCGGCGCTTTTGGCAGCGGATTTGCCATCATCCGGAACCTGGAGAGGACAACGCCGCTCCCGGATGATTACGAAACCGCCATCACCGTGTTTTTTGAAGTCTCACAGTCCGGCAACATCATCGATACGGTCAGTGTCCCTGTAGGCAGGCCTACTGTATCTTTCACGTTCCCGGTTGAGATCGATAAGACTGTAAATCCCACTCTACTCACCGGTTTCGCCATAGTCAACCTCACGGATGTGCCAAACACCGTCACTATCGATCTGTACGAAAACAAGGTTCCCCAATCCGGCAACGCCCAGCTGTACCCGCAGTCTGCGACCATCAATCTCAGCAGCCCGCCGGTTACCAAGAAGACCGCACGGTTCCTTGATGAGGCGCAGTTCTTCCCGAACATCACGAAATTCAAAGGGGTGGCGGTCGGTGTAGCGCAATACCCTGTGGCGCTCCTGACTCTGCTGCAAACGCCGACGACGACTGGAGGTGTTCAATATGCGACACTTGTGCCTGCCTATCTCGACTCGCTGCGGCGCAACACGCTGATGTATCTGCCGCAGGGCTACGCGCTGGATGCCGACCTTCCCGTCGTAGACTATTTCCGCGACGAGACCGCCACGGGAGATGCGTACGCCGAGATTCCCTGGGACGTTCTGTTTGAGACGATCTCCACCACGGTCCGGCAGTTGACGCCGCAGGCTGGAACGACCATCGCGGTGATCGGGCAGCGGAACGTGGATCAGTTCGATGATATCACCATCGAAACCCTGCGCGGCCTTGCTTACGGCACCGGCAGTATCGACCTGCGCGACGGTTCCGCTAACCTGCAGGAAGGCTTCACCTTTGGCGTAAAGACTGCCCTGGGCCAATATGCGAAAGTGCGCATCCGGACCGTCATCACCTACTCCAGCAGCACGAACAAAGACATCGTGCTCGAAATCTACGTCTACAAGTGACGCCTTGCAGGAGCCTCCGGGACTCCGTGGAGATTTCCGCAAGTCTCCCGCGGTCCCGGAAGCCTCTGCGCCTATCCCTACTCCCCAGCCACATGAGATCTCTCACCCGAGCATCCGCAGAGTTGCCGGCGGGATAAGCCAGTGCAGGAAGCCGCTCGGCACAGGCGACATCTTTGCGATTTCGATAGCGCAAGCACTTCCTTTCTTCAGGTTTAGAAAGCAGCCGGGAGATCCCGAAAGGATTTCGCAGGCGATGGATCCCAGCGAGGGTTCATGTCCGACGACCATGACGCCGTCCTTGCCCTCGTGCCTGCGGAGCTCATCGAAAAGCTCGGTGCGCTTTCCCTGCGGGGCGAGTGCGGGCACTACCTGGAAAAAAGGCCGGTCGCCGAAGGCCGCCATCAGGATCTCCGCCGTCTGTCTGGCCCGGATCAACGGGCTGCTCAGGATCACGTCGGGAATGGCTTTTACTGCGGCCAGGCCGGCAGCAGCCTTCTTCATCTTGGCGATCCCTTCGCTGGTGAGCTCCCGATCCTTATCGGCCACTCCCTGCTTCCACGGTGCTGCGATGGCATGCCTAACGATGTATAAGATCATGATGAACTATCTCCGGATTGGCTGCGCTGCGGGCCGGCGGCCGATCCGGCCAGCTCCGTAGCTGGTTTGTGAAACGACAAGATTCTTGTAGCATCTGCATCCGCCGCGCGCAAGGTGCGTGCGCCACCCCTTAAGCGCTAAGTTAAGTCATTTCGGCATCGCTTACCTGGCCTTGGACCTGG
>CAYGWQ010000335.1:0-5966 GCA_964353465.1 uncultured Acidobacteriota bacterium | reverse complement strand
GCCGAAGGTGCGGCACACGAATATCCGTACCCGGTTCCGTATAAGGTTCAGGCAGGAGCGCAGCACTCCAGGGGCACACTTACCGGGTATTGAGGAAGCGAACCCAGAGAGTACGGTCAATATAAATCGTCAACAGCACGCCGGGCCGGAGACCGTAGAATTCAGCCTGGAAACGATCACCCAAAGCCGCTTCCAACTTTCCCGCGTTTTCCTGCGAGGCGATGATCACCGGCACCCCCGCAAATCCGCCCGCCTCGGCCGGTCCCGGCCAGTACCCGACGCGCTGCAGATCACGCAGGTACCACGGCAACGGCCATTGCTCATAGGAACCCGCAATCACCTTGACCAGCATGCTCTTGCCATCCGGGTGAACGGCTGCCAGCTCGTGCACTCGCCGGCTCAGGCGCAAAAAATCGGGACTCGTCTGGGCGTACACATGAGGATTGCGCGGATCCGCAGGATACAGATAGTTTGCGCGCCAATTCTGTATCCCCAGGTGGCACGACCCGGCTATGAGTGCGAGAAGCAGCATGCCTCGGGCCCACCCGGATCGGAGGTTTCGCAGCAGGCCCGCGGCACCTATGCCCGCCAGCAAGACAAAGCCGACATAAAAGGGGAGCAGGTTCCAGGGCGTTTTGTAGCGCAGCGAGGAGAAGGCCACCGCAGTGATAAGAGAATAAAGAAAAAGATACCGTGCCCAGAAATTCTCCGCCGCGTACGTTCTCTGTACATGTGCCGCCTGTCCGGCATCCCGGTTGTGGGGCCATTTGCCCGAAGCGGCGAAGACCGCGCCGGCCAGAGCCAGGAGTAGAATCATCCCCTCCGACCAGATCAGGCCGCCCGCGGCGCTGAATCCCAGAATCTCGAGATAGAAGCTCCAGGGATGCGCGTGGATCCCCGCCTCCGTCCCTCGTGCTGCGTACTCCCTGAACGCGCGGACGGATTCAAGTACGCCGCCCGGATTTCTGAAGAACGACGAATAGAAAACGCCGGCTACGAACAGCGCTACAGCCAGTCCGATCAAGATGTCGGCCGTCCTGCGATAACGCCGGCCAAGGACCGGGACCAAAGCGCCCCCTTCTCCTTCCCGGGCATTACTGTGGAGCGGGATCCGCTTCGCCGTGATCAGCGAAAGAGCCAGGGCTGCGCCCGCTGACGCGAATACGATGATGGACGTCTCCTTCGTGGCATACGCCAGACCGGCACAGATGCCCGCAGCCACCGACCAACCGGCGTGGGGCCGGAGCGCATACCGTCCAAGCGCCAGCAGCAAGCCCATGACAAGGAAAACGAAGAGGGATTCCTGAATGTAGAACCGGCTGTAGTAGGTCAGGGCCGGTGAGAGGGCAGCGAAACATGCGGCCACGGCTACCGCCTCGCGCCCCAGTCCCCCGGCGAGCAGGCCGAAAAGGAGGATCAGCCCGACGCCCATCGCCGCAGGGACCGCCCGCAGGGTCCACTCGTCGAGCTCAGCCAGCGTCGCCTGCCCGCGGATCCAGGCCGCCGGCAGCGTCAGATAATAGAGCGTCGGGCCATGGTGGTCGTTCCGGTCGTAGCGATACTCGCCGGTCTCGAGAAGTGCCCCGAATTTGACCGCCTGATTGGCCTCATCATGGTGCATGGGCCGGATATCCAGGCGCCCAAATCGCAGGGCCAGCCCCGCAAAGAGGGCGGCCGACAGGAGCACACAGAAAATAGCCTTGTTCATTTGGCTGGCGTGCCGTAGATCTCCACTTCGACGTAGTGATTCAAATCATTGGAGGTGTTGCCGCTGGAGTAGAGACGGACATAACGGCCCTTGATTCCCTTGGGATCGAAGAGGCGCCCTTCGCTCACTTCAATGTATTCCCTGTCCTTGCCTATGCCGAGGCCGGAGGTATTGTCGTGGTCATTGTTGAATAAGGTCACCACGCCCTTGAGGAAATCCTTGTTGTCCGAGAGCTGCACCACAACATCGCGATAAACACGCGGCTGGCTGTGGTAATGCCAGACAAGGATCGCGTTGAGGATGCACGAAGCTCCGAGGTCGACCTGGATCCACTGCTTGCCCGGGCCGATCTCCACGAAATAGCCGTCACCGCCCGACTTCTCGCCGTCAGTGACGAAATCGATCTCCCCGATCACAGGTTGCATGTCGCTCGAAGTGACGCGCTTGCTGAGCGACAACAGCCTGGTCCCTTTGAGAACGAAAAACGGCCTGCGTGACTTGCCCGTGACCACCTCGAGGTTTGCGCTCTTGATGTTGCTTGGCGTGCCGATGAACATCGGCTTGGGCAGATGGAGCTTGAGCTCTTCCTTGACGGGATCCTGCCGGGAATAGAGGAGAGCGCCCGCAGTTGAGCCCAGCAGAACGGCCGCTGTGACGGTCAGTATGACAGCGTTTACATGGATACGATCATTTTTCATGGAACAATAAAACCACGAAATACACGGAACAGGCAAAAATATCTTCTATAGTTCTGCAGGGCTTACCGAGGCTCGCGCAACGCGCTTTTTTATTTTTTGGCAAGCTGGGCTTTGATTTTGCCGGCCGCGGCTTGAGCTTCCGCCTTCACGGAACCATCGCCGAGGAATGCCTCCGCCAGCGCGAGCGCATCCGCGCAGGCAAACCGGGTCAGAGTGCCCAGAATGAGCCTTTTCTCTTCGGGGCGCGACACCAGCAGAGAGATCTGTTTGAGATCGGCGACCACAGCCTCCGGCCTGCGGTTTCGCTCCAGCCCGATCATGCGCAGCACGCCCTGCAGGGCCAACAGCCGATGGGTTTCGTTCTTCGATTCCCGGGCCAGGAGGGTCAGGTCGTCACGGGCGGCCGGTGTTGGCCATGCGGCAAGAGCGCGCACGGCGGCGTCGACGATCTCCTCGTTCTGGTCTTTGGCAGCCGTTCTGAGGGCAGGCAGAGCGCTGTCGTCGCCGATCCGGCCGAGAACACCGCAAAGCCGCACGCGCGCCTTCGCACCCTTCTCGCTTGCCAGCATTTCCTTGACGGAGTTGGCGCGGCCGTCGGGATTGATGATCTTCTGGGCCAGTGCCGCCACGGTTGTTTCCGCTTCCGCCCGTTCCGATTCCTCTCCCGTCTTGATCAGAAATGCCAGGATTGCCGGCATATCGGAGGGGGTCCCGATGACGCGCATCGTTCTCAGTGCCTGGATGCGGACGCGCGACGGGGATGAGTCGAGCAGCGCGCTGACGGCGCTTTTCGCAGCGAAGTTGCGCCGCTCGGCGATCGCCAGCAGGAGTTCCACCTGGACCTCTTCCGGCGGCTTCGCCGCCAGCAGAGTGAGCACAGCATCGTCGACCTGGCGGCCTTTGAGCAGGTTGAGGGCTCCGCGGGCCGCGCTCTGTTCGGGGCCGCGTGCCCTGGCCGCCGTTTCGGACAGGAATGACACCGTGGACGTGTCTCCCACCGATTCAAGAGCCTTCAGCGCCGCAATCCGGACCGGCGCCGAGCTGCTTTTTGCAGCCTGGAGCACCGCCGGCAGGACCCGGGCCTTCGGATACCCGCTGAGGACAGCCAGCAGTTTGACCTGCGAGACTTCGGGCAACCCGGGCAGGAGCGCTGCAACCGAGCCGATAGCGTCGGGCTTGACGATGTCCTTGATCTTGAGGATCGCGACCTCCTGCATGCCTGCATCCGCGCCCTTGAGTTGCTCCAGCAGGACGGCCCCAGCCTGGTCTCCCGAAGTGGAGATCCTGCCGATCAAGGCCCCCTTGCGGATCGATGCCGGGAGCGCGGAGTCTCCCAGGAGCACGTTGTAGAGCGGCAGCGCCATGCGCTCGTTTTTGGCGGCTGCGAATGCTTCGGCGCACTTCATGACCGATGCGGCGATCACAGGCTTCAGGTCAGCAGGCGCGCGTGTCAGCGCCGAAACCAGTGCGCCGGCAGCCGGCTCGCCCCCGATCTCACCAAGTGCCAGGGCCGATGCCGCGGCAAATTCGTTCCCGGGCTTGAGCAGAGGGGCCAGGTCCGGGACCGCTTCGCCGGACCTGCGCTCGCCCAATGCGGCGATGACAGCCGTCTTCGTTGCCCCGTCAACCCTGGGCAGGGTTTGCAGCAGAGCTCTGTCCACAGCCGCCCCGGCGATCTTCACCAGGGCATACATCGCCATGTCGGCCGAGTCCTTGTCCAGAAGCATAGCCTGGAGGACCGGCACCGAGGTGTCCGTCCCGATCAGCCGCAGCATGCGGCAGGCCGCCATTTTCGCAACGGGCGTGGCCTTGGTCCCGAGGAATTCCAGGAGCTTTGTTTCGCACTCCCCGCGTCCTGCCGGGGTGTCCTTGCGTGCATAGACGTAGTCGCGGAGCTTCCAGAACGGCGCTGAATCAATGCCCCCGTCGTAGGTCGAGAGCTCTTTCAGGATCTGGTCCAGCGAGGCGGAAGCCGCCGCTGTCTGGGCTCGCAATGGGAAACAGGTCCCGGCAAGGATCATGAAAACCACGAGGATCGTGCCGGCTTTTGTGCGGATATCAGGATTTCGCATGGTCGCTCCTTTCCTCAAGCGGGGATCTGCCAGGGCTTCCGATAGGAGCGGCTGAGCAGGCGCTCGGCTCCGGGGTCGCCGATGATGGTTTCCGTTGCCGGGTCCCACTTGATCTTGCGGCCCGTCTCGATGGCGATGACGCCGAGATGCCCCACACTCGCCGAGCGGTGCCCAACCTCGCACGGCGCAATGGTCTGCGCCCGATTTTTCACGCAATCGACGAAGTTCTGGTAATGGTCGCGGCTCTGGTACAGCTTGATTTCGTTGGGTCCGATAACTTCATTCATAAGGTGCGCGGGCTGGCCCTCGAATCCGCCGCGATCCACCCATACCCAGCCGTGTTCGCCGATCCACTTCGTGCCGCTCTGGATTTCGGGATAGCCGCCCGCCAGGATGATGGGCGTGCCGTCCTCGTAGACCGCTTCGACCCAGTAGCGGACGGGGCTGTTGTAAATGCCGGCAGCAGGGAAGTCGCCCTTGCCCCATACCGACACTGGGCCCGTGGTATCGAAGCCGAGGCCCCAGTGAGCTATGTCGAGGTGATGGCCGATCCAATCCATCAGCTGTCCGCCGCCGTAGTCCATGTTCCAGCGCCAGTTCATGTGGACGCGCGCCTTGCAATACGGCGCCTGGGGCGCGGGACCGATCCAGGTTTCGTAGTCAAGCTCGGGCGGCGGCGGCACGATCTTTTCCTGCCCGAACGTGCCGGCGAAGTCATGGTGGCCTTGGGGGAGGCCGACTTCGACGCGCAGGATCTTCCCGATGCGGCTGTTGCGGACCAGCTCACAAGCCCGGTAGAAGTTGTCCGTGGACCGCTGCCAGCTGCCGGTCTGCCAGATGCGGCCGTAGCGCTTTACCGCATTGCAGAGGGCCCGCCCCTCGCGCAGGCTGTGGGTCAGCGGCTTCTCGCCGTAAACGTCCAGGCCCGCCCGGACCGCGGAGATGGACACGATCGCGTGCCAGTGATCGGGAATGGCAAGGGACACAGCGTCCAGGTCTGCGCGGGCAAAAAGCGCGCGGAAATCCTTGTAAGTGGCGCAGTCCTTGTTGCCGTACCTCTTGTTGACTATGTCGCGGGCTTCCTGCAGATGCAGGTCGTCGAGGTCGCAAACAGCTACCCATTGGACCTCTCCCTTGCCGAGAAAATTCCGCATGTTGCCGCCGCCCTGCATCCCGAAACCTATGCCCGCCATGACGATCCGGTCGCTCGGCGGCACCGCACCGTTCAGGCCGAGCGCCGATCCCCGCACGATGCTCGGGAAAGCAGCGGCCCCGGCTACGGCCAGAGGAGCCTTCTTGAGGAAATCCCGGCGACGCATTGAGCGTTGCTTCTTCATTGTGGCCTTCCTTTAATCAGCACTATTCATGAGGTCAGGGGCGACCGCACACACACATCCCCCCTCCATTCGTGCGATTATAATCCGCCTTGCACGACTCAAACCACGAAATACACGAAACCATGTGAGATTGACTCGCGGACCCCTCGCA
>CAYGWQ010000334.1:0-5989 GCA_964353465.1 uncultured Acidobacteriota bacterium | reverse complement strand
GCGCCCCTCCGGGGCTAGGCCGGCACACGCTGCAACCGAGTTTCGCGACAGAAACCAGCCTGGCGGGCTATCACGCTCGCCGGCGGACATAGATGTTCCTGGCCACATCTTCCTCAACGGCAATCTCGGTCTCATCGCACTGGAGCACGCAGCTCGGCCACTTCTGCAGAAGCTTGAGATGATTGCCGGGCACGATGCCCAGGGCGGACAGCTTGAGCATGCGCGTGTGCTCACTCGCGCACAGGTAGGCAATGGTAGCGGACTCGCCGACATCGAGCTGATCACTGGAGACGAGGATGGGGTGAAGTTCTTCCTCGGCTTTGCGGCAGCAATCGCCTTGAGGAATCGGTCGGCCGTGAGGGCAGTACCGCGGGTGGCCGAGCAGAGTGCAGATGGAATGTGTGATTCCTTCAGCCAGGATGTGCTCAAACTCGCACGCTGCATGCTCGCTTTCGTCCACATGCGCGCCCAGGACATCGCAGATCAGCCGCTCGGCCAGGCGGTGGCGCCGGATGATCTGCTCTGCGAGCCTCCGGCCCCTCTTGGCAAGCCGTATGCGGCGCGCGTCGTCGACGGTAATCAGGTCCTGACGCTGCAGCGCTTCCAGAAAGTCGGGGCCCGCTTCCATCGCGGCTTCACGAAGGGCTCCCTCGGACGCCTCCTGTCCTTTTTCCTCCAAAGTCCAGAGGGCCTCGAGTATCTCTCCCAGATGTTCAGGCAGCCTGTCGGTGTTGAATGCCATGTCTTCTCATTCCTTGCGCCAACGGGAATGTACCCCCCGGGGGCGCGGGATGTCCACGGGTTGCCTCTAAAAAGTAATGCGGAACGTGCGCAAAAACCAGCTGACGACCGCGCCGACGCTGATGGCAAACGGGATGATAAAGGCAGTAATGGCTGCCGCACGCTTCATTCCCTGCTCCTTGGCAATCACCAGGAAGCTGGCCAGACAGGGGACGAAGAGGGTTATGACGATCAGGCTGACGACAACCTGCTGCCCATCCATTATCCCGGTACGTGCCAGCTGAAACAATCCGGCAGCCCCGTAATCACGCCGTAAAAAGCCCAGCACAAACGCGCTTGCGGCTTCCGCAGGAAGATGCAATACCCCCGTGAGGATCGGCGCCAGTCCCTTCTGCACCCACGCCAGCAGGCTCTGCCCCGCTACGCGGACCTTGTCGAGGACGAACAGCGCGAGCGTTCCATAGAGGAAAAGAGGCACCGCCTCCTTTAAATACCACTGGATGCGGTAGCCGGTCTTTAGCGCGAGGTTCTTCAATTGCGGGGAGCGAATCGGGGGAATCTCGAAGATGAACTCGCTGCTTTGGCCGCGGATCAGCTTGGACGACAGGAAACCGACAAGCAGGAGCTGGGAAGCCACAACTCCTATCACGGTCAATGTCGCTGCCGGGGAGAATCCCGCCGCTATGCCGAGAATCACTCCGAGCTGCGCGGAGCAGGGGATTCCTAAGGCCAAAAGCAGAGTGGCGATGAGGCGCTCCTTCCTCGAACTCAACACTCGCGTCGTGATTGTCGCCATCGTACAACAACCGAAGCCCAGCACCATCGGCAACGTCGCCTTGCCGTTGAGTCCCATCAGGCGCATGGCGCGGTCAGACAGAATCGAGAGCCTCGGCAAATAGCCGCTGTCTTCCAGCAAGCCGAAGGCGATGAAAAAGGTCCCCACCACCGGCAGTACAATGGCGATTGCATACGTCAGCCCCATGGATGCCAGGCCATATTCGCCGATGATGAGCTCACTGAGAAATCCAGGCGGCAGGAGCCCCCGGATCAATGGGATCAGGAATTGCCCGAAAACGATGTCTTCGAGCAAGCCAACCAGAGTTTGCGCCCCCGTATAGCCGACGAATTCATAGAGCAGCAGCAAAACCAGGATCAGGATCGGGATTCCGGTCGAGGCGCGCCGCGTCAGGATCCCGATCTCGTGCGCAAACCTCCGGCTGCGCGCGATCAAGAGGCCAAAAGGAATGATGACCGGGGCCAGGAAGAACAGGAAGTGGAGCGCCTCGAGCGCCAAGCCGAATTCCCCGCCGCCCGACGGAGCCTTCGAGAACAGCAATGCGGAGAGGAATCCGGCAGTACCAGCGTCGTCTGCCAGCAGCTCGGCCAGTATTCGGGTCGCTGCGCTGTAGGGCGTCCAGATGCCCATCAAGCCGCCGAACTCGTTCCAGATGAAAAGAAAAATGCCGACAACCAACAGTGCCAGCCATACTCTCGAAGCAGGGCTATCGGCCGGCTCGAGCAGCCGGCTCTGCCGCTTTTTTTTATAGATGGCAACCGAACGCTCCAGGAATTCGTTCCTGCTTTCGGCCACATCCTTGGCTAAAGACCGGTTTGATACTCCGTCGAAGGACTTTCGCGCAGTTTCGAGCCGGTCCAAAGCCAGCCGTCCCAGAGACGATTCCAGTCGCCGCACAAAACCCGCATCGCCCAGCGCGAGCCATTCGACGGCCAACGCCCCCGGAACCGAACCCGCCCCGTTAAGCTCCGAGGAAATATGATGCATGGGTCGGCAGTCCCGCAGCGGATTCTTCGGGGGCAAGACATTCTGCATGGCCTGGAGCAACTGTCGGCGGCCCTGCGAGTAAATTGCCACGGTCTCGACGACCGGCACCGACAGCAGATCGGATAATCCCTGCGTGTCGATTTCAATGCCCCGGTCTTGAGCTTCGTCCATCATATTGAGCACCAGGACCATTGGAATGCCGAATTCGACCAACTGGCTGGCGATCAAAAGCGTGCGGCGCAGATTCTTCGCATCCGCAACCTGTACGATAAGATCCGGCCGCTCCCGCAGGAGGAGCTCGCAGGTTACGCGTTCATCCTCGGATTGGGGAACCAGGCTTTGTACTCCCGGCGTGTCAACAATTTCATAGGTTGTCGCGCTCAAGCTTGTTTTGCCGCGCGAGACCTCAACAGTCGTTCCCGGATAATTGGAGACCATGACGTAGCTTCCCGTCAATAGTCTGAAAATAACAGACTTACCGACGTTTGGATTACCTACCAGAACTACCTTTCTGGCAGAATTGGACATTTCCACTGTCATGATTTCCAGTTTCCGATATGGACTCTAACCAATAATTATGAAATATAACTTCAAAATGTAGCAGATTCATCATGGTGCCGCCAATCTATTCTTATTTTGGAGCGAAAAGGGGACATTCCGCTTTTCCAGTTTGCGATCGCCATTTGGGTGCCAAGCCTGGAAAAGCGGAATGTCCCCTTTTCGCTCCTGATTTTTGCTGTTATGATGGTGGCGGAGAGGGAAGGAACCATATGGTTCGTTTCTACTATTGCTACTATTATCGCGGCCTACGCGATCGAGACCCCTGAGGGGTACGCCTTTCCTTTCTTCGCAATCAGGCAGAAAGCACGAAGCGGCCCACCGGGTGGAGGTGGGCCGTTCGCATTTCAGGAGAGAGTTGATGATCATTGTATGTGAGACCAAGGCGACCGAGGCCCAGATTAGCGCACTGCAGAAGACCATTCGCGATGCCGGCTTGCAGGTGCACCGGTCCGATGGTGCTGAACACACGGTTCTGGGTGTTGTCGGCGACCGCAGCCGTCTGGATATAGACGCTTTTGCGCTGATGCCCGGCGTCCGTAATGTGGTCCCTGTTTCCACTCCCTACAAGCTGGCGAGCCGTGAGTTCCATCCGGAAGACTCGGTTGTGCCCGTCGGAGATCGATCGGTTGTAGGAGGTCCGGAGGTGACCGTGATGGCGGGACCTTGTGCGGTCGAAAGCGCCGGTCAGATCGAGGCAAGTGCTGCATTCGTTGCCAAATGTGGCGCCCAACTCCTGCGCGGGGGAGCATTTAAACCGCGCTCATCCCCATATGCGTATCAGGGGCTTGGTGTGGAGGGACTAAAGATGCTGCGCCAGGCCGCGGATAACCACGGATTGGCTGTGGTTACCGAGGTTATGACCATCGAACAGATAGATACGGTTGGCGAATACGCCGACCTTTTGCAGGTAGGCGCCCGCAACATGCAAAATTATCCGTTCCTGACCGCGCTCGGGCGGGCCAAAAAACCGGTCCTCCTGAAGCGAGGTATGGCGGCGACCATCCAGGAATGGCTCATGAGCGCCGAATATATCCTGACTGAAGGGAATCCCGACGTCATACTCTGCGAGCGGGGCATTCGCACTTTCGAGACTGCGACGCGCAACACCCTGGATCTGTCCGCCGTGCCGGTGATCAAGCACTTGTCACACCTCCCCATTATTGTGGATCCCAGCCATGGTGTCGGCGACCGGCGTTTCGTGGTTCCCATGGCGCGGGCGGCGGTCGCGGCCGGTGCGGACGGGATCCTGGTCGAAGTCCATCCCGATCCTGACACTGCCTTGTCGGACGGTCCACAGTCGCTGACTTTTGAGGAATTCGGGACAATGATGAATCGTTGCCGGATCATCGCGACCACCATAGGGAGGCGTCTTGGGAAATCCAGGTGAAATGAGAGGCATGAAGATCACGATCATTGGATGCGGCTTGATAGGCGGATCCATCGCCCTTGCCCTCAGGAGGCGGAAACCGGAATGGTCCGTTGCCTGCCTTGATCTTGCGGAGCGCCTGCCGGCCATCATTGAGGCGGGTGTAGCCGCTGAAACCGGAACCCTGGAAGACATGGGTAAACACCTGCCGGAAAGCTCGATCATTCTGCTGGCCACGCCTGTGCAGGCAATCCTCGAAACGGTAACGAACATCCATTCCTTTTTGCGTGCGGGCACGATTGTTTCGGATGTGGCGAGCACCAAAAAACAAGTCATGGCGCAAGCACAAGCACTCATGCCGCCAGGGGTTCACTTCATCGGCGGCCACCCCATGGCGGGATCGGAGCGCTCCGGGGTTGAGGCGGCCGATGCGCTCTTATTCAGCGACCGGGTCTACGTTCTCTGTCCGTATCCGGACACGCCGCCGGACGCGCTGCTGCTGCTGATGGATCTGGTTGAGAGCCTGCAGGCGCGGCCAATCACCATCGATCCTGAAGAGCACGACCGGATCATGGCGATGGTCAGTCACCTCCCCCAGCTGATTGCCGTGGCGCTCATGCATGCGGCCCAGGCTGACGATGCGACGCACATCATGCTCGATGCACTTGCCGGCCGTGGTTTTCTCGACATGACCCGGCTCGCGGCATCGGAGTATGGAGTCTGGAGGGGAATCCTGGAAACGAACCGGGAGGCAATCCAGGAATCCTGCGCCCGGTTTATCAGCAGTCTGTCTCTTCTGTGCGAGGCCATGGGCTCTGGGGATGCAGCCCACACCTGGGAACAAGCCGCAAGGCGCCGCCGCAAAATGGGATCTGAAAGCCGCGCCAGGATGAGGAGGCTGGATCTACGGACTCTGATTGACGGTTACGACCAGAAAATTCTGGCGGTGCTTGCGCAACGAATGCAGGCTGCGGGCAGAATCGGAAAGCTGAAGAAGAGTCAGGAAGCCCCGGTGTGCGATCCCGGCCGTGAAAAACACATGTTGTTCCAGCGCAGGGAATGGGGAGACTCCCTCGCTCTGCCGCCCGATCTGATCGATGAGCTGTTTGCGGTCATCCTGAAACACAGCAACCGTCTCCAGACCGGGATATAATCCCCCTTGTCTAATCGCGTCTGAGCCCGTATTGTTTTCACCCGAATCCTGAGGTGGAGCTTCGCCATGAGTTGGTTGAGCCTGTTCGCAATTGCCATCGCCCTGGCTATGGACGCGTTTGCGGTGGCGATTGTTACCGGGCTGGCGCTGACGCCGATGACGAAGCGCCACGTGTTCCGCCTTGCCTTTCATTTCGGCCTGTTCCAGGCCGTGATGCCGATCCTGGGTTGGGCCGCCGGCTCCGCCGTGCACCGCTACATCGCTTCCTATGACCACTGGATTGCTTTCGGTCTGCTTGCGTTCGTCGGGGGCAAGATGATTGTGAGTGTTTTAGACGGAGCCGGGGGGACTCGCGTGTCCAACGATCCCACCTCCGGCTGGGACC
>CAYGWQ010000333.1:0-6019 GCA_964353465.1 uncultured Acidobacteriota bacterium | reverse complement strand
AGCGATGCCGAAATGACTTAACTTAGCGCTTAAGGGCTTTAGCCCGTGCCCGGTGCGCCTGAATGAGGGATCGGTGCTTCTGTCCACGCATCGCCTTAATGGCAAATGAATTACGCTCATGAAATCTACCGGTCCAGGTTGTTATCTTTGATGCGCGGGCTAAAGCCCGCCCCCACGTGTGACTTCCATCAGGCGAAGCTCAATGCCGGACGATGCATTTCGCGACAGTAATTATTTCACCTCAGGCGGCGGATATGGGATCCCCAGCTGTTCCAAAAAAGTCTTGTACTTCGCCGGGTTGTAATAGTACTTGCTCATTTCCGGCCGGAACTCCTTCATCAGCTTTTCGTTGAGCCAGATCGCCGGCTTATCGTTTTCGCCGATGAGCGGCTTGTAGGTGTCCTCTTTGGCTTGCTCGGTCTTGAAATAGGCCCAAGCCTGCTTGACAAGTTCCGGCTTCCAAAGCAGGTCAAGGGCTGTGCAGGCCTGGACTTTGGCTCCGGCCGTCGCGCCCTTGTGAGCTACCGGCGTCGCCTCGGCGATCGCGCTTGCCCAGTGGTGGCCGGGGAGGCCGGGGATGTTGGCGGGGTACCGCAGCGTGATTGTGGGTGCAATCCAGGAGACGTCCCCGATGTCGTCCGAGCCGCCGCCGCGGTTGTCCTCCGGCCTGACCGGCCCGCCAAGCCTGCCCGCCTCGGCTCCCAGTCCCCGGTCGGGTACTTTCAGGGCGCGTTGAACGATCTTTGCGAATGCCTGGTCGGCATCACTCCATTTGGGCATCCCTACCTTCTGGATATTGGCTTGAACTGTTTCTGCCACCACCTTGTTCATGTGCTGAGGCCAGGCTGAGCCGAGCACTTTGAAGTCGACGGTAGTCCCGGTCATCATGGCGGCCGCCTGGGCCATCGTGTTTCCAAGGTCCCACATCTCCTTGATGTGCGGGTAGTCGATCTCGCGGAAGTAATACCAGACGCTGGCTGTGGGCGGAACGACGTTCGGCTGGCCGCCTCCGCCGGTGATGACGTTATGCGAACGCTGGGATAGGCGCAAGTGCTCTCGCCGGAAATTCCACCCGATGTCCATCAATTCCACGGCATCGAGGGCGCTTCTGCCGCCCCAGGGTGCTGCGCCCGCATGCGCGCTGACGCCGTGGAAGGTATACTCTACCGACACTGCCCCTGTGCCTCCTCCAGCTCCCCAGCTGACGCCGAAGCCGGACGACACGTGGGAGAAGAGGACAATATCTGCGTCTCTGAAAACGCCGGCCTTGACAAATTGCGCCTTACCCCCGAGCAGCTCCTCGGCAATTCCCGGCCAGACCATGAGTGTCCCCGCGATCTTCTCTCGTTCCATGATCTTCTTGACCGCAACTGCGGCCGTAATGCTCAACGGGATCCCGGTGTTGTGGCCCTCGCCGTGGCCCGGTGCATCTTCGAGAAACGGCTCGTGCCGAGGGATGCCCGGTTTCTGGCTGGTGCCGAGCAGGCTGTCCACATCGGACCCGAAAGCGATGACCGGCTTGCCGGATCCCCAGGTCGCTACCCACCCGGTGGGGATGCCCGGCACCCCCTGGACGGTGAAACCATACTTGCGCAGGACCTCACCGCAGTATTTGGCGGTCTCCACTTCCTGAAAACCCGGCTCGCCAAAGCTGAACAACATGTCCACCATCTGCTGGGTCAGACCAGCCAGCCCGTCGATCTCGGCCGTGACATCGCGCTTCAAGGCCTCCAGCCTGCTGTCCGCAGATGACGCCCCTGCCTGCGTTAGCCCGGCCGTCCGGCCTTCCGGGACCGGCGTCGCAGTCAGTAGCACGGATAGGCAGATCAAGATCATTAGGGTCCACAACAGGCGCATTGCGCGCATGGCAATCCTCCTTATCTAGAGCCCCGATGTCGTCACAAGCTGCAATCCTCCGAGCGATCGGGGAGGAAAGTTAGGTTCCTTCGGGTCCGCGGCACAATAAGCCGTAACTGCAGCCTGCTCCCCCCGTCTGCCACGAGAATACACTAAAAAAACCCGGGACGTCTCCAATGTTTCCCAAAAAAACCGGGGACGTCTCCCATGTTTCCCAGTTTTAAATTGACTACGCCCTCGCGATTTCGGGTTTTGCAGGTATAAATGGGGAAACATGGGGGACGTCCCCAGTTTTTTCAACGAAAGAAGAGCCAGACAGAAACGAACAAACCCACTCCGACGATAAACATCCGCAGGTAGCGCTGATCCACCTGCTTTGCCAGACGTGCTCCTACATACCCTCCGAACACGGCTCCGGCCGCCATGAGGAAGGCGATCGGCCAGACGACGAGCCCTTTAACGGTGAAATAGATGAGCGCCATGCCGTTGATCAGGAACGACAGGATCGTTTTGATCGCATTCATGGTGTGAATGTCGCGCAACCCCATGACACCGAGCGAAGCCAGCATCAGGATGCCGATGCCTGCGCCGAAGTACCCTCCGTACGCCGCTACGAACAACTGAAATAGGAAACCCCACACACGCCCCGCTGTGGTTGTGTCGGCGCCGTCCCGGGCGGCAAAGCCGAGCCTGCGCGCAAAGCGATCGCGGGTTGCAAAGAGTATCGTGGCAAACAGAACGAGGAATGGGACAATTCGGGCAAACAGCCAGTTCGGAGTCTGCGCCAGCACCCATGCACCGAGCAGGCCGCCCAGGAGGCTCGGCAACAGCAGCAGAGCCAGTAATCCCCGCTGCCGGGGCAGATCGCGGCGATAAGCATAAGCGCTGCTGAGGGCGCCCGGGCATACAGCCGCCGTGTTGGTGGCGTTTGCCGGTACCGGGGGCATGCCGAAGGCAATCAGCGCGGGAAATGAAACCAGGGTGCCGCCGCCTGCTACCGAGTTGATGGCTCCGGCGATGGCCCCCGCGATAAACAGTCCGGTAAAACCAGCGATCGAGTCAAGCATCGTGCGAAACAGTCACCCCAGGAGGCACATACACTACCACAGAGCCCACGCAGGGCGCGCGGAAAATTGCCCGACAGATCAAGGGTGCGCCCATCATGCGGCGTACGGGAATGCCGCCTTGCTGAATCCAGGTTTTTTCAGAAACTTTTCGTGGTTTTTTGCATCTGAAGCACCGTAGGGTGGGGGTAGGGTGAAATATTTGTGATCAGAGCCGGTGTTGCATCCGATTAATAATCTCGGGTTCTCCTCAATGCCGGATTGTGAAGTTCGGAGTGGAGAGAGGCACCTCCCGGCCGTTCTTCCTTGCCTGAACATCCCCCCAGAGTTGAATTGCTTGGGCGCATGGACGCATACGCATGGTCCGTAGAAAAATAGAACACTACACACGGCGAATCCTCTCTTTCGACGATCCGCCGGAAAGACTGGCCTTCGCCTTTTCTTTTGGCGTGTTTCTCTCCTTCACGCCATTGCTGGGGTTCCACCTGATCCTGGGCCTTGCCGCGGCCATTCTGTTCGGATTGAACCGGATGGCTCTCCTGTTCGGATTGGCCATTAACAATCCCTGGACCCTCGTGCCTTATTATGCCCTTGCCACCTGGGTGGGAGGATTGCTGATCGGTTTCCCAACGGGGAGTTCCTTCCCCGGTTTCGAGTGGTCGCAGCTTCATAGTACCGGCTTCTGGCTCCAACTATTGCAACAGTGGCACTTCCTGATTCCGATGGCATTGGGCTCTATGATCCTGGCGATCTTGGGCGCCGCTCTCTCCTACCCCTTGGCACTGCTTGCGATCAAACGAGGCCGGGCGATGCTGAATCGCCGGCGAGGTTCTGAGATCGCACTCTGATGCAGCTTTCCATTGCTGCCTGTGACGAGTACAATACCTGAAATGAGACGAATATCATTTGCGTGGTGTGCGTACATTCTATTGCTTTGCCTCCCGCTCCCCAGTTCTGCACAAACGGGCATTCAGGAGAAGCCGGCCGCTGCAGCCTCCGGGGAAGCGAGGCTGGACCAGGTGGGTTCCCAGCGAGAGCTCGACGATTACAATCAGATGCGCAGGGAGGTCGATCCTGACCTGAAGCGGGAGTTGATCGAGCAATTTGTCAGAGACTATCCCGAATCCGGATTGCTTGCATACGTGTATCAAGATGGCTTTTATCTGGGCCGCCGAGCCAACGACTTGAAGATCATGACCCTGTATGGCGAGAAATCGCTGCAAATCTGGCCCGGGAACTACACGCTGCTTACAGAGTTGGCGGGCGCCTATGTGCAACGCAACCTGTTGGAGGATGCCGAAGCAAAGGCTACCGCCGCGCTGAAATTGCTGGACCGTGCGGCAAGGCCCTCAAACATTCCCGAGCAGCAATGGACGGCGGATAAGAAGATGCTGCTGTCGCGCAACAATGACACCCTGGGATTCGCGCACCTGCGTCGAGCGCATCTCATTCAAGATGCCGAGATGAGAAGAATCGAGGCAGAGGATGCAATTGCCAAATTCCGGTGGGCGCTCGAGCAGCGTCCCGTCGATGATTTCGCCTTCTATGGCCTGGGGTTCGCCGGAATGCTTTTGGACGACTATGCCATGGCGGAATCGAATCTTGCCAAGGCTGTCGCCGTGGATGGGATCCTTATGCCGAACGCGCGCCTCCTCCTGGAGGATGTCTACAAAAGCCAGCACAAGCAGTCGCTCGCAGGACTAGAGGAAGTCATAGCCAAAGCCAGGAAGGGAATCGGTTTCTATGAAGAAGCGGCTATTTTTTAATGCGCGCCGGCTGGCGTTCGAGGTCGATTTTCTTCAGTCGTTCGAGTTCGTCCGTCAGCTTGCTGATCTTCTCTTCCCGTGTCTTGGCATCCGCCTTCATCCTCTCAATCTCGTAATGCAAACTGAGAATGAACTGAGCCTCCGCGCTGTAGGGGCTCTTCGGAAAGAGCGCGATCAGGCGCTTGAAATGGGTGATTGAGCTTGTGCGGCACTCGGGTGCAGAGCATGAAAGGGCGTGAGACATCCCGAGCTTGAACATAGCCTCGGCCTTATACAGTGTAGTAGGATCCTCCCGAATATATCGGTCGTAAGCAGGTATCGCCTCTTTATACTTGCCGCTATCAAAGCTGGCCTCCGCCTCGCGGAAGCTCGCGGCAATCAAAGGTTCGGGGGGGGCAGGAATCCTGGCAGGCGGCAAGGGGAGCTCAGGCCAGATTTTCGGCACGGGGATGCGAGGCGCGGGAGCGGGCTCGGGCTTGGACGCGGGCTGCGGCTGGGAGATCGCAGGGGTAACTTTTTTATTGCAGGCGCTCAGGAAGAGTGAGAGCCCTAGCCATAACGGGATGAAGTATCGCAATCCCATCCGGTGCGCCCGCCTTGTTTTTTTCACCATAGTAGTCATTATCGCATCAGGAGTTCAGATCGGCACAGACGCCCGGTAGCTCACTTGGCCGCTGCCTTCGCCCGGGGGCAGAAGCAGAAAGAAGATGCTGCCTCCCCCGGGATTGTCTCTGACCCAAATCGCTCCCCGGTGGGCTTCAGCGATGGTTCGCGAGATTGCCAGGCCGAGCCCGACGCTCTGACCCGGAAGCTTCTTTCCCTGCTTTACCTGGTGGAACTTTTCGAAAATCCTCCGTTTGTGTTGATCCGGCACCCCGGGGCCGAAATCCGTCACCGTCACGAGCGAGAATTCCTTGCCATCCGCAAGGGATGCAACCTTGTTGCGCCAGGACTCGGGCATGCCGGCCGGCATTTCCGGCGACTTTGATACGCGGATGCGGATCTCCTTTCCCTTCGGGGAAAACTGGATGGCATTGCTCAGCAGGTTCTTGATGATCTGCATGATCCGGTCCCCGTCACATTCTACCATTATTGGCTGCTCGGGGACCTCAATCTTGAAATCCACATCTTTTTCTCCCGCATAGGGCTCGAGTTCTGCTGCAGCGGTCCGGACCAATCCGACCAGATCATTGTTTTTCAGTTCGTACTGCATTACTCCTGCCTCGAAGCGGGACAGGTCCAGGAGATTTCCGATCATGGTGGAGAGTCTCCGACCGCTCGCGAGGTTGAGTTCCATCAAGCGGCGTTGCTTATCGTTGAGCGGCCCGGGGA
>CAYGWQ010000332.1:0-6021 GCA_964353465.1 uncultured Acidobacteriota bacterium | reverse complement strand
CCGTTATGGTCAGGTTGTTGCGGACCTTCCAGCTGTCCTGCGCGTACAGCTCATACTCTTTGCCCGCAAAATCTAACGCGACATACCCGCCCTGGGGAACCACCGTCGCACTTCCGTCAGGTTTGGCCGCGTATTTGTAAGTGGCATTGATCTGACTGATCAGGCCGAGAGCCGCAGCCATGGCGTAGGTATAGCTGACGGTATCACCGCTCAAGAGCCCGCCGGGGATGTTCTGGTAAAGTTCGGCGCCACTCCCCGCAAGACCGGATGCATTCGTGGTCGCGCTGTGGAAGGTATTGTTCCGTAACGACTGGTTCGAGATGCTACGAACCGTGAGGCCGAAACGGAGATCGTGTCTTCCCTCGATCCAGGAGAAGTCTTCGCTGATTGTGTGGACGGGAACGATGCGCTTCGAGTTGGTACCCATTGCGTAGATGTTATCGTATCCACGGAAGTAAGTGTACGGGGAATTCTGAAGACCGGTGCTTTCTCCGCCCTGCCGTGTGAATCCGTACCGGAAGGTGCTGACCATGTTGGGACGGAACACCCACGTGTAGCCTGTCGCCAGCCCCTTGTTATTGCTAAGGGATACAGAAGACGGAGGCTGTCCGGGAAATTGCGGCGTGCCATCGGAGTGGTCATTCTGCAGGTTGCCGCGCACGAAAACCTGGTGCTTGCCGGCCGCGTCCACGATGTAATCCAATTTCGCGATGTAGGTATCCTGCTTGGTGTGCCGCGGCGCGTTGAACTGAAATGTACAGGTGTTCAGAAGATCTCCCGAGCCGGCAACGTTGCACTTCGGGTACAGGTTGAAGACTTTTAGCGAGTTGGGATTGAGACCGATGCCCGTCGGATCGGCGTACTGCTTGATCTCGGCGGGACCGATCTTCCTGAGCGCACCCGACTTGTCGTGGTAATTGACGATGCCGTTGCGCAGGTCGTCGGTCGGGACTGTGCGGTTCGAGACGGAGGCGCTCGCATCGCGCCGGCCCTCGTAGTTGGTGAATATCAATAGTCGGTTCTTGAATATCGGTCCTCCAAACGAGGCGCCGAAGATGTTGATTTTCAACGCCGGGATCGGCGCCTTGCACTGGTCGAATTCCTGCGCAATCTGCTGCGGGGTGCAGTTAGCGCCTGTAGGTTTGTACGCCGGCGCAATGTTGCGATTGGTAAAGAAGTCGTTCGCGACGAAATTCTCGTTGCGATTGTACCAGTACGCCGAGCCGTGAAACTCGTTGGTACCGCCCTTGGTCACCAGGGCAATGTCGGCGCCGGAGCCGCGCCCCGTATCCGCATTCGCGTTGGTGGTCGTGGTCTTGAACTCCTGGACCGAGTCGAGCGTCACGCGCAGAACCGGATTGGTCACCGAGCGATTGACCTGATCGTTGATGTCAACGCCGTCGAGAGTGACGTTGGCTTGATCAGACTTGCCGCCATTGACTTGACCATCTTCCGTTACGCCCGGCTGGAGCAGGAGCAGGTTGACGACGTTGCGGGCATACGAAGGGAGTTGCAAGATGGACGAACCGGCAATCGCGTTACCCAGTGAGGCGTCCGTAGTATTGACCAGCGTCGCTGCAGCCGTAACCGTGACCGTCTCGGTGACGCCCCCGACCTTCTCAAATTTGATGTTGATTGTAGCTGGCGAGTTGACCTGCAACCGAATGTCTTTGATTTCGGCGGTAGTAAATCCTGCTTTTTTTGCTGTCAGCTGCCAGGTTCCCGGCGTGATCTGAGGGAGACTGTACATCCCCGCGTCGTTGGAGACGGTTTCACGCTGAGCGCCGGTTTGGGTGTTGACGATAGTGATCGTGGCACCCGGAACAACAGCCCCTGACGGATCGGTGACAACTCCTGTCAGTGAGGTGAAAGCTTGTCCGAAAAGGAACGGCGTCAGCAAAACGAGAAACAAAACTGACAAACGTGGAATTCGCATATCTAATTCTCCTCCTTCGTTGAGTGGCTGCCAAAAAACTCAGAAGAGCCACTTTCCCCCAGGCATGGAGGCAAAACCCACTGATGTCGTCCCCTCGGATCGAGAAGCAACCCTGCCAGGATTCAAGGTACGCCGCCACTCGAAAATCCGGAATCAGCGTTTGAGGCTCCCAGCCTACCCATTCTTGGATGTTTCTAATTCCTGATTGATTATTGCCAGAAATCGACGCATGTCAAACAGAATATTGGGAGCGTGCCCATAGATGCCTGGAACACACCCGCGCGCATGACATTGGCCGGCCAAGTGGGCGCCGGCTGCCAGACGGCGCTCCGGTTTTACCGCCGCGCTTCGCACCAAGAGCCCCGTCCGGCGGCCGGGGCCTACCTGTTTTCGAAACAGATCAGAGCTTCTTGTTATCCTGAATATATTTTTCGAGCTTCTTTTTTTCAGGATAATCCGGCTTTTTCGCCAGAAATTTCTCGTATTCGACGGCTGCCCGGTCTTTGAGGCCTGCGCCATCATACAATGCGGCCAGACTCAGATGGGCCTCTGCCTGGCCGGCTGGATCAAGGCGAGCGGCTTCTTCCAATTCCCGAACTGCCAATGATCCCTTTTTAATGCGCAGATAGGATTCACCAAGGAAACGACGGGCTTCTGCCAACTCGGGATGAGTGCTGGTAAGCTGACTCAATATTGTTATGGCGGCCTCGTAATTCTTCTGGTTGTAATTCAGCTTGCCTAGATTCAACAGTGCCAGCGGATAGGCAGGTTGCTCCTCCAGTGCCCGCTTGAAGGTTTTTTCGGCCTCGCCCTGATTCCCCTGCGCGAACAGCACCGTCCCCAGTTCGGTCCACGCCTCAAAATCCTTGGGGTCGGCCTCCACAATCGCCTTTAAAAGCCTGGCGGCTTCACCATAGCTCTTTTTGCCCCTAGCAGCCTGAGCCTGCGCCATCAAAGTCGCATTCCCGGCCGGGCGCGCATAGATATCCTTCGCGGAAATCCCTCCCGCATTGGTGGGTGTCGGACCTGGTTTTTCGCTCCACTGCAATTCAAGGTTTTTGCGTACTTCGGTATTGCGGGTATGCATCAGCGTAAACGGGATGCGCAGGAGATCTTCGCCATTGGCCTCCACGGCAATCTCCCAGTCGCCATTGCCGACCCTGAGAAACTGATAAGTGCCGCCACTGGCCACCGCCTGGCGACCATATATGCTCCTGTCGCTTCCATAAAGGACAACAAAAAATGTATCGGGCAATTTGACGCCGGGCGCCGCCTTGACGGTAAAGGTCCCAAACAGAGTGACGGTAACGCCTGCCTGAAAAATCTGGGCAAAGGCTGAGCCGGAATACAGCACCGCAGCGAGAAACGAAGTAAGGAGAAGATGTCGTCGCATATTGCCACCCCCAGCAATCTGACAATTGTAAACCATCGAGGCCACGTGACGCCATTGTTGTTGCGTCTGTTCGGCGATCCAGACGCCGTATGACAGTCGAGAGCCGGTCAAAGAACCGCAAAGACCTCAAAGAACCGGGAACTGCACTCGGAAGAGTTTTGGCTACGCCGGAGCTGCTGCAGGGCACAGCGTCCTGATCCTGATTCCTCCAATGGAGTCTGCCCGTTAGCGTCGCATTTCCTTTCGATCGTTCTATTGATTTGCTAGAGTACCTCTTGCGAGGCATGGAGCATACCGAGCATGCGCACTCCGGGTTTTCTGATTGACGACCGTTTTCAGCTCCACGATCCCGGCAGCCTCCATCCGGAGTCTCCAAGCCGGCTGGTAAACATCCGGCGAGCCCTCAACGAGTTCGGCATCGCGAAACGCTGGCAGCGCATTGAGGCGCGCGCGGCCACCGTGGAACAGCTCGCCTGGGTGCACTCCCGAGGCCACATCGAGAACGTCAAGCAGGCCTCGGAGAGCGCGCCGTGTTATCTGGACGCAGATACTCCGGTGTGCGCAGAGAGCTACGACATCGCCCTGCTGGCGGCAGGCAGCATGCCGGCCTGCGTGGACGCAACCCTCAGCGGCATGATTGACCGAAGCTTCGCATTCGTCCGGCCGCCAGGGCATCACGCGGAGTTCGATCGCGCGATGGGATTCTGCCTGTTCAACAACATCGCACTGGGCGCCGCGTACCTGAAGAGCGCCCACAAGCTCGCGCGGGTAGCCATTGTCGACATCGATGTCCATCACGGCAACGGCACGCAAGCATGTTTCTACCGCGACCCTCAGGTTCTTTTCATCTCTACCCACCAGTACCCATATTACCCGGGCACCGGCAGTTTCGGCGAAATCGGGCTTGAGGATGGTTGGGGATACAACATTAACTTTCCCCTGCCGGCGGGCGCAGGAGACGGCGTTTTCGTGCCGGTCTATCGGCAGATAGTCTCCGCCATCCTCGATCAATACCAGCCGCAATTCATCCTGGTTTCCGCCGGCTTCGATGCGCTGGAGGGAGACCCGATCGGCGGGTTGACGGTGAGCGCCGCCGGCTTTGCCTCGGCAGCGGCTTCGTTATGCAAGGCCGCAGACCGGTGCTGTGAGGGCAGGATCTGTTTCATTCTGGAAGGCGGTTATAGCCCCGCCGGGCTCCAGGCGTGCACCAGGGCGGTCCTGGCGGAGATGGAGTCGGAAAATCCGAAAGAGCTGACGCTTCCTGGAGATGCCCTCTTTGGATTACTATCGAAACATGCCGAGGGGGAATTCGGCGAAATATGGAGCTGGTAATCAGCGACCACGAAATACACAAAAGCGATTTCGTAACATTTACCTGAAAGCCCTTGCCGGGAAGCAACGGATTTGAAATATCCTGATCTCAGGACCTCCGATCTCAGACCTCCGACTTTATCATTTCCATCAGAGGTCTGAGGTCGGAGGTCGGAGGTCGAAGCGGCATCTGGCTGGTCGCTGCGGGCCGCTTTGTGTGTTGCGTGGTTTCCATGATGGAGGTGCCGCTATGATCAGAGAACCGGCAGTTGCAGGTCAATTCTATGCCGCGAATCCGCACAGCCTGCGTGCGGACATTCAATCCTATCTGGTGCGGAGCGAGCCCCTGATGGACGCCAGCGGGATCGTGGCACCGCACGCGGGATACATCTATTCGGGTGCGGTGGCCGGCGCCGTCTATGCGGCGGTCCGGATTCCCGGGCGCTTCATTCTGCTCGGGCCCAACCACACGGGCAGAGGGATTGCGCTTGCGCTTCACCCCGCAGGTCAGTGGCGCACGCCGCTGGGTCTGGCTGATATCGACGATGAGATCAGCAAGATGCTGTTGCAGGAGTGCGATCTTCTGACCGAAGACAAAGCCGCTCACGCACGCGAGCATTCCCTCGAAGTGCAGCTCCCGTTTCTTCAAGTGCTGGCCGAGTCGCTCCGGTTCGCGGCCATCTGCATCGGCACATCTGATTACGTTGCGCTCGAAACCCTCGGCCACGCTCTTGCCCGAGTGATCCGGGCAATATCGGAACCTGTGCTGCTGATCGCCAGTTCCGACATGAGCCACTATGAGCGGGCGGACGTCGCATCCCGGAAGGACCGCTGCGCCATCGACAAGATTGTGGATCTGAATCCGAAGGGTTTGTATCAGACTATCATTGAGAAAGATGTCAGCATGTGCGGTTTTGCGCCTACGGTGGCGCTGCTGACCGCCTGTCGAGACCTCGGAGCCAAGGAAGGGCGCCTGATCCGCTACGCCAACTCGGGGGATGTGAGCGGCGACTACCGGCAAGTCGTCGGATATGCGGCCCTGGCGGTTTGCCGCAGCTAGCATCTGCTTTGAAAATAGCTCTTTGAGAATCTTTGAGGCCTTTGAGCCTTAGAGGTTGGCCTGCTGCTCAACCTCCAAAACTCCAAGCACTCGAAGAATCTCAAAGATATGCATCATTTTCATGCGTCACAGGGTGCGCCCCAGGCGCATGAAGGACTGTTCCGAAAGTAAGTAGGCCCCGGCCGCCGGACGGGGCTTGCGGTGTTGCGGCGAAGAAATCAGAGCGCCAAGTGGGCGCCGGCTGCCAGACGGCGCTCTTCACCCTGGGCCCCGTCCGGCGAGACTGTCTCAAAACTCGCTCGCGGCAGTTCCACCGCAACG
>CAYGWQ010000331.1:0-6032 GCA_964353465.1 uncultured Acidobacteriota bacterium | reverse complement strand
TCAGACATTCGACAGCAGGTGGCCGAGTTTTTCCTTCTTGATCTTCAGATAATCCTGAGTGGAGGAAATCGGAGGGATTTCAAGGGAAAGGCGTTCTTCGACCCGGATTCCCTCCTTCTCAAGGCCGATCACTTTATCCGGATTGTTCGAGAGGAGGCGGATGCGTAATGCGCCGAGGTACTTCAGGATGTCAGCGGGGATGCGATACTCGCGCTGGTCGGGCTCGAAGCCCAGCTCAATATTGGCTGCGACCGTATCCATGCCCTGATCTTGAAGTTCGTAGGCGTGGAGCTTGTTGATGAGGCCGATACCGCGCCCTTCCTGCTGCTGGTAGATGAGTACGCCGCGTCCGCTTTCGGCAATGAGGCGCATGGCTTCGTGCAGCTGGTCGCCGCAATCGCACCGTACCGAGCCCAGCACATCACCGGTCAGGCACTGGGAGTGGATGCGCACCAGCACGGCGCCTTCCTCCCGGAGATCACCGGCGACCAGAGCTACGCCTTCTTCGCCGGTTTCCTGATCGCGAAAGCCGTAGATGGTAAAATCTCCCACGCGCGTGGGAAGTTTCGCCTGAGGGACCTTGTCGAAACTCATAAGCGGGAAAACACCATGGGGTAAATGTGATCCGCGCGCTCACGCCGGGCACCCGGCACAGAAAGCGGCGACGGATCTAATCTTTTTCTTGCGCAGCGGGCGCCGCCTTCTCGGCCTTTTTGGCTTTCTTGCCAGCCTTCTTTTCATCGCTCTTGGAAGCTTTGTAACCGCTCCCGATCAGCTCAAGAATGGCCATCCGCGCACCGTCACCTTCCCGGAAACCCAGCCGGATGATGCGCGTATAGCCGCCGCTGCGTGTGGCAAAGCGCGGCGCCAGGGTTTTGAAGAGCTTGGAGACCACATCGGGATCTTTGACAAATGCCAATGCCTGTCGGCGCGCGTGGAGTGACTCCCGTTTGCCCAGGGTGATCATGCGTTCAGCAATCGGGCGCACTTCCTTGGCCCGGGGCAATGTGGTGCGGACTCGTTCCTTGTCGAGGAGTGAAGTCACCAGGTTGCGGAACATACTGATCCGATGGGGAGTTTTACGTCCCAGCTTTCTGCCGGCAATACGATGTCTCATGCGAACAATCTCCGATCTGCGTCAAAAATCTCCCCGGTCACTCCGGCTTGGGGGCCGGCAACGGCCTGCCGTCCTCACCCAGCTTCATGCCGAACGATAATCCCATCTCGCTGAGAATCTCTTTGATTTCATTCAAAGACTTGCGGCCGAAGTTCTTGGTCTTGAGCATTTCAGCTTCCGTCTTCTGCACCAGTTCGCCGATCGTCTTGATATCGGCGTTCTTGAGGCAGTTGTAGGACCGCACGGAGAGTTCCAGTTCCTCAACAGAGCGCTTCAGGTTGTCGAACATCTTTTCGGCGTCGCGATCGACTTCTTCTTCCTCTTCTTCGGGCTGTTCCTCGAAGTTGATGAAGATAAACATATGGTCCTTCATGATTTTTGCCGCCTGGGCGATGGCATCCTGCGGCCGGATGCAGCCGTTCGTCCACACATCTAAGATCAGTTTGTCGAAATCGGTGGTCTGCCCCAGTCGGGCGGCTTCGACACTATAGTTGACCCGCTTGATTGGCGAATGAACGCTATCCAGCGGAATGTAGCCGATCGGCAGGTCTTCCTCGAAGTTCTCGTCGGCGGGGATATAGCCACGGCCATTTTTGACACGCATTTCAATCTTGAGCGTCCCGCCTTCGCCGATGGTTGCAATGTGGACGTTCGGGTCGAGGATTTCGATGTCCGGGTCCGAGTTAATGTTGCCCGACTTGACCTCTCCCGGCTGATCCGCCTCAAGGTAAATTGTCTTTTGGTGCGTCACGGCCGAGCGGATCGGGATCTGCTTCAGATTCATGATGATATTTGTGGCATCCTCAGTCACATTCGGGATAGGAGTAAACTCGTGCAACACACCTTCTATCTTGACCGCGGTAATGGCCGCCCCTTCAATTGACGAGAGCAGGACCCGGCGCAGCGCGTTCCCGATGGTCGTGCCGAAGCCGCGCTCAAAGGGCTGAGCGTAGAACTGCCCGTACGTCGGACTCAACGTCTCGAGGTCGCAAATCAGTCGTTTCGGTTTCTGAAAACCTTTGGTCATATCCTTCTCCCTAAGTGAGGCTACGGCATCGGTGTTTAAGAATGACTCCCCATCTGCAGCCTCGGCATTGAAGGCTCACGGGTTGGAATGGGGTTCTCGAGACCCGATTCCACGATCGCACTGACTACTTCGAGTAGAGTTCAACGATCAGTTGCTCGTCGACAGGCATCTGCAGGTCGGTGCGCTTGGGCAAGGCCACCACCGTCCCCTTCAGGTTTGCCGCATCGAGCTCAAGCCAGGCCGGCACTCCTCCCCGCCCGCCAATCGTGGCCACGGAATCCTGGATCTGCTGCACTTTCCGGGTTTTTTCCCGCAAGGTGATGACGTCGCCGGGTTTGACGGCCATAGATGGCACATCCACTTTCTTGCCGTTCACGCGGACGTTGCCGTGGGCAACCAACTGCCTGGCCTGGTCGCGCGAGTTGGCAAATCCGAGCCGGAGGACGACGCTGTCGAGGCGCCTTTCCAGGCTCACCAGAAGTGTTTCCCCGGTAATCCCTCTCTTCTTCTCGGCCTTTCGGAAGTAGTTTGCGAACTGGCGCTCCAGGATGCCGTAAATGCGCCGCACCTTCTGTTTCTCTCGCAGCTGCAATCCGTAGCCGATGGTCTTGGGACGTCGGTCTCGACCGTGCTGCCCCGGCGGGAAATTGCGCTTTTCAATCGCGCAGGTGTCTTTGAAGCACCGATCTCCCTTGAGAAAGAGCTTCATCCCTTCCCGGCGGCAGAGACGGCATTTTGCTTCGCGATATCTAGCCAAATTGTTTCTCCTCTTGCAAACTTCGCGGCGTCGTCCAAGTTCCCAGAACGGAACATGGGTGATCGCCGAACTTTAAACCCTGCGACGCTTGGGCGGACGGCAGCCGTTATGGGGAATAGGGGTGATATCGCGGATGGATTTCACCTCGATTCCCGCAGCCTGTAGCGCTCGAACGGCGGACTCACGGCCGGCGCCGGGCCCTTTGAGATAGACCTGCAATGAGCGCATGCCGTACTCTTTCACACCGGCGGCCGCGGTGGTTGCCGCCTGCTGCGCAGCGAACGGGGTGCCTTTGCGCGATCCTTTGAAACCGGCAGCGCCGGCACTGGCAGCGACCAGGAGATTCCCCTCCAGGTCAGTGATGGTGATGATCGTGTTGTTGAAGGTCGCCAGAATGTGGGCGATCCCGCTCGGGATGTTGAGCTTTTCGCGCTTTTTACCGGCCTTTTTCTTCCCTGTTTTCTTAATCTTTTCCGCCATTGAGTCACTCCTGATCCAGTAGTTCCCGCGAACGGTCCTGGCGCTGCCCTGCTGCCGTTACGGCCCTTTACTTTTTGCCGACAATCCGGCGCGGGCCCTTGCGTGTCCGCGCATTGGTATGGGTCCGCTGCCCACGGACGGGCAGGCCGCGGCGGTGCCGCAAGCCGCGGTAGCAGCCGATCTCCATGAGCCGCTTGATATCCATGGACACGGCCTTGCGCAGGTCGCCCTCAACCATGCCATCCCTCTGTATGATGTTCCGGACACGGACGATCTGGTCTTCGGTGAGATCCTTGACCTTGGTGTTGATGTCGACGTTCGCCTCTTGGCAGATCTTCGTCGCCCGGCTCCTGCCAATGCCGTAAATGTATGTGAGTCCGATCTGCACCCTTTTGTTGATGGGCAGATCCACTCCAGCTATTCTAGCCAATGTATACCTCCATAAATCCGAGTGAGGAGTCCGGCCTCAGCCCTGCCGCTGCTTGTGCTTGGGATTAGGGCACTGGATGTATACCACTCCCCTGCGACGGACCACCTTGCACTTAACACAGATTTTTTTAACCGATGCACGCACTTTCATGACAATCACTCCGCAGCGATGCGCTTGTCCTGACTTGCCCGGCTCTTTTCATCGCGCGACTGAGCCGATTCCCCGGGCAGTAACCGGGTCTATTTATAACGGTACACGATGCGCCCCCGCGTCAGGTCATACGGGGAGAGCTCGACCAGAATCTTGTCGCCGGGCAGGATGCGGATGAAGTTCTTGCGCATCTTCCCCGACACATGGGCCAATACCATATGCTTGTTCTCGAGCTCCACCCGGAACATGGCGTTCGGGAGCGTTTCCACCACCGTGCCGACGACCTCGATTGCATCCTCTTTTGGCATATGCCATCCCGCTCCGCCGATTACTGGGATGCGGTTCGATCCCGCTTATTTCCGTTTACAACCCCGACGATGGATTCAAAAATCAAGTCCTCCGACCCCTTCCCATCCACTTCCACATATCGCCCGCGCTGCCGATAGAAGTCGATCAGCGGCCGCGTCGTCTGGCGATAGATCTGCAGGCGCTCCCTGACCACTTCCGGCCGATCGTCTTTGCGCTGAGCCAGTTCGGCGCCGCACTTGTCACAACGTCCCTGATCGACGCCGCGATCCGGATCCCGGCTGAATATCCTGCCGCATCGCGTGCAGTTCCAGCGCCGTATCAGCCTTTTCACCAGAATCTCGTCGTCCACTCTGATGCCGATGGCAAGAGTATCGATGCCTTCCCGGGCGGCAAGTTTCTCCAAAAACTCGGCCTGGCTGATCGTGCGCGGATAGCCGTCCAGGATAAACCCGTTCCGGGAGTCGGGTTCCGTGAGCCGGGCCTGGACAATTTCGTTCACCAGGCTATCGGGAACCAGTTCTCCGGACTCCATCAACTTCCGGGCTGCGTTCCCCAGGTTGCTCTGCTTCCCGATCTCGGCCCGGAGGGCATCGCCCGTGGATATGCTGGGATATCCCAAGTGCGCCATCAGTTTTCGCCCCTGAGTTCCCTTGCCCGCCCCCGGGGGTCCCAGCAATATCAATGCTCTTCTTGCCATGGTCTCAATTCTCGGCATCGTACGGGCGTTCATCCTCTCCGGCCGCGAATTCGTCCCTTTTTCAAAAACCCGTCATAGTGGCGCATGATCAATTGTGACTCGATCTGCTGCACGGTGTCCATAGCCACGCCGACCACGATCAACAACGAGGTGCCGCCAAAGTAGAAGGTGACTCCGAGGCCGGTAGTGACCCAGCTCATTCCAACGGTGGTCAGCCAGTTGTCGAGCGGGGGACCGATCCAGGGGAGCGGTTGGACCTTGAATCCCGTGATCAGGAACTCGGGCAGGAGGCAGACAAGCACCAGGTAGATGGCCCCGGCCGCCGTAAGCCTGCTCAGGATCCGATCGATGTGCTCCGCGGTTCTCTTGCCCGGCCGGATGCCCGGGATATAGCCGCCGTACTTCCGGATATTGTCGGCCACTTCCATGGGATTGAAGATGATGCTTACGTAGAAGAAGCAGAAGAAAATAATCCCGGAAATGTAGAACAGGTTATAAAGTGGCATCCCCTGAGCCAGCTGCTGCGAGAGGTTGTACAGGAAGGTCTTGGGGAAAACCACGCCGAGGGTCGAAGGGATCGAGACAATCGAGGCGGCAAAGATAACCGGGATCACGCCGCCGGAGTTGACGCGCAGGGGCAGGTGTGTAGCCTGGCCGCCGAAGACCCGGCGTCCCACAACGCGCTTGGCATACTGGACCGGAATCTTCCGCTGTCCCCTCTCCACAAACACGACCGCCGCCACGGTAGCTATCATGACAATCAGCAGGAGGAACACTGTAAACAGCGACCAGGTGCGGGTCTGGACGTTCTGGATGATCACACGGATGGCACTGGGCAGGCCCACGACAATGCCGGCGAAAATGATCAGACTGATGCCGTTACCGATGCCCCTTTCCGTGATCTGCTCCCCGACCCACATGATGAACGCGGTTCCCGTGGTCAGGGTGATCATGACCATGAAGCGGAAACCCCATCCCGGATTCAGCACGATTCCCATGCCGCCGCCCGTAGTGCCTGATTTCTCGAGCGCGATGGCGGTCATAAAACCCTGGAACAGAGTCAGG
>CAYGWQ010000330.1:0-6061 GCA_964353465.1 uncultured Acidobacteriota bacterium | reverse complement strand
GCTTACGCCCCCGGCTATTATCTTTGCGCCCCTCCGGGGCTAGGCCGGCACACGCCGCAACCAAGTTTCGCGGCAGAAACTGGTTAGATGCGGTTTACCAGGCGTTCGCAGGGCTGCCTGCAGCGAGTGCCGGTGTTTGAATTGCAGAGGAATGCTGGCTGGAGCTGATCCGATGATGCAGCGGCGGGAACTTGAACCCGCTTATCGGGTCAGTTTGGCAAGGTAACGGTACCGGTCGCCGCGATAGAGAATCCTGACGAACTCTATTACTCGACGATATTGAGAATAGGTGGTGCGCTCGCTGAGCAGCAGCGGACTGCCCGGCTCTATCTGGAGAAGAAAAGCGTCGCGCTGGCCTGCCAGGGCAACTTCCAGGGTTTCATCGGCTTCTGTCGGGATCAGGTGGAACTTTTCCTGGAGTATCCGGTAAATCGAGCCGCATTCTTCCAACTCCTGACGGGTAATGGTTTGACCGTCCGGCAAGACATAATAGGATGTCTGCAACCCCATTGGGGCGCCGTCCCCCAGGCGCAGCCGCTCAATGCGCAGAATCTTCTCGAAACCAGCCGGCAGCTCCAGGTGCCGGCGGGCATTCTCGGGCGGCGATATGTAGCCGATTTCCAGTATCTTTTGCCCCGGGACAATCCCGCGCCTCTTCATGTCTTCGGTAAAACTGGTTAGTTCGGAGATGCCCTTCTGCAGCTTTTGCGGCGAGACAAAAGTGCCCCGGCCGTGTTCCCGGTATAGATATCCCTGGCGGACAAGCAGATCAATGGCCTGACGGATTGTGGTCCGGCTGACGGAGAAATCCTTCTCCAGCTGCCGTTCGGAGGAAATGGGCTGAAGTGCCTTGAGTTCGCCTCTGGAGATCCGATCCCGGAGTATGTTTGCCAGCTGAAAATATCTGGGCAGATAATCATTGGGATCTACAATGTCAGGCATAAGTCCCTTCGCCAAAAATTATGACATCATGTGGTAATTACCTTGCTATTATTCGCCCAATACCCGCTGACAGTCAAGTAATAGACAAGGCACAAGCGTGCAGGAGGTCGGATCCTCCGAATTGATTGAACCTCCAGGCTTGAAACATCGTAATAGCTTATCAACAAGGGGGCAACGCCATGAGATCACCCAGATATGCATCAATTTTACCCGTCTGTGCCTTACTGATTGTTTTTTCCGGATGCATTTTAGCCTTCCCTGCGATAGAGGGCAAGTTTGACCGCACTTTGACGGTCACGGGGCCGGTAGACCTGGATGTGAACACCGGATCCGGGCGCATTGCGGTGAGAGTCGGAAGTTCTTCTGCCGTTCAGATTTCCGGCCTGATCCGCGCCACTGACGATTGGAGGAACAATGCGCAGGAAAAAGTACGATATCTGATGGCCAATCCGCCGATCGAGCAAACCGGTAACACTATTCGAATCGGTAGGATAAACGATCCGGCCTACCGCAACAATGTTTCGATCAGCTACGAGATTGTCGTCCCCGCCGAAACCCGCGTCCGGTCCAACACAGGCTCCGGCAGCCAGAGGATCGAGGGAGTCCGAGGACCGGTCGATGCTCATACCGGATCGGGATCCATAGCTATGCTGGATATCGGGAACGATGTCGTCGCCCAGACCGGATCAGGAGGCATCGGACTCGATCAGGTGGCCGGCAAGGTGGATGCCAGCACCGGCAGCGGTTCCATTCGTGCCGAGGGCATCTCCGGACCAATCAAGGCAGAAACCGGAAGCGGCGGCATCAGCCTGTCGCTGACCGCAGCCGAGCGTGGTGGCGCCGGTTTGGATGTCGAGGCCAGCACGGGATCGGGCTCCATTGAAGTTTCCGGCGTAAACGGATCACTCCGCGCCAATACCGGCAGCGGGGGCATCAGGGCAAGCGGAATCCCGGCGGGCGACTGGAAACTGGACACTTCGTCCGGCAGCATAACTCTGCAACTGGATGCGAATGCTTCGTTCGATATTTACGCCCGCTCCCATTCCGGCAACATTTCTACCAGCCATCCGATCACGATGACAGGCACGGTAACCAAGCGCGAGATGCGCGGCAGGGTACGCAACGGCGGCCACCTGGTTGAAGCCAGCACAAGTTCCGGCAGCATTACCATCCGATAACAAACTCCTTCGGGCAGGGTTCTGGGAACCCTGCCCGGGCTTGCCCCCCGCAAGATAGTTTCTGTCGCGAAACTCGCTGGTTACATAGAAAAACCGAGTGAGCAGCTTGGACCTGGACTTGGACCTCGACGTGGACGGTCCTGTCCGAGGTAAACTTTCCAGACATAACACTTACCAGATCACCCTTTATCAGTGCATGTCCAAGTCCATGTCTAGGTCGAAGTCCAAGTCCAGGACGGAGGGTCTGGGAGTTTCGCGACAGAAATTAGATAAGCCGATCCTCATTTCCGCCATACTGCCTGGAGTCCCCTCCGCCCGATCCTCGCGCCTGTTTTCACATCCACCAGCATCAGAGATTGGATGAACTGGAAGGCTGAGTCTTTCGTATGTTCTGGTGTAACACCGGGCACGCACCGCCACGGGTCCGGCAGGCGGAATGCCGGCCTGCGAGCGGCGAGAACGAAGGAGCGCGGCACTGCTTGCTCCGAGGAGGATGCCAATGACTCTTTTGCAGGATGTGCGCTTCGCATTGCGCTTGATGCGAAAGAATCCCGGGTTTACCGCAGTGGCAGTGATTGCCTTGGCCCTGGGAATCGGCGCCAACAACACTGTCTTCACGCTCGTCAACACGATTCTCCTGAAAAGCCTTCCATTCAAAGACGGCCATGAGATTGTGTCTCTTGGCTGCAATAACCTCGCCAGAGGGATGGAGAACATGCCCGTTTCCTATCTCGATTTCAAGGATTGGAGTGCGCGATCTCGGAGCTTTCAGGGTGTGGCGGCTTTCTCGATCGGCACGATGAATTTGAGCAACGAGGGTGCTGTTCCGGAGCGCTTGAGTGGGGCATGGCTCACAGCCAATGCCTTCAGGGTAATTGGCTTGAGTCCGGTCTTGGGCCGGGATTTTTTGCCTGCGGAGGATCGCCCGGGTGCCTCATCTGTAGTTCTTCTCGGATATGGTGTCTGGCAGAACCGGTTCGGAGGTGATCCGGGGGTTCTCGGCAAGACGATTCGCGTCAACGCGATTCCCGCCACGGTTATCGGGATCATGCCGCGGGGGATGAAGTTCCCATTCGATGCAGAGCTGTGGATGCCCCTGCTCCAGACTAAAGATCGGGAGGCAAGGGGTTTCCGGGATCTTCAGGGTTTCGCCCGTCTCGGCAAAGGGGTGTCCGTAGCTGAGGCAAAATCCGAATTGAACGGGATTGCCCGGCAGCTGTCCCAGGAATATCCAAAAACCAATGCGGGAATTGATGCGCAGGTCATGTCGTTCAACGAGCGTTACAACGCTGGCCGGATGACAATGGTGCTCTGGATCATGCTGGGCGCTGTGGGATTTGTGTTGCTGATCGCATGCGTCAACGTGGCGAACCTCCTCCTGTCGCGCGCAGCCTACCGGTCGCGGGAGATCTCCATCCGATCGGCCATGGGAGCAGGCCGTTTGCGGATCATCAGGCAGTTGTTGATGGAAAGCGTCCTGCTTGCCGTTCTGGGTGCGGCCGGCGGCCTGATCATTTCCATTGCCGGGGTCCGGTGGTTCCGCATGTCGCTTTCCCTGGCCAACATCGAAGGCATGCCCTATTGGCTTGATTTTTCGATGGATTGGAGGGTGTTCGGCTATCTCCTTGCCGTATGCATTGCGACCAGCGTGATTTTCGGACTGGTTCCGGCCCTGAAGGCAGCGAGAGTGAACCTTGTGGACGCCTTGAAGGAGGGCGGACAGAGCGGTGGGGAAAGTGCAAAACCCAGGCGTCTGGCATCTTCGCTTGTTGTGGCCCAGCTGACTCTGACCCTGGTTCTGTTGTCAGGCGCGGGCATGATGATTCAGGATTTCCTCCGGTCTCAGAGAATACATGTGGGGATGAACCCGCGGAATCTCCTGACTATGCGATTGGGATTGCCGGAGCAGAAATACCCGACGCCCGAAAACCGCGTGGCCTTCCACGAAGGACTGGCGCAACGTCTGCGGGCTGTTCCGGGCATACAATCCATCGCCATCACATCAAACCTCCCCGTCGACGGGTCGCTCACGGGCATGCTCCAGCTTGAAGGACAGGCCGTCGATGACAGGGAAAAGTTGCCCCGGATCCCCGTGATACCTGCAAGTCCGACGTATTTCGAAACCCTGGGGGCGTCGCTTGTAAGGGGCCGCGCCTTCCATGCCCATGATGGAATGCCGGGCACAGAGGTCGTCATTGTCAACGAGCGCTTCGTGGCGCAATATTGGCCCGGCGAGCATCCGCTCGGCAGGAGGATCCGCATCAGCAGCGAGCCCAACGCTCCCTGGCTGACGGTAATCGGTGTCATTCCCCAGATCAACCGGGAGATCGAAAGCCAGGCAAATACCGAGAGCATTGTCTATGTTCCCTACCGACAATTGCCGGTTCGGTTTGTCAGCGTGGTAGCCCGAACCCTGGTGCCGCCTTCCTCTCTAGCACAGGTGCTGCGCCGGGAGGTTCAGGCCCTGGATCCTGACCTGCCGGTTTATCGGGTGCGAACGATGGAAGAACATCTGTCGCAGCAACTGTGGCCCTATCGCGTCTTCGGAGCTCTGTTCGGAGCATTTGCCGTTATTTCACTCCTGCTCTCGGCGACCGGGATTTACGGCGTGACCGCTTATGCCGTCAGCCGGAGGACTCAGGAGATCGGATTGCGCATGGCACTCGGGGCCGACGGACGGAACGTGCTGTGGCTGGTCCTGAAACGGGGCCTGCAACAACTCGCCGTTGGTATGGCTCTGGGCCTGCTCGGAGCATGGACGGTCGGCCGGGTGCTGGAAAAGCTGCTGGTGGAGACAAGCGCCGCTGACCCGGCCGTGAATGGAACGGCATCATTCGTCCTGTGTGCTATCGCTTTGGCCGCCTGCGTAATTCCCGCATGGAAGGCCGCCCGTTTGGATCCACTGTCGGCTCTTCGAATCCGGAACTGAAGCAACGACCACTCCAACAGAACTCATTTCTTCGGGAAGAACTTCTCGAGCTCTTCGGGCTTCGGCTTGGGAGTCATCAGGCTGACGGCAACGAGCGCGACCAGTGATGCGATCAGCGACGGATAGATCAGCGGGATTCCCCAGGGATCGCCTTCCGGGACCAGTTCCGAGGGTAGGACCTTGGACATGATGAAAAAGAAAAGGCACACGACCGTGCCGGAGATGATCGAGGCCAGCCCCCCGGCCTTGGTGGCACGCTTCCAGGCCAGCGCCGCCAGGAGGGCCGGCGTGATCGCGACCCCGTAAATGGTATACGCGAACAAGCTCATTTCCAGGACGCTCCGCAGCTGCGTCGCGAGCAGGTATGCCAGCACGCCGATGATCACGATGAGGACTTTCTGCATGGCGACCATGCCTTTTTCATCCGTTCCCTTCTTCATGAAGCGCTGATAAATATCGCGCATGACGGTCGTCGAAGGGGACAGGAGGTAGTTCATTCCCGTGGAAAGAACCACGGCACAGGCCGCACCCAGGAGCAGCACCCCGACGGGGAAAGGCACCAGGCTCCGCGCAGCCATGAGGACCACCTTGCCGCCCTCCTTGGGAATGTCCAGATTAATCTTATTCATGAGCTTGCTGTAAGCAAAGACGGCAATGACGACGACGACGGTCTCAACAAAAATGGTCCCGATCGTCCACCATGCCACGGCTTTTTTGGTGTCCTTGGCTGACTTGGCGCTGTAGAACTTCTGGTACATGCTCTGGACGCCGAGAAGCAGGAGCATCGTTGCGAGGAAATAGCCGATTGCCTTGAGCCAGGGATGGGCCCCGAATTGGTTATTGACCACGGCAAAGTATCCGGGATCCAGAACCGCCTGGGCGCCGGCGAGACCACCGGCCGAAGAGATAACAAAGGGCACGGCCAGGAGGCAGGCCAAGACTATGACTATTCCATTCGGCAGGTCGGTGTAGGCGATGGCGACCATGCCGCCCAGGGCCGTGAAAAGGATGA
>CAYGWQ010000329.1:0-6109 GCA_964353465.1 uncultured Acidobacteriota bacterium | reverse complement strand
AGCGAAAGATCCAGACAGCCGCAAGCGCCGGGAGGACTCCGGCAAAGAAGACGGCGCGCCAGCCAAACTGGGGCAGCACAACCCAGGTCAGCACTGCCGCCAGGCCATAGCCGATTGCCCAGGAACTTTGCATGATGCCCAATGCCTTGCCGCGATGCCGGGCCGGCCATGTCTCGGCCACCAGGGCCGCACCGCATGCCCACTCGCCGCCCATGCCGAGTCCAAGAAAAATCCGGAACACGGCCAGCTGATAGATGTTCTGAGAGAGCCCGCAAGCCGCCGTGAAAAACGAATAGACCAGAATGCTGGTCATCATGGCCCGGGCGCGCCCGATGCGGTCGGCAAGTATGCCGAAAAGGACACCTCCAAACGCCGAGGCTCCGAGCGTCAGGGAAGCCATCAGCCCCGCCGTCCCCTTCGTCATCCCCAGGTCGCGCATCATGTATGCCAGGACCATGGAGTAGAGCATGATGTCCATGCTGTCGAGCATCCACCCCAGACATGCGGCCAACAGTGCGCGCTTCTGAACGACGGTGGCTTCAGTCAACCACATCAGCAGACTCCCTTGCTTTGGATTGCAGTGATTGGAATCCTGTAATCCCTGAATTCGGAGCCCCTCTTCGCATAGACCGCAACCCCAAATGCCAAGTCGCGCCAGTGTGCCACGAAACCGGCAGTTGGGGCCAGCGCTGAATGCGGGCCGCAAGTCAGGGTTGAATCAAGGGCCGCAGTATCAATTCCAGCAAGGCGGCTATAATGGCAGAGCATGGGATTGTCAGGATCCAGGCCCACACGATATTGCGTGCGATACCCCAACGCACCGCAAACCGGCGCGTAGTGGAGCCGGTTCCGACGATTGCGCCTGTGATGGTGTGCGTAGTGCTGAGCGGGATGCCGAACAAGGAGAGAAACACGATGGTCACACCGCCGCCGGTTTCGGCACAGAAACCGCCTACGGGCTGCAGTTTAGTCAGCCGCATGCCCAGGGTCTTGACGATGCGCCAGCCTCCCAAGTATGTGCCGAGCGCGATGGCCGCATGGCAGGAGAGAATGATCCACAAAGGTACATGAACTTTTGCGTCGGCGGCCGGAAGCGGCATGTAGTGGGTGGAGATCAACAGGGCAACAATGATCCCCATCGTCTTCTGCGCATCATTCATCCCATGGCTGAAGCTGAAGATAGAGGCGGAAACCAGCTGCCCACGCCGGAAGAAATTATCCACCTTGCGCGGAGTGGAATCCCGGCAGAGCCAGTTAATCAGCAGCATCATGCCGCGGCCGAGCACGAATCCCACCAGGGGAGCGATTACGATCCAGGGGACTACCTTAAGGAACCCCTCCGCCTTGAGGGCAACTACCCCTGACTTTGCAATAGCCGAGCCGGCGAATCCACCCACAAGGGCATGCGACGAGCTCGAGGGCAAGCTCAAATACCAGGTAATGATATTCCAGACTATAGCTCCCAGGAGCCCGAATGCCACCATGTATGGATCGAGAAACTGGGGGTAAATAATGTCCTTCCCGATCGTCGAAGCCACTTTGGTTTCAAGCAGGAAGGCGGCGAGAAAGTTGCAGGCAGCAGCCAGGAAGACCGCAGCGCGCGGAGATAAGACATGGGTGGAAACAACAGTAGCGATCGAGTTTGCGGCGTCGTGGAACCCGTTTAAAAAATCAAATCCCAGCGCGATGAAGATGACGACGATCACGAGTATCAGCTGGCTGTCCATTCCCATCCCCGCTCACAGGTTCGCGACTTGCAGCTTCATACGCCGCGTACTTATAGCAGATGGATAGGACTGTAGCACAGGAAAATTTCGGTGACAGGCGCGAATGGCGCTTAGATGAGGATTTCAATTGGGACCCTGAGGGGGTCCAGCAGCAAAGCCCAGGGCGCAAGCCCTGGGAACTGCCGCAGAGCAAGGAATCAGCCCTCCTAAGGGCGGCGCAGGCTGCTCGCGCCCCTTCAGAGCTGGTTTCCCGAATATGCATAATCCCTGCCCCGCCACTTCAGGGCTTAATCACTTGATTTGGCAGAACCGACAGATGATTGGGGCCCTCTTAACTAGTTTCTGTCGCGAAACTCGTTCGGCCAGCAGGCAAGCCCCAGGGGCGGCAAGATAATAGCCCCGGGCGCAAGCCCGGGGTCAGGCCAGAAACGAGCGCCCAGCCCCGGAGGGGCGACGGAAAAGCTTGTGGACAAAGACCTTTCGCCCCTGCCGGGGCTCATTTGATGCAATGTCCTATCCGGGGGCTTACGCCCCCGGCTATTATCTTTCCGCCCCTTCGGGGCTCGGCCGGCACACTCGGCAACCGAGTTTCGCGACAGAAATTAACTAAGCGCCATTCGCGCCTGTCACCGAAATTAGTTCAGGATAAAGTTGATGTTCACGGTCGAGACCACCTGCAAGGGTTCGCCATTCAACAGCGTGGGTGAATATTTCCACTGTTTCACAGCCTGGACCGCCGCCTCAACCAGCACTGGATGCCCCTGCTGAGTTTTCCACCCCGTTACATTCCCTTCTTCATCAATGGTCACCTCCAGGACTACCAGGCCTGAGATGCGCGCGCGCCGCGCAATCTCGGGATATATGGGAGGCACCTTGCGGATCAGCTTCGCCTCCTGGACCTTGCCGCCGATCACCAGTGGATTGCGAACCGGGAGCGGGGGTGGGGGCGGAGCAGCGGTGGGCACGATGGAATGGAGGATGCTCCCGATCCCGACTGCACCTGAAGGGTCACCGCGGCCGAGCATACCCAAGCCAAACCCTTCGATCCCGGCCGAAAAAACGACCGGCTGCGGTTCATCCCACGGGGGCGGAATGCCGATCGGCAACTGATCCGGGATCCTATCGATGGACCCAAAATGAGTGATTGGGTTCGCCCTTTTTCCTGGCGCCCGGTGCCCAGTAGGGGGCGGAGGCGGCGGGGGCAACGGTGGCGCCGGGGCCGCGATCAAAAAAGTGAGGAAGTCGACCCCAGGCATCAATTGGAAAAAAACCAGCGGCAGCACCACGATCAGCAAAATGACCAGGGCGTGAAGCGTCATTGAAATCAGCAGCGCCAGCAGCCGCTTTGCAGCATGCAGTCCTTGATTGCTTTCCATGGATTCAAACATGATTCCTCCTCTCTTCTCGCGCTGCAAGCCGCACCTGCAGACGAGGCTTCGCCTCTTGCAGCGGCGCAACGTGCGCCGTGTGCGCGGGCTCCATTCGATTGTCTGTTGAAGCTCAGGCCTGACCCGATCGTTTGTTCCTGTCCTGTCTGCTTAGACCCTCAAGAACACGAGAAGTTCCGGGCCGGCAGGCTGCAGGCGGCGCAGCCGACCGACCGCAAAGATGCGGGATTCAAAGATCGCAAGGAACATAACGGATGGTGCGGGGTCCATAAGTCTGGCGGCGATGGCAATCATCTCCGACATGGCCTGGGTTCCATGCCTCAGGGCCTCCGCCCGGACGGGCATTCATTTTTTTCTTGACACGGCAACAATTTAGTACTAATTAACTAGCATGCGAAGAAAAAGCCCGACGTTGACGGAACAGGAACTCGAGATCATGAAGATCGTCTGGGAGTTCGGCGCTGCCACGGTCCGCGATGTCTACGAGACTATGCTGTCGCGGCGCAGGATCGCCTACACGACCGTCATGACCATGATGAAAATCATGGAGGAAAAAAAGTACCTGAAGAGGCGCCTGGATGGGCGCGCTTACGTATACGAAGGCACGCGGCCCAAGAAGCAGATGATCCGCGAAATGGTCAGCGAGTTCATCAACCGCGTCTTCAATGGATCCGCGGAGCCGCTACTCGCCCACCTGGTCGAGGAGCGCCGCCTCTCGGAAAAAGAGCTGAAACAAATTGCCAAAATGATCCGGGACAATCCATAGAGGGCACGGGACCCGGCCGGCGGTGCGCGGGATGGGGCACGCGGCGCCAGGGGGCCCGCAGGAAAGCGATGATGTCACACGTGTGGTTGGAGAATCTGGCCGCGTACAGTCTGCAGGTCGCCGTCCTGATCTGCGCGGGGACCGTGCTCATTCATCTTTTCCGGCTGAAGGCGCCGGCGGTACTGCTGGCATTCTGGCAGACACTCCTGGTGCTGTGCCTGCTGCTTCCAATCTTGCAGCCGTGGCGGCAGGTACCTCGGGCGACCCAGAGCACTGATGTGCCGGCGATCGAGATCCCTTCCCTGCCGACCCTGCCTTCCCTGGATGCGGTGCTGCCTGTGACCACCTCCGCGCCGCCGCGATCGATTCCCTTTCCGACCCGCGGCACGATCGCACTGATCCTGGGAGCAGGCATCGGGCTGCGGTTCCTGTGGCTCGCTCTGGGCATGCTGCGATTGCGCCGCTACCGGCACAGGTCACGGAGGCTGTGGGTGCTGCCCGAGTCGATCCGTGACCTGCAATGGCGCGTGGGGGTTGCCCCGGAGGTCCTCCTTTCGAGGCAGATCGACTCCCCGGTCACCTTCGGCTGGCGTCGGCCGGCGGTACTCTTCCCCGAGGCCTTCACGGAAATGAGCGAAAGCCTGCAAAGGCCGATCGCGTGCCACGAAATGCTCCACGTCGAGCGGCGCGACTGGCTGTACATCGTGCTGGAAGAAATCCTCCGGTCGCTGTTCTGGTTCCACCCGGCCGTCTGGTGGGTGCTGGGCAGAATCCATCTCAGCCGCGAGCAGGTTGTGGATCGCGAGGTGCTGAGAATCACGGGCGCCCGGGGCCCTTACCTGGAATCCCTGCTTCACATCGCATCGTTGCGCGGCCGGCCTGCGGCTGTCCCGGCCCCCCTTCTATTAAAAGAGCGGCACCTGATCCAGCGGGTGGCACTCATGCTAAAGGAGTCGACCATGAGCAGATTCCGATTGACCTTCAGCCTTGCAGCCATTGCGGCCGGCCTGCTCGCAGCCGGTACCCTCACCGCGGCTTGGTTTCCACTGACGGCGCCGCCGGCGCCCGAACCTCAAGCCGCCGCTGTCACAACGCTCGTCGTTCCTGCTCCGGCGCCAAGCTCTGCCAAGGCACCGGTACGCTCCGAGAAACTGATCCCTCAAATGCAGCAACGTGAGCCGCTGCGCATCAGCCCGAACCATCAGGCAACGAAATTGCGGAGAAAGGTCGATCCTGTGTATCCCGATCTGGCCAGGCGCGCGCGCGTCGCACAGGCGGTTACACTGGAGGTGCTCGTGAACGAGCGCGGACAGGTGGCGAGTACGAAGGTGGTGCGCGGCCATCCGCTGCTCAATCAGGCGGTCATCGACGCCGTGAAGCAGTGGCGCTATTCACGGACCTATGATTTCAACGGCGAGGCGGTTCCGGTTATCACCACGGTGACTATCGATCTGCCTCCAGTCCACGAATACGCGACAGGTTGGGTTGTCCCGGCAGCCGTACAGGGCATGGTGGTCGGGGTCCTCCCCTCCTCGACCCTGCCGCCAACCTCTTCTGCCCGGCAGGAAAATCCGGCCCCGGCAGCGCAGCAGCGCGAACCCCTGCAGGTAGGAGCCAACATCATGGAATCCAAGCTGGTGAAGAGGGTGGAGCCGGTTTACCCGGAGATTGCCGTCCGGGCGCGGATGGAGGGCGTGGTGCGGTTGCAGGTGCTGGTGAACGAACAGGGGGAGGTGGCCAGCGTCAAAGTTATCGGCGGGGGTTATCCACCGCTCCAGCCGGCAGCCGCTGAAGCCGTGAGGCAGTGGCGCTACTCTCCGACCTATCTGAACGGTGAAGCGGTCCCGGTCATGACAACCGTGAGCGTGACTTTCAAGCTGACCGGCGGAACGGCTTTCGTGGCCCCGGCTGCCCAGCCGCCGGTGGCATATGCCGGCCAGCTTCCTCGCCGCGAACCGATGCGCGTCGGCGGCAACGTCCAAGACAGCAAACTTATCTATAGGGTTGATCCGGAGTATCCGGAACTGGCCAGGCGGGCGCGTATCGAAGCCATGGTCATGCTTGAGGTGCTGGTGAACGAGCAAGGAGAAGTGGCCAACATAAGAGTGATCCGCAGCCATCCGCTGCTCGAACAGGCAGCCATAGATGCCGTGAAGCAGTGGCGCTACTCCCCGACTTACCTCAATGGGGAAGCAGTCCCGGTGATAGCCACGCAAACGGTAGTTTTC
>CAYGWQ010000328.1:0-6114 GCA_964353465.1 uncultured Acidobacteriota bacterium | reverse complement strand
TCCAGGCCTTTGTATTCGGCGTTCGATTGCAGTTCCTCCAGCAGTTCGCGGATCATTTCCGCCTCCGGGTAGCCTGGGAACGTCGCCAGTTCGACCAGCTCGATGGCGGTGTTGATGCCCTCCTCCGGATTCGTCTCCGGCAACGATTCGACAAGTGCGACGTCGCAGTCTTTGCAGAGGGTAAATCCCGGTCGGTATTCACTCTGACAACTCGGGCAGAACGGCATGTTTCACCTCCATGCCCGTGGCGTCTTCATTAGTACCATCTATTGCGCAGGAGTCACAGGGCGATTTGATCTTGCCGCGATCATTCCCGGAGTGCGTTGGCTGCGCGGCAGCGGGGAGACGGATCAAGGCAGCGCATCGCCGCATTCTGAAATAGCCTTGATGTCCTCCAGGATCGTTTGCGCAATGGCATCGCGGCCGGAGCGCGCGGCGGCGAACATATCGCCGTGCTCGCGCGTCCGGAATACTGCGCCCTTCGAAGTTCCGGAGACGGAGTGAAAGGGCGAATCCTGTCCTACGATCCTGGGCGCGACGCTCAAGCGCACAGCCCGCTCCCAATACCGGGCGCGGCCGATGAGACGCACGACGCGGCCGGATTCACGCGCATCACGGATGAGATCCTCCGTCTCCGGCCCGATCCCGATGCGCACCACATCACCCAGCGTCGCTCCGGCTGCCATCCAATCGTTGGCGAGAATGAGTATCTTGCAGGCAGTGTCCCAGCCCTGGATGTCGAGTTCAGGGTTGGGCTCGGCAATCCCCTGATCCCTGGCCTTTGCCAGAGCCTGATTGAATGTGAGCCCGGACTCCTGCATTTCGGTCAGGACGTAGTTGGTCGTTCCATTGAGGACGCCGCGGATCTCGAGAATATGACAGCCGGCGAGTCCGGCCGGCGGACGCACCCCGGTGGTGCCGCTGTATGCCAGCTTCGTGCCGTGGCTGCGCGCGGCGTCGATCAGATCCTGGTAGCCATGAACGATAGGCCCTTTATCGACGGTCACCACACTGAGCTGCTTTTCCAGAGCGCCGCGGATCAAATCCAGGGCCGGCTGCCCGTCCTGGGGGTTGGTGGGCAGGCATTCGACGAGCAATGTTATGCCTGCATCGGGCAGGGCAGCGATATACGCCGGGACTGTGAGAAAAGTGCCCCGCTCCGCGCAGTCGGCTACGAACTGCCCCTGCTCCTGCCTCTCGAGCAACCACCCTGCGTCCCCGGCGTCATGGAGCAGCAGGCCGCCGGTGATATCGGCGATCCCGAAGATGCCCAGCTGTTTTGCGGCAGGGTCATCCGTTTTCATGAGATAGCGCGCGAAGGCGCGTCCGACATTGCCGAATCCCAAAAGCGCTATTTTGATCATGGCAGCATGTATCCGGTCCAAGGCCGAAGCGCAGGGGCTGCATCGCAAAATGCAGGCAGGCTCCGGAGCGATGTAATCCAGCAGCAAGTATTAGACCAAGAACGTCGGGATGGCAAGCACAACTGCAGGCAGGAAGAATCCGTCCATGCGCGTGGCATGAAGGCAATGTAGGCAATCGGCATGATTCATGGTACTGCAGAATCGCGCGATTGGCAGATGCCGAAGCCGCGGGGTGCGGCACGGATGGAATGGGGCGGCGCGGGCGCCGCCCCAAATGCAATTACCTATGGGCTGCCTGCATGTCAGCGGGCAGCGTAGGCGGTCTTGTTGCCAAGGATCTGCTCGACTTCATCCTTGTCGATGTCCATGATGTAGCGGATCCCGCTGATTTCCTCGGCTTCGTGCGTCAGAGCGGCAAGGTCGTCCCTGGAAATGTATTCGGGGGCGAATTTCCGGCTCCCGGCCATGAGCTGGCGCAGGCCCTGGGCAAGACGCTCGTAGTAGGTGAAGAGACCGAGCGCACCAGGAGGAATCTTCTCAAATTCTTCGTTACCCAATTCCTGGCGCAGGGAACTTGCGGTGACAAAGATCTCATCCTTGGTATTTCCGAAGCGCTCCACGTATACCGGCAGCTGTCCGTCGTCGATGGCCCGGCCTATGGTTTTGCCGACCATGGACGCTGCGATCGGGCCGCGTGCCATGCCCACAAGTTTGACATACGGCGCGCCCATGGCGAGGCCTTTAAAGATATGGTCCTCGAAGGTGAATCCGCCGGCGACGGCCAGAGGCGGCAGGTACCTTCCTTCGTCTGCGAACCTCTTGGCGTACTGATAGAGCAGAGAATGAAGTTCCACGGGAGGTACGCCCCATTCATTCATCATTTTCCAGGGGCTCATGCCGGTTCCGCCGCCCGCGCCATCCACCGTGAGCAGGTCGATCTTGTATTTGGATGAGAATGCCAGGGCGCGCGCCAGATCGGCCGGACGATAGGCTCCGGTCTTGAGGAACACGTACCTGGCCCCGGCCTTGCGCAGGTCAGCGACCCTTTGAGCAAACGACTCTTCGGTCACCATGCCCACACGCGAGTGCCGCTCGAACTCTTTGAATGCGCCCTGTTCGAAGGCTTTGATCACATGCGGGTCGGTCGGGTCCGGCATGACGATATAGCCGCGCTCATAGAGCAGCTGGGCCTTTTTCAGGTTGTTGATCTTGACTTCGCCGCCGATGTCTTTGGCGCCCTGGCCCCACTTCAGCTCCACGCACTCGACGCCGAGCTTTTCGATGGCATACTCCTGTGCGCCCAGCCTGGTGTCCTCTATGTTGGCCTGGACGATGATGGCGCCATAGCCGTCGCGCTGGTTGTCCTTGTACAGCTTCACGCGGCGCTTCAAGTCGGCGGTGTCGACCACGCGCCCGTTTTTAATGACGGATTCGGGATCCATCCCGACCACGTTCTCCCCGATCGTTAGACCGGTGCCCGCAAGAGCGGAACCGACGGCGAGCCCCTCCCAGTTGTTTTTGGCAATATTGGTGGAACCAATACCGGGGATGATCCAGGGCAGCCGGAATTTTATTTTCTTGTCGTGGCCGATAACGACCTCGAGCTTGACGGCAGGGAAGATGGCTTTATCGCTGTCCTCGGCCACGCCGTGGGCGCCGACGGCCGTCCCCATGATATTGAAATGGGAATAATCGACGGGATAGCTTTTTTCCGCCGCGGTCGTGATGACCCCGAACGGCTGAGGGTAGATGACCTCATGCCCGCGGTAGGCGGATTTGCCGATCTCGCACATCCCGATGCAGCCATCCACGCAGGTCACGCACATGCCGGAAGCGGGGACGATCGAACCTTCGGTCCGGTTTTTTGTAAGAGTTGCGGCGGAGGCGTTTATTTTCGATAATGACATAGGTAGAGCTCCTTTAGGGTTCTCAGTCTTTCTTTATTTCACAGGCTACACAGGGGGCCATGTAGCACATCATATCGTCGAACTGCTGTTTCTCCAGACACGGCGGACTCAGATTGGCACATCCGCCGCAAATAGCCTTATCCGGCTCGGTATAGGTGCAGCGCAGCTGGCATGCCGGGCAGACGTACATGCAGCCGCCGCAGAGTCGGCACACTTCCGACTGCATATCGAACGGCGTGCCCAGGCTCCGGTGATCGCCGCGGCCGCGGAAGCCGATCGCCTTAGCCATCATCTGTTCTTCGCACATGCGCACGCAGAGTCCGCAGAGAATGCAATCCTCGTGTTCCTGCCGGAAGCGCTGTTGGCGCACCTCGTGAGCCGAAGCGAGGTCCTGGATCTGCTTCGACTGCGGACATGAGGCCAGCAGGAGCTCGAGGATCATCTTGCGCGCGCGCACGACACGCGCCGATGAGGTGCGCACCTTGAGCCCTTCCTCGACCGGATAGGTGCACGAAGCCGCAAGCTTGCTGCGCGGGCCCTCCCCGATCTCCACCACACAAAGCCGGCATGCACCGTAAGGCGAGAGCCCTTCCATGTGGCAAAGAGTCGGGATCGGAAATCCCAGGAACTTCGCCGCCTCCAGCAGCGTCGTGCCTTCCTCCACCGAAACGTTGAGGCCGTTCATGGTCAATTGGATCATAGCGGTATGGCTCCTGTCTCCAGCCGAGGGGTGTCTTCCTGCTTCGGCTTGGTAAACTCCAGGTCACATCGCAGACACCTCTTGGATTCACGAATGGCTTCTTCCGCCGACAAACACAGCTCAACTTCCGAGAAACTGCGCCGTCGGATCTCAATGGGAAGCAGGGGCGGTTCAGCACGGCGAATCTCGGCCAGCGCTTCCTCGGAGAGGGTGCACGGCTCGATATAATGTTGCGGTCTCCGGGCTGCAATCGGCTGCTTCAGTTGTTCCCCGGCAAGGTAGCGCCCGATCATCTGGGCGGCTTTCTTGCCGGCGGCGATGGCATCGACGACGGTATCGGGTCCGGTGACCACGTCGCCGCCGGCGAATACTCCGGCCCTGCTGGTGACGAGAGTCTGCGGATCAACCTGCAACGTTCCCCAGGCAGTAGACTCGATACCCATCGAGGCGATGTAGTCAATATCCGGCTCATCGCCAATGGTGACAATCAGGGTGTCAATCGGCAGGCTGAATTCCGTCCCCGGGATGGGAACCGGAGTGCGCCGGCCGCTGGCATCCATCTTGGTCAGCTCGTTCCGTACACAATCAATGCCAGTAACAACCCCTTCCTTGGATTGAATCTGGACGGGTGTAACCAGCGTTTCCAGTTTGACGCCTTCCTGAAGCGCCGACTGGATCTCCTCTTTCAGGGCCGGCATGTCGAGGCGGGTGCGGCGGTAAAGAATGGTAACGCCGGTAACTCCTTCCTGACGCAAGGCGACTCGGGCTGCATCGATTGCGGAGTTCCCCCCACCGATGACCGCGACATATCCCCTGGCAAGCTTTTTCCCTTCGAGGTTGAAGGCCTTCAGGTATTGGATGGCCGGGTAGACCCCGGTGAGATCCTCGCCTTCGATATTGAGGCGGCGGCTCTTGTGGGCTCCCAGGGCGAGGAACACGGACTTGAAGCCCTGCTGGAAGAGGTCATCGATGGTGAAATCACGGCCGAGAGCGACATCGCATTTCAGCGTGATATTGTCGTCGATGAGAGAGAAGATCTCCTTATCGAGCACGTCCCGGCGCAGGCGGTAGGCCGGGATGCCACTCACCAGCATGCCCCCCGCCTTGTTGTCAGCCTCGTAGACCGTCACCTTGTAGCCATCGAGAGACAAGTAATGGGCGGCAGCGAGGCCCGCAGGCCCGGAGCCGACCACGGCCACAGGCGGCATGTCCTCCCTAATTTGCCTGCGAACCGGCTGGTAGCTTGCGGGATCTACGTTGTCGGTCACAAAACGCTTCAGAGCGCGGATGGCAACAGGACGAGTACCGGTCGTTCCCAAGCGGCATCTTTCTTCGCATTGGTGATCGCAAACGCGTGCGCAGACGGAAGGAAATGGATTCGTCTCGCGGATGACGCGGTACGCCTCCTCATATTCGCCGCGCGACAGGTGCGCGACGTAACGCCAGGCTTCCGTGCCCAGCGGGCAGGCGGAATGGCACGGCGCCCCGACCAGCTCCTTGCACACGAAGGCATCGCAACGTTTCTCGACAATGTGGCGCTGGTATTCTTCGAGGAAGTAGCGCAGCGTGCTCAGGACCGGGTTCGATGCGGTCTGGCCGAGGCCGCACATCGATGTGTCCTTCACCACCTCCGCCAGTTCGCGAAGCAAATCGACGTGCTTCACGGTCGCATTGCCCCTGGTTATGTCATCCAGGATCTCATACATGCGCTGCGTGCCTTTGCGGCAGGTGAAGCATTTCCCGCAAGACTCGTCCTTCAAAAAGTTCATGTAGTACCTGGCAAGATCCACCATGCAGGTGTTTTCGTCCACCACGATCATTCCGCCGGATCCCATGATCGACCCGGCCTGGTTCAGGCTGTCGTAATCGATGGGCAGATCAAACATGCGGGCCGGGATGCACCCCCCGGACGGCCCCCCGGTCTGCACCGCCTTGATGCGGGACTGTTCCGGCGCTCCTCCGCCGATTTCGTTGACGATGTCGGTTATGGTCGTGCCCATCGCTACTTCTACCAGGCCGGTATTCTGGACCTTGCCCACCAGGCTGAAGATCTTGGTGCCATGGCTGTTCGGCGTCCCGATTTCGGCAAACTTGGCGGACCCGGCGCCGATGATGATCGGGATGTTTGCCCAAGTCTCGACGT
>CAYGWQ010000327.1:0-6121 GCA_964353465.1 uncultured Acidobacteriota bacterium | reverse complement strand
AGGATGGTGTAGCAATTCTTGACGCTGTCGGTAATGACTCGAATGGCGATGAAATCAAAGACCTCGTCAATGCTGATTTTCTGGCGCCGCATCTTGTCATAGACACCGTAAATCCGCTTGATGCGGCTCTCGAGGCGCGCCGGAATCTTGTACTCCTCCAGTTCGGTGGCGATGACCTGCTTGGTTTCCTCGATAAAGTCCTGACTGACGGCGCGCCGTGCTTCGATGAGCGAGACCGTGTGTTGATAGGCTACCGGATCCAGGAAGCTAAAGGCCAGGTCTTCCAGCTCGCCGCGGATCCGGGCCATGCCGAGTCGATGCGCCAACGGCGCATAGATTTCCAAGGTCTCACGCGCGATGCGCTCGCGCCGTTCGGGAGGCAGATACTGGAGAGTGCGCATGTTGTGGAGTCGGTCGGCAAGCTTCACAATGAGCACACGAATATCACTCACCATCGCCAGAAGCATTTTGCGAAAATTCTCAGCCTGCTTTTCATGCCGGGAGCTGAAAAAGACCTGCGAGATTTTCGTGACGCCATCGACAATCTGATATACCTCTTCACCGAACTGCCGGCGCAGCTCTTCCGGCGCCATCAGTGTATCTTCGAGGACATCGTGAAGCAGGCCGGCGGTCACGGTGACGGCATCCAGTCTCAGCTCGGCGAGTATGTTGGCAACTTCAAGCGGATGAGTCAGATAAGGCTCGCCATTCATCCGCAGTTGTCCCTTATGAAACTTCGCGGAAGCGACATAGCCGCGCTGGATGGTCTCGAGCGCCTCGGGATGATATCGCAGTACCTTTTCGGCAAGGTCTTCGAACCGGATCATAGGCTCTTCGCGTTAATCAACCCCTAATTATAGAGGAATTGCACAGGACAGAAAATGGGGTACGCCAGGCCGGAGAGGAATTTCCGCGGCGTACCCCATCGAGAGATCGTGGAAGCGCACCAGCTTCCAAGTCGAAATGTGCAGCGGCAGCTTACTTGCTGACACCCAGTTTTTTCGGCTTCTTTGCCTCCTCCTCCAGGGCCTTGAGGCGCATTGCGAGAGCCTTCTGGGCGACGCGGTCTGCCTGCTGGATCAATTCGGCTTTCGCCTTGGCATCCTTTTCAAATTTTGCCCTTTCGCGCCACAGCAGGTTCTGATACTCCATGGCATCAAAGTAGTCCGGACGGAGTTGCAGTGCTTTGTCCAGGACATCCAATCCTTCCTGGATATTCTTGAGCGTGTGTTCGCGGTCCTCGGCGGTAAGGAATTCCACGCTCTCACCCTGGAGGCCCGTCTTCCTCAAGGAATCATCGTAGTCGATCACCGCAATCCGGTAGAGCGATTCCGAATTGTTCGGGTCGACGGCCTGGATTTTCTCGCACCATTGCTTCGATTCGTCGTACTGCTGCATCTGATAATAGAGACTGGCAACGCTGATCATAGCAGGGATATTTGTGGGATCCGTCTCTACGATCGACTTGAAGGTCGCCACGGCTTTGTCGCCGTTTTCCTTGCTTTTCGGATCCGGGGATCCGGGCACGAACTGCAAAGAGTATGCTGTAGCGAGATACATCTTGGCGACTTGAAACTCAGGATCGAGCCTGTGGCTCTCTTCGAATAGTTTGGCTGCTTCATCATACTTCTGTTCGACAAAAGCCTTAACGCCCTGGTTCAGCGCGTCGCGAGCCCGCAGTTTTGTGATGAAACCACACCCCGACAGGGGGACAGCCGCCGCGAGAGCGAGTATGACCAGCCACCTTGTATTGACCCTCATGTATGGCCTCCAGACAATGGAATGATTGCGCGCCAGCAGTTGCCCGGTCAGCGGATCTCTTCGGTCAAGAGACCCACATCCTGGACCCCAGCCCCCTTGGCGATATCGATAATCTTCACTACATCGCCATAAGGAAGTTTGGCACTCGCGCTGATAAACATATTTTTGTTCGCCCGGGCGCTGTAGATCTCCGTAAGCTTGTTGCTCAACTCGGTGATGGAGATCGGCTCCTGGTTGATCGCCAACTGCGCGGTGTCCGACATGGAGACCACGATCAAGCCCGGGGGTGGAGGCAACGGCTTATCCGTTTTAGGCGCTTCCTGCGGCACCTTAACCTCCAGATCAAGCTGTTTGGTCGGCGTGATGACCATGAAAATAATAAGAAGCACGAGGAGAATATCAATGTAGGGCGTGATATTGATATCAGACTTCGGACCACTGGTAGTACCAACCGCCATTCCCATGGAAGAACACTTCCTTTCTTTCAGCCGTATTTATCGCGGCCTCAGGCATGTTTCGGTTCTGGAAAAGTACGGCACTGCCGGTCATGCGACAGCCGGGACCTGGTTGCCGCATTCCCCTTGCCATCATCGTACTACCAGGATGCGGCGCACACCTCGCGCTGCATCCTGACCTGGCAACGGCCGAGCGTCCCCCGAGAAGGGGGCACGGGATAGAGACCGGATGATGCCGGCTACTTTTCCTTCTCTGTCATCAGGCCGATTTTTTCCACTCCAGTCCTGCGGCACTCGTTAACGATTTCAACGACCGTGCCGTACAGCACCGCCGTATCCGCTTTCAAGTACATGATCTTGCTGATCTCACCGCCACTGAAGCGCTTGTTCAGAAAATCCAAGAGAGCCGCTTCAGTTGTCGGATTCTTCCCCAGGTAAATGCGCCCCTGGCGGTCCAATGCGACCACGACGGCTTCCTTGGATTCAGCGTCCGGAGCTTCCACCGGGTACTTGGCCTTGGGGAGATTGACGGTGATACCAGTCTGGAGGAGCGGCGTAGTGATCATAAAGATGATCAGCAACACCAACATGATGTCAGCCATCGGCGTGACGTTGATATCGCTGTTGACTCTTCCGGGTGATGTGTGTCTAGCCACCGATCTGACCCCGTTTCTTCAAGAAGTAATCGATCAACTCAGACGAGGAGTTGTCCATCTCGATCGTGAAGGTTTCGATTTTGCTCGTGAAGGTGTTGAACGCCATCACCGCGGGGACCGCGACGAACAATCCGAAAGCCGTCGTGACGAGCGCCTCTGCGATACCGCCGGCTACCGCCGCGATACCTGCAGTCTCCTCGGTCTTCATGCCCTGGAACGCGTTAATGATACCGATCGTCGTTCCGAACAGTCCGACAAATGGGGCTGTGGAACCGATTGTTGCCAGGCCGCCCAGACCGCGTTTCAAGTCCGAGATGCCGATGGCTGTGGCGCGATCCAAAGCTCTCCTGGCGGCTTCGATGCTCTCGCCGGGGATTTCCTTGCTTTTCGAGTGAGCCTGCATCTCGTGAAGTCCGGAGATAAGAACCTTCGCCAGGTGGCTCTTGTTGTTCTGCTCGCCAAGGGCGATCGCTTCCTCGATCTTCCCTTCCTTCAAGCACTCCGCAACCGCCGGGGTAAATACGCGCGACTGCTTGCGCGCCTGGCGATAGGTGATCCATCTCTCGATCATGACGCTGATGGAGTACGCCGACATGATGGCCAGGATCACAACAACGCCTTTGGCGATATTGCCCATCGAGTTCCACAATTCGACTATATTAATTGTTCCCATCGATTTCCTCTTACCTCCAACTGGGTTATTTACCTAGTTTGAAAATGACCGTCACAGTAGCGATAACCGGGACGGGCTCCCCGTTCAGTAGCGTCGGAGAATACTTCCATTGTTTCACAGCTTCCGTAGCTGCCGCATCCAAAAGAGGATGGCCTCTGACCACGCGAATGCTGGCAACATTGCCTTCCTCGTCCACGTTGACCTCGAGAATGACCATCGTTTCCACGCGAGCACGCTTGGCCAGCTCTGGGTAGATCGGGTCCACTCTCCTCAGAATCTTTGATTCCTGAACATTACCGCCGACGCGCATCGGCTCGACTTTTTTGGGACGAGGTGGCGGCGGAGGTGGCGGCGGAGGAGGGGCCCCGCCCAGAATTCCACCTACGACACCGCCCGGAACGCCTCCCAGAACTCCGCCCACGACTCCTCCGGGGATTCCGCCAACAACTCCGCTAACCCCTACAACGGGGGGTTCATCGACCGGGGGGGGAATCTCCTTGGGAATTTCCGTCGGCGCCACGAATTTCGTCGGATCCACGGTGACTCTCTGCTGTGGAACCACCTTGGTGGGCGAAGGCGGCGGTGGTGGCGGTGGCGGCGGCGGCGGCGGCGGTGGTGGTGCGATCAAAAACGTCAGGAGTTCCTGTTCCGGGAGCACGTTGAAGAATACCAGCGGCAGGATCACGATGAAGATGATCACGAACACGTGCAACACTATGGAAATCAGGAGCGTCACCAGACGTTTGCTTATGTCCGAACGACTGGTTTGTTCTAAAGTTTCAAACATTGTTTCTCCCGTATACTGCCCTCGGGCTTGAGAATTGAGGTGTATGCGTGGTGCCGATTGAGAGCGCGATCTTAATATCCGCCTGCAAAACCTGTCAAGCAGATTCTACCCTCATACCCATGCCATTCAAATCCCTGAGAGCATAATGCAAAAAAACGCAGATCCCTGCAAATTCTCCAGATTTACATCACCTTGCGCCTCGCCTGTCGATCTTCCGATCGATACCACCATTCCACGATCGGAGATGCAATCGCAATGCTCGAGTAGGTACCAATGAGGATTCCCACGGTCAGGGCAAACGCAAAGCCGTTCAACACCTCGCCGCCAAACAACAGGATGGCCACAACGGCCAGGAAGGTGAACCCCCCTGTCATGAGGGTGCGGGCGAGCGTCTGGTTGATGCTCAGGTTCAGGATGCTCCGCATGGAATCCTTGCGCATCGTCCTCAGGTTTTCCCGGACGCGGTCGAATACGACAATGGTGTCATTGACCGAATAGCCGACCAGGGTCAGCATCGCGGCAATCACGGTCAGAGAAATCTCCTTCTGGGTCAACGCGAAAAGGCCCAGCGTGATGAGCACGTCATGAAAAAGACTAATGATTGCACCCACGCCAAAAATGGGCTTGAACCGGAAGCCGATATACACAAGCATTCCCAGCAAGGAGAGCCCGACGGCCAGAGCCGCCCGGTTAGTGAGGTCCGCTCCCACGATGGCTCCGACACTCTCCACGCCTGTCACCGCGAAAGGCCCGGCATAATAGGCCTTCCCCAGGCTTTCCTGAGCGCCCGCTGTGATGCCGCGGACCTTTTTCAGGTCGTCCATGGAACCGATGATTCCCCCGCCGACCTTGTCGCGATAGTCAATGACGGCGCGCGCCAGGCCGCGATAATGCGTCTCCGTTTCCTGGGAGGTCTTGCTCTGGCTTGCCAGCTTGTCGGGATCGGCCTCCAGCAGAGATTTCGCGAGCGTTTCAGCACCCGTGTCGTTGATGTCAGGCAGCGTCGCGTTGACATGCGCCGGATCAAAGCTCTGTCGCAGCAGCTTCCGCAGTTCCTGGTGCGCGGCATCCAAATCCTGCCCGGCGGCAAAATCGGTCTGCATACGCACTATCAGGGCGTTATCTGCGACGCTCCCATAGCGCTGGATGATCGTCGCCCCCACCGTTTCCGGTTTCAGAACTCTCCGAATGGTTTCCAGGTCGGGCGGCTGGCTGAACTTCAAATAAACCACCGTCCCGCCCTTAAAATCGATCCCCATGACCAGCCCGCCGTGGATAAAGTAGCCAGCCACTCCCAGCCCGAGGAGAATCCATGAGAGCCCGAATAAGTACCACTTCTTTCCGATCCAGTCGACCGAGACGTTCTTAAGGATTTCCACTGCCAACTCCCAACATGTCAGCAACCGGAGCTCTGGGTCTCCCAACCGGCCGGCCGTATGCTTGTTGCCAGATCGTTGGACACCGTTCGGCTGCTCAAGTTCCCTAAATTGATAATGACTCCAGTTTTCGCCTGCGCAGGGTCAGGTCGAACAGTCGATGCGACACATATATGGCTGTGAACATGTTGGCCAGCAGTCCGACGGTCAGAGTGATGGCAAATCCGCGGATTGGGCCCGTGCCGAACTGAAACAGAAAGGCCGCCGAGACCAGCGTGCACAGGTGAGTGTCGACAATAGTCCAGAACACCCTGCTGAAACCGGTGTCGATCGCAGCGCGAATGGTCTTCCCGTTGCGCAATTCCTCTTTGATCCGCTCAAAGATAAGAATGTTGGAATCCACCGACATGCCT
>CAYGWQ010000326.1:0-6135 GCA_964353465.1 uncultured Acidobacteriota bacterium | reverse complement strand
AAAACGCATGCAAGATCATCTGCTCCGATATTCAGCCCCTGACGGGTATTGCTGAACGGAACGCCAAAACCCTGTGCATACGGGTGTCGGTTCCCGGGCTGCGGCCGGAGGCTGCTCGCGAGCTCCAGCTCCTTCTCGAGCAGAACCGGGGTGAGACCGGAGTTGAAGTGGAGCTGTATCATCCCGACGAATTCCGTGTTACCATTCAGTCATCTGAGTTTGTAAAAGTGAAGTCGAGCCCTGAGCTGATCGGCCGCGTGGAGGAGATATGTGGCGTTGGAAGCGTGCGTGTCAAGATGTAGCTCGCTTCGCTCGCTAGCATAATCCAGTGGCAAGGGAAGGGTTTCATGGACGAAGAGAAGTTGTATCAAGCGGAAATTGACGAGTTGCGCGCCGAGGTGGAGCGGCTGAGGAAGGAGAAGTCCGAATTCAGTGGCGCCTGGCAGCGCACGTTGCTGGCGCGCCATGAGCAGCGCCCTTACACCCTGGACTATGTCGAGCGGCTCTTCGACGGATTCTCGGAAATCCATGGTGACCGGCGCTTTGCTGACGATCCAACCATCATCGCCGGGATGGCACGCTACCATGGTGATCCTGTGATGTTGGTGGGACAACAAAAGGGGCGCGATCTTAAGCAGAGGCAATTCAGGAATTTCGGCTGTGCCCAGCCAGAAGGCTACCGGAAGGCGTTGCGTGCTATGAAACTGGCGGAAAAATTTTCCCGTCCCATTATCACCTTCGTGGACACCCCCGGAGCTTACCCCAGCATCGGAGCCGAAGAACGCGGACAGGCGGAAGCGATCGCTTATAACTTGAGAGAGATGGCCCGGCTTCAAGTGCCCGTTGTAGTCTGCATCCTCGGCGAAGGGGGGAGCGGCGGCGCGCTCGGTATCGCCGTCGGCAACCGAGTTTTAATGATGGAAAATGCCATTTACACCGTTATCTCGCCGGAAGGGTGTTCCGCCATCCTGTGGAAAGACCAGGACCATGTCGAAGCGGCCGCGAATGCGCTTAAGATTACGGCCCAGGATCTCCTGTCCTTTGGATTTATTGATGAGATCATCCCCGAGCCGCCCGGAGGCGCGCACACGAGCCACGACGCGGCAGCTGAAGCACTCGACAGCAGATTGAAGCCCGCGCTCGAAGCCCTGATCGGAATGACCGGCCCGGAGCTTCGAGATCAGCGGTATCAGAAATTCCGGCGCATGGGAGCGGCCGATCCCTGCTGATGTGTTGAGCCGGTAAAACCCCAAATCCCCCAACCCGGACAAGGCCGAATCATACAGGGCAAAACTCACCGCAGAGGCGCGGTGGACGCAGAGTGATTTTCTGCTTCCTCTGCGTTTTCTGCGCCGCAGGCGGTGAGAATGTCTCGGCGTTTTCGGCAAAGATCTGCTGATTAAGGGATCCTACAAACCTCGGAACGGTATTGCCTCATCTCTTTCGGGGTCATTCCTATGCTTGGGGACCTGTGTTTCTAGGCGCGACCGAAGTTGCGTTCGATTTCATATAGGCTGAAGCGTAGCAGGATCGGCCGGCCGTGCGGGCAGTTGGTCGGCACCCGCGTTCGACTCAGCTCATCCAGCAGCCATTGCATTTTTTCCGGCGTGAGAGGCATGTGGACCTTGATGGCCGCCCGGCATGCCATGCTGACGGCGATCCGGTCCCGGATCCGCTCTACGTCGAGCGTCCGCTCCTCAACCTCAAGCCCCTCAAGGATTTCCGAGATCAGCCTTTCACAGTCCAGGTCGTGTGCCAGGGCCGGGACGGACCGCACCAGGATCGTGCTCCCGCCAAATCGCTCCACCTGAAAGCCGTTCCGGTTCAGTTCGGGGAGTGCCCGCTCGAGGATGGCCATGTGATGGGGCGCCAGCTCGATGGTCACCGGAACCAGCAGCCCTTGGGTTTCAACGCCGCTCCCCCTCATGGCGCCCGCAATTTTCTCGTATAGAATTCGTTCGTGGGCCACATGTTGATCGACGATTAAGAGGCCCTGAGCGTCGCTGGCGATGATATAGCTTTCCTGGATCTGCCCCAGAATGCGTACCCCTGAAGAGTGAAAGGCTTCGGTCGCAGGTTCCGAGGCGGCATCCAGCAGAAGATCCGGCCGCATGCGCAATGCGTGATGATCGATGGGGGAATGGAGTACCGGGCGCAGGGCTTCGCGAAAGGGGTAGTCAAAGGCACGCTGGAGCGGATCAGGCATAGCTACCGGTGGCACAGTCGGACCCTGGTCTGCTTGCGAGCCAGCCTTGCCGCAGGAGAACGAGCCGACGCTGTCGGGCTGGCCTTGTCCGGATGGCCATGTCCATTGGCTGCAGTGCTCATAAGGCGGTATCGACCTGCTGCCGGATAGGGCGCGCTGGATCGCGTCGCGGACCAGTTCGTGCACCAGGCTTGGCTCGCGGAAGCGCACCTCGGTTTTTGCCGGATGCACATTGACATCGATCTGGTCGAACGGAAGCTCCACGAAGAGAAGAATGACGGGATACGCCGAGGATGGAATGATGTGGGCGTATGCCTGTCGCACCGCGCTCGTGATTACTTTGTCCCGGACCATGCGATGGTTGACGTAGAAAAATTGCGAATAGGCATTCGTTCTCTGTTCGTGGGGCTGAGAAACAAACCCGTGGATATGAACATCCCCGGCGTTGCCTCGTATTTCCATCAGGTTCCGCAGGAAACCCTCGCCGAACAGCTGGAATGCCCTTTCGCGCACTGAGGGGACCGCGACCACATCGATGAGTTTGCGGTCCTCGCTTTCCAGCACGAAGCGGATCTGCGGCCGCGCCAACGCATAGCTCGTCACCAGGCGCGTAATATGCCCCATTTCCGTGTCGTGAGCGCGCAGGAACTTGCGCCGGGCCGGTACGTTGAAGAAAAGATCGCGGATATCTACTTCCGTTCCCCTGTCCCACGCGATGGCCTTGACGGACCGCATGGTGCCACCGTGAACTTCCACTTCCGTCCCTGGAGTCGAAGCCGGTTCGGATTCGTGACGTGTGCGGAGCGTCAACCGCGAGATGGATGCAATAGAAGGCAGAGCTTCACCTCGAAAGCCAAGAGTAGCGATAGCCCCAAGATCCTCCACGCTCTGCAATTTGCTGGTAGCATGGTGCTCAAAGGCGAGGATCGCATCGTCCTGGGTCATCCCTTCGCCGTCGTCCCGGACGGTGATGTGCTTCTTGCCCCCGGATTTTATGGAAACGAAGAGAGCGCGCGCGGCCGCGTCAAAAGAATTTTCCAGAAGCTCTTTGACTACGGATGCCGGCCTTTCAACGATCTCGCCTGCTGCGATCTTGTTAGCCAGGATTTCAGGCAGCACGCGTATCTTGCTCATGAATCCTCTGCGCCACGCGCCAAACTCACCACTGCATGCTGGCGCTAGCCGCCGGCAGCGGCGGGCTCCACCAAATGTTCCTCGAGTGCCTCCAGCGCTACCTCCCTCTGGGTCGAGTCGTCCATGTGCTTGAGCAGGAACCGGCCCCGCGCCAACTCTTCCTCGCCCATAATCAGCACGTTGCGGGCTCCTGTTCGATTCGCCTGCCGCATCTGGCTTTTAAGGCTGCCGCCCGTGAACTCAACATGGCAGGTAAATCCCTTATGCCGCAATCCCCGTGCAACCGCCAGCGCCTTTCTGAAGCACGCATCTCCCATGTACGCGATGTACAGGTCTGGTCGACGTCTGCTCCTGGCCTGCACCGCCTCCGGCAGGATCATAACCAGACGGTCAAGGCCCATCGCAAATCCGAAACCCGGAACCCGAGGACCACCCAGCATTTCGGCAAGACCGTCATAACGGCCTCCCCCCACGAGTGCATTCTGCGATCCCAAATCCCCGCTGACGATCTCGAAGGCGGTGCGCACATAGTAGTCCAGTCCGCGCACGAGTCGCGGATCAATCTCGAATGCAATGTCCGCTTCCCGGAGATAGTTCTTCACCTCTTCAAAGTGCCGTGAGCATTCGGCACACAGGTTGTCGGCAATTCTGGGCAGGGAGTCGATCACCTCCTGACAAGTCTCCACTTTGCAATCCAAAACCCTAAGAGGATTCGTTTCCGTGCGTCGACGGCAATCCTCGCACAACTCTGCCTGCTTCCGGCGCAACTCGCCGCGCAGCACTTCAATGTACCCCGGCCTGCACTGTCCATCGCCCACGGAGTTGATGAGCAGCCGAGAACGGACCGCAAGAGACTCGAGAAAAAAGAGCATCATCTCGATCACTTCGGCTTCGATGGCGGGATGCTCAGAACCAAGGGCTTCCGCGCCGATCTGATAGAACTGGCGCCATCTTCCCTTCTGTTTCTTCTCATGCCGGAACATGGGACCGATGTAGTAGAGCTTGGTCAGACCCACACCCCGCCCCATGGAATGCTGAAGATATGCGCGCACGGCAGAGGCGGTGGCTTCCGGGCGCAGGCTCACCAATTTGCCGCTCTGGTCCCGGAAGGTATACATTTCTTTTCCCACAATGTCCGTATCGCCGCCTATGCCCCGGGCAAATAGCTCCGTAGCTTCCAGCAACGGCGAGCGAATCTCCTGAAAACCATAGCAGGCAAATATATTCCTGGCCGCCGCTTCTACAAGGTGCCACGAGGAGATTTCTTCGGGAAGCAGATCCCGCGTTCCCGGGAGAGTTGTCAAGAGTGCTTCATCCATTCCAGCCTCTGCACAAAGATTATATATCGGGGCAGCTACTCCCCCACATCGATCTTCAGGGAAATAGCCCGTAAGGGTATCACAATTCGGGACCAGTCCGTAATACCGCATACCTCGATCAGAAACTTTCCGCGCCGAAGAATATCTATATTCGTGTGGTTCGGGTGATACCTGCGAGAGGAGGGTTCATGACCAAAGCCGCAGAACTGCGAGAACTACTTAAGAGAGAAATAGTTGGACAGGACCAGGCCATAGATGCCGTAGTCAGGACTGTTGTGGTGGCTGATCTCGGCATCTGCGATCCTCGCAGGCCCCTGGGAACCTTTCTATTCCTAGGCCCGACCGGCACCGGAAAGAGCCAAATAGGCCGCTCCCTCGCAAAGATACTGCATGGCAGTGAAAGTGATGTTGTATCAATCAATTGCACGGAATTCAAGAACCCTCACGATGTCGCCAAACTGGTAGGTGCACCTCCAGGATATGTGGGCCACGATCAGCAGCCTTTCCTCACCCAGGATAAGCTGGAGAAGCCCCTGACTATTGTACTCTTTGAAGAGCTCGAAAAGGCGGACCGGGCGCTGTTCGACCTGCTGCTCCAAATCCTGGAAAGGGGTGAGCTTACAACCGGAAGGGGCGCTAATCTTAACTTCCATAACTGTCTTGTGATGATGACCAGCAACGTTTGCGCCAAGGAGATCGACAATATAACTAAAAACGAAGTGCTGGGCTTTGGCCTCCCGCCCAGGAAGCTTCAGGAGATGGACCCGGCGGCTGCGGACGCGAGAATTAGGGCTGCATGCATGGGAGCCGTGGAGAACTTTTTCAATCCGGAATTTGTCAACCGCATTGATGAGATCATCACTTTCAATCCGCTTAAGGATGAAGACCTGATGGCAATCCTGGAGAAGTTCCTGGAAGAAACCAGAGAGAGGGTGGGGACCACAGGCGTGTTTCTGACAGTATCCGAGTCGGCAAAGAAATACCTGATCGACAAGGGGACGAACCTTCGATATGGAGCGCGTCCGTTGCGGCGGGCGGTGCGTGAGCATCTAGAGTTTCCCTTGGCCAGCCTGATTGTCGAGAACCGTGCCACTGCAGGATGTGAAACAGTACTGGCGGAAGCTGGAAACGGCAGGCTGGATTTCTGTTTGGTCAAGGCGGCAAAAGCGGTTGGGATTTAGCCTGCTCTGTTCATGAATAATGCGGGCTGGTGGGTGGGTTCTTGGCGCGATCGCTCATGCGGGCCCATATTCGATTCGGTAATTGAGAATCGGAGCTGCGGAACGGTGGATTTCTCCCGATTCCACTCCGTTGCTTGAGCCTCCCACATAGCATTTCTTGATTTCCAGGATGCCTCCGCGAGCGATCGCACCTCCGGCGCAAAAACGGCCCGACGGATCGAGAACGGCGACCACCCCGTAAAACCTCTCCTGCATAGGCGGCTCCAACTTCATGGAAATCCCATCGGCCTCGTCC
>CAYGWQ010000325.1:0-6137 GCA_964353465.1 uncultured Acidobacteriota bacterium | reverse complement strand
GCACCGGTCTTGCAATTATATCTACACCAGCACAAATGCGTACAAGGTCCAGGCTCCTGCGCCGCCTATGGATTAAAAACGGCAAATCAGTGATACTGACCGGGAGTTTGGTTGCTGACTCTTTCAGAATGGGAGCCATTTTTTTATGAGATCCAAGTCGGCCCTGTTGCTTACCTTGTGCCTGCTAATTCTGATACCCTGCCTTGCACAGGAACAACCCTTCTATTTCATGATGCTTACCGATACGCAGTTCGGCATGTATGCGTCCGACAAGGGTTTCGCCCAGGAAACCGCGAATTACGAATTCGCTGTCGCCGCCGTCAATCGCCTCAAGCCCGGATTCGTCATAATCCTGGGGGATCTCGTCAACAAGGCGGGGGATCCCGAACAGATCCGCGAGTACCAGCGGATTTCCCGGAAAATCGATCCTTCGATTCCTGTCTATCACGTGGCGGGCAACCATGACATCGGCAATGAGCCGACTCCGGACTCGCTGGCCGCCTACCGAAAAACCTTTGGCCGAGACTATTACAGCTTCCGTGCCGGGCCGGTGTACGGCATCGTCCTCAACTCGACACTGATTCATTCGCCAAAGAGCGCAAGATCGGAATACGAGGAGCAGGACGCCTGGCTGAAAAAGGAACTGGCAGCAGCAAAGGCGTCGCAGGCGCAGTCCATCCTGGTGTTCCAGCATCACCCCTGCTTTCTCAAAGATGCGCAGGAAGACGACCGTTATGAAAACATCCCTCGCGAACGACGCCTGCCGTTGCTGGCACTATTCCACGAGCATGGCGTCCGTTATGTCTTCGCCGGGCACACTCACAAGAATGTGGCGTCGCAGGACGGGCAGCTTCAGGTGGTGGCGACCGGACCGGTAGGCAAGCCTCTCGGCCAGGATGGTTCCGGAATCCGGATTGCTGCGGTCACGGGCGCCGGGGTGGAGCATCGCTATTACGATTTCGGCGCGCTGCCGGATAGATTGGCGATGCCCCGAAAGTAGCGGACCTGGCAACCACGAAATACACGAAATACACGGTGCAGCAAAGCCGCAACCAAACCATCTCACCGCGGATCCCCGGAGGATTGGAGCCTCGAAGAGGCGGCAGACAATAGCCCCGGCCGTGAGGCCGGGGTGTTTAGCCAATTGGCCTGAGCGCCGAAGGTGCGGCACATGACATCTGTGCCGGTCCTTGCGACCTCCATGCTTTGTCTCACTCAACCCCGCCCTCACGGGCGGGGCTATTCTCTGCCGGCGCTTCGCGCCTCCGTGCTCTGCGTTCCGGTGGTGCAAGGGGATTTTTGCCCTTGCCCACAAAATTGCGCTAATAAAGCACGAAGTTGCAGCGTAGTACTACGAAAAGGGGCGAGCGGAGTTGTGGCCTGTCGGGCTTTGCCTTAAGTTAGTGCTCAGATACCGGTCTCCAATTATTCCCCGGTTCAGACATTTCGTGTATTTCGTGTATTTCGTGGTTTATAAAAGCGGCTTGTGCCCGCTACATGGCCACGATGATTTTGATGAATTCAATCAGCTGCTGCAGGTCGTCCGCGTCGATCGTTTCCACCAGGCTGCCGGGATAGACCACAGGAATGCCCGCAGAAACGGCGTCCGCATTCGCCCCGAAGGGTCTGGCTTCAGGAGGAGCCGCGGTTGGCGAGGGCGTCAACTTGATTTTCGTGCCCGCCGATGCTGCGGCGGCGCGGAGCCACTGGCTGCCACCGCCGGGCGACTCGCTATCCGGGATCAGGACGCCGCTGTCGAGGATCTCCACCGGATCCCTCCCAGTGCGCGCCCCGGCACGCTGAAACGCCCCAATGATCAGGACCTGTCTGGCAGCAAACTTTCGCGCCAGGCGCGCAACGCCGGAGTTGCTCATCCCGCTCTGCGTGCTCCAGGCGAACACGACTCCCTTCCCTGCCCGCGGCGCATATCCCTTCAGCGCTTCCAACAGGGCGAAAGCGCCGAATTTTCGGCTCAGCATCGGGCCGGCGATGCGGTTTTCAGCCAGGGAAGCGATATCCTTCACCGCGGCTACCGGATCGAGCATCTCAACTCCCCTCGCCGTTGCCTCCTGTTTGGATCGCGCGCCGATGTCGATCAGAAACCGGTCCAGCGTCAGGCTCTCCCTGCGACCACGGACCAGGTGGGAGGAGGGCAGCGCAACCACGCCCCGGATCATCCCGCCCCTGGTGGAGATGTCAACGTAATGGCCTTCGTGAAACTGGATAAAGAGGGGACTGGGTGTTCTGCCCCCGGGCGATGCCACCCTAAGAAATCCTTCATCCGTAATTCCGGTTACAACAAAGCCGGGCTCGTCGACCGACGCAATGACCAGAAGCTGGGGAGCCGCATCGCCGAATTGGACGGTCAGATTGCCCATGTTGTCGATTTCGGATTTGACGCCCTGCGGCAGGCGGCCTTTGATAAACTCGATAAAGCGCGCCTCGCGTCCCGTGACGGCCTGGTTGCCCGCACATTGAATGAAGCTTTCTTTCAGCGTCTGCAGCGACTGCGCGGGCGCGAGGGCTGCGCAAGTAAGCAAAGTAATGAAGCACGTCCAAAAAGGTCTCCGGATTTTCACCTGCTCCTCCGTCTGCGAAAGCTGTCGTCTGTCAAAAGGCCTCAGAGATCGCAACAATCAGGTCCGCCAGTGCGAGCATATCCCTGATATCCATCACCGAGACATAGGAATGAGAATAGATTCCCGGCCAGGAGAGCGGAATGTCGATCGATCCTTCCGCCAGAAACACGGATCCGTCGTTTCCGCCGCTGGTGATTCCCCATTGCACGGGGATTTTCCGGCTCTCGGCAATTTTCCGGATCTTGAGGAACACCTCTTGCGGTGTAATGTTGCTGCTGTCGAAGGCGCGCAATACTGCGCCTTTGCCCAGCGGCGTTGTGCCGATGTTCTTGGGGTCGAAGGGAGCGTCCGAGGAAACGAACGTGTCTACGGCGAGCACATATTTAGGGGCGTAGGTCTTGGTCAGGCCACGCGATCCGCTGAGGCCGGTTTCCTCCTGTACGACCCAGGCAAAGGCGACCGTCTTTTGGAGCTGCTTGCCAATCAGCCTGCGCAGCGCGAGGATCTGGGCCGTGCAGCCTCCGCGATCGTCCGTGGAGCCCGCAGCCGATTTGAACTGTCCCATCGGCGTGACTCTCTTCGGCTGGACGATGAAATCGCCCGGGCTGATGCCGAGCGCTTCGGCGGCGGCTTTGGTGTTGGCGCCGGTATACACCACTATGTCCCCGGCGCCGTGATCTGCGGGAGTGGCTTCGCGATAGGTTTTTCTGGGCCCGATGATGCCGTCCAGGATTCCCGTCCGGGTATGGATCTTGACGATCCTGCTCTCCCAGATGGACGAAAAGGAACCTCCGCGGACTCTGACCCTGAGCGTGCCGTCCGGAAGGATCTCGGTCACTTCCAGCCCGATCTCGTCCATGTGGGCGATAAACATCATCTCAGGCTTCCCGGAGCCAAGAACCACAACCAGGTTGCCCATTTCATCCACGATGGGCTTAGCTTCCCCGGGGAGGAGCGCCCTGATTACCTGTTGGACTTTCTCCTCGTGAAAGGAAACGCCGGCCACGGCAATCAGCTTGCGAAAAACCTCCCAGGCTTCCTTTTCCGCGGAAACCTGGGAGAAAGCGGAAGCGGCGAGAGCCGTCAGGAGAATCAGGATCACGGGCAGCCCATGCTTGCGGACATAAATGCTCATGTTCAACTCCTCGCGACACGTTGGGTGTTTATGACACCGGCATGAAATCAGAGACAGTGTATTGCCAATCCACCCCGATGGAAAGCCGATTTTAAGGCGGATTCATGCCTTGCGCCGAAGGCGCCTTGCAGCGACAACCACGCGGTGCGCGAGGGTCCTTGTACGAGTAACTCAGCTGGTATCTGTAGCGAAATGCCGTTCGAGCCCTTGCGTCGCAGCCCTGGAGGGGCCGAGAGATAATAGCCGGGGGCGCAAGCCCCCGGATAGGATATTGCAAATAACGAGCCCTGGTAGGGGCGAAAGATCTTTGTCCGCAACCATTTTCTGTCGCCCCTCCAGGGCTCCGCGCCGGTTTCTGGCCTAACCCCGGGCTTGCGCCCGGGGCTATTATCTTTCTGCCCCTCCAGGGCTGGGCTCAAGGTTGGAGGGAATCTTGCGACAGAAACTGGCTACAGCCGGATCCGCCGGCCCAAAAACCAGGATAATGCATTGATTCTTCAGCAACTTCTTGTGCAGTCAGGCTAATTGAGTTACTGGAGAGTACGCCGCTTCTGCGCCGCTTTGGGTTGATGCGCCGGACCCGGAACCGAGGTACAAAGCGGCGAAGCATCGCCGTATTTTGCGAGCCCCCGATTTCACCTTGCGCCTGGAAATGGATTATCTCATCGTTATAGTCCTCGGAGTGGTCAGCCTTCGAAGGCGCAAAAACCCATGAAGGAGTTTCCAATGAATAGAAAGGTACGATTGCTGCTCACCTTACTGCCTGCCTTGATGCTGGCAACCCTGTTGCTTGCCGCCTTGGCCCAGACGCAGCCACAGGCGGCTCAGAAGGCCGCACCGCCCCTGCCGCCGGATCGCACGGCTTTCACTGCAGCCAATGCCATCAAGGAACCGGACAAGAAGATCGAGGCTTTCGAGAAGTTTGTAGTGGATTTTCCTGAAAGCATGCAGGTGACTTCTGCGTATCAGGCCATTTTCAGCACGCTGGTCAGGAGTTATCCTGATCAGAAGGCGAGAATCCTGGAACAGGTGGGCAGAGCCATGGACAAGGCGACTGCTCCGATGAACAAGGCTAACTTATATAACTATTTCGCCAGCCAGCTCTTAGATGCGGGAATCATGATGGATGACGCAGAAAAGCTGGCGGCTGCAGGCCTCGCCCTGATCGACGAGGAAGTGGCCAAGCTCCCGGCAACGCCGCCGGCTCCCGCCACGCCCCCGGTACAGGCGAATCCAGTCAACCCCCCGGGACAGGCGAATCCCGTTGTCCGGCAGCCTCCGGATCCTCGTGCCAACTTCGCTCGCCTCAAGACTACCGCGCAGGTAACCATGGGACGGATTTATGTTCGCCAGGGCAAGCTGGATGCAGCCGAGAAGAATTTCAAAGATGCTCTCACGGTCAATCTCCAGCTCATGGCTGCGACGCTCGGTCTGGCGGAAATCTATGATAAGCGCGGAGACTCCAAGAACGCTCTCACCGCCTATGTCAACGCTGCCGCGGTCAGCAAGCTGACCATTCCCCAGCGCCAGGCATTGAATACGCTCTACGCCAAATCCCGCAAGGGATCAATGGCGGGGCTCGAAGAGATGCTCGATGCGAAATATCTCGAACTCAACCCGCCGGTGTTTCACGTCGAGCCCTATAAGCCGACGGAAAAACGCTCGGACCGGATGGTGCTGACGGAGGTTTTCACCGGCTCGGGGTGCCCGCCTTGCGTTGCGGCCGATCTGGCTGCAGAGCTGGCCATGGAGAGATACGGCAAGGATCTGGCAGTGATCATATATCACGAACACATTCCTCAGCCCGACCCGATGACCACACCCCAGACCACGGCGCGCTTCAAGTATTACGCCGGGACAGGCGTTCCCTCGGTTGTCATTGACGGGGTGCCCTCACCCGGCGGCGGCGGGGCGCGGGATCGCACCAAAATCGTCTATGACCGAATCACAAAGGAAATTGAGAAAAACCTTGAAGTGCCCTCCGATGCAAGAATAAAGCTCAACGCAACGCTGACAGGCGGCAATGTGAAAGCCGGCGCCGTCGTGGACAAGGTGGCGAGTGAATGGGCGGACCTCAGGCTACATATCCTGCTGGTGGAGGGAAAACTGCGTTACACCGGGGAAAACGGCGTCCGCTTTCATCCTATGGTGGTACGCAGTATGGCGGGAGCCGATGCCCCCGGCTTCAGCATCAAATCCAAAGGCCCGGAGACCTTCACCTGGGATTTCGATTTGAACAAGATCAGCGCCGCGATCAAGCAGCACCTCGACGAGTACGAGGCGGGCGGACATCGCGGCAACTCCTTCACATTTGCTGAAAAGAAATACGAGATCAATCCGAAGGACCTGCTGGTGGTGGCTTTCGTTCAGGACGAGAAAACCAAGGTTATCCTGCAGTCCATTCTGATCCCGGTAAAATAGCA
>CAYGWQ010000324.1:0-6269 GCA_964353465.1 uncultured Acidobacteriota bacterium | reverse complement strand
TTTCCGCCCCTCTGGGGCTTGCCTGCTGGCCGAACGAGTTTCGCGACAGAAACTAGATTAGAATCGGCGCAGTTAACGCTTGATTGACGGGAATGGCCGAAGGCAACGGCGCGCTGACCTCCGCTTTGCTAATGTAAAAACTGGATTCTACAGATACGGCACCTATGCCCCTCAACTGCTTTGACGGCGGTGGAGCAGGCGGCGCAGAAGCACGGATGCCGAGATCGCGAGGGTGACCGGCCAATAGAGGACGGCCAGCATCCCGACGGCAGCGGACATCCCGATGTTGCGGCTGGCCAGGAGGGAAACGCCGAAGCTCGAAAACGGATTGTCGTTTACCAGGTAAGTCCAGGTCGAAGAAGGCCCCCGGAAGCCCGCCTGTTCCAGGGTGACGGTGCCGCCGTCGGCCGACAATCCGCGAAATGCGGCCACGGCCTCGGAGCGTACATCTTCCATCATCGCTGCAAATGCATCCACGATCTGCTTGTGAAACTCGTCGAGAGGCTGGCGTCCGCCGTAGTGCTGCAGATGGATTCCTTCCCGGATGTCCTCGATCAGAGCAAGGTGATCCGACCAGTGCCGGTCGAGCAGGTGCATGGTCAGCAGGTTTTCCGCATGCCGTAGCGCCCGCGCGCCAACCATGGACTCCAGTTTTTCATAATGATCCGGGGCTTCGTCCTCGCAGAATGCGGGTTCGATCTCGTCACGCAGGAGTTCCTGACGCCGTTCGTAGACCGAACGGCGCTGCTCGTCGACCAGGGCCGAGTATCGCCAGAGGGTGCGGCGGATGTCGAAATTCTGCCCCTCGATGATCCTCTGGGCACGAGCGATTTCGCGGCGCACGACCGGGTCCTCGATGGGATCGGGTCTGCGCTCCGGCCGTTGTTCTTTCGGGATGAGTTCCATGACGCCGTAACGCCGGATGAGATCATCCTCGAGGCTGATGTAGAACCGTGAGCTGCCCGGGTCTCCCTGGCGTCCTGCGCGTCCGCGGAGCTGATCGTCAATGCGGCGGCTTTCGTGCCGGTTGGTGCCAATGACATAGAGGCCTCCGAGGGCAACCACCTGTGCCCGGTCGCTCTCGTCTCCACCGCCGAGGACAATATCGGTGCCCCGGCCGGCCATGTTGGTGGAAATAGTGACGGCGCCGGTTACGCCGGCGCGGGCGATGATGCGCGCCTCCTGGGCATCGTGCCGGGCATTGAGCACCCGGCAATCAATGCCGTGCCCGGCAAGGGCGGCCGCGAGTGCTTCCGACTCCGCGACGCTGGCGGTGCCGACAAGAATGGGCCGGCCCGTGGCGTGGACGCGGGTGATTTCTTCGATCAGGGCGGCCAGCTTCGCGTCCCGGTGGCTGAACACCAGGTCCGGTTCATCGACGCGCCGGCAAGGCCGGTTCGGAGGAAAGACCACGGTCGACAGGCCATAGAACGTCTTGAACTCGTCTGCAGCCGGCACGGCGGTTGCGGTCATTCCCGCGATCCTGGGATATAGCTTCACGAAGTGCTGGATCGGGATGGAGCCGAGGATTTTCCCTTCGACGCGCACCTCGACGCCTTCCTTGGCTTCGACGGCCGGCTGGATGCCATGGGGCCAGCGCCGGTCCTGGGCGACGCGTCCGGTGAACTCGTCTACGAGCTCAACCCGTCCGTCGCGCACGATGTAGTCGCGATCCCGCCGCAGGAGCGCCTGGGCGTGGAGCGAAACTTGCACGGCCGACAGCAACAACTGGTTCCCGGGCTGGTGCAGGTTGCGGCAGCCCAAAAGCGCTTCAATGCTCCGAAAACCGACGTCCGTGAGCACCACGTTGCGCGCGTACTCGTCCGTTCGATAATCAACACCGGGTCGCAGCCTCCTGGCCAGTGCGGCAAGAGTGGCATGATCGACGGCGGCGGCGGAAGTGCTGCCGGCGATCACAAGCGGAACCCGCGCCTCGTCGATGAGGATGAAGTCGGCTTCATCGACTATGGCGAAGTGAAACGGCCGCTGCACGATCCGGGCGATGCTGTCGACCGTGTGATCGCGCAGATAGTCGAAGCCCGCCTCCTTCGCCGTCAAATAGGTGATATCGGCTGCGTAGGCCGCCTGCCGTTCCGGAATGCTCATTCCTTGCTGGACGTAGCCTGCTCTGAGGCCGAAGAACTGATAGGCCGGGCCCATCCATTCGGCGTCACGCCGCGCCAGGTAATCGTTGGCGGTGAGAACATGAACGCCCGTGCCCTCCAGGGCATCAAGTACAGCGGGCAGGACGGCAACAAGAGTCTTGCCTTCGCCGGTGGCCATTTGGACGAGCTTGCGCTGATGAAGCGCGACTCCGGCCATGACCTGGACATCAAACGGCCGCATGCCCAGGGTACGGGAACAGACCTCGCGGACCAATGCGTACACCTCGGGGAGGAGCAAGTCGAGCGGCTCGCCGTCAGTGGCCCGGGCCCCGGCCTGATCGAATCGCGCTCGGAGTTCGGCATCCGGGAGCGAGGTGGTTTCGATGGCGTCAATGCGAGCGAGGGCCGAGAGATACCGGCGCAGGTTGTACTTCACCGGGGTCCCGGTCATCCAGAGGTAGCTGTCGTAGATTGAGGCGGCGCCCCAGCGTTGGTCGGGATTGCTGTCACTTCCGTCTGCCATCAACGTCCCGGGATCATGTCTCGATGAGAGCCATCATAGTCCATTTTCCTTTAATAAGATGCGCGGAAGCGGAAAGCTATGGGAGAAAGCAGAATGTTGTCATGCAGAGATTGGTGTCAGGTCTCCAAAATCCAATTTCCGCAAAGCAAAAAAATGGATCCTGTAGACCTGACACTCCACTCCATGAGAAGTAACCGCAAAGACGCCAGGACGCGAAGGCGCAAAGTGCTAATTTCGAACCAGGCTCGACAGTTATTAGATGGAAACCACTGCAGCAGGCTCCGATTTATTTGGCAGGTGGCAGGAAGCGGAGGCGCAGGCGCAGAATGGGTTCGGCGGCGGTCGGCGGGCGCAGGTCGATTGATCTCCGCCCGCCTCCAACTGCGCATTACCGGCGGTATCAGCGGATGGGTATGGATACCATGACCGCGACTGGAACCGGCATGTCGCCGCGGCGTCCTGGGGTCAGGACCCGAGCCTGGAGCAGCGCCGCAGTAATCGCAGGCACATCCGGGCCCGCAAGCCTTTCCACGGTGACGATCTCGCCCGCTTCACTTACAAATACCCTGTAACTCAAGCTCGGAGCTGGGCCAAAGGGAGTGCTGACCGCCGGGGGGGTGACTCCGGCAGCCTTGGCCATGGCACCGAGGGCGGCAAGGTCGATATCCAGTTCCGGGAGCTGAATGCCGTAATTACCCCCTTCCCGGACTCCACCCACTCCGCCGGCCACACCTCCGACGACGCCCCCGCGTGTCCCTCCAATAATTCCTCCGCTAACTCCTCCGGGAACTCCGCCAACGACTCCTCCCTTCACCCCCCCGATGACTCCACCGGGTACTCCGGCAACGGCTCCGCTGATACCTGCGACCGGCAAGGTCATGTAGAAAAGGCGCCCGGCTCTGAAAACGTAGTCTGTGGAGATAATCTGGATGTTCTGGGCGCCTTTATCCTGCAGCGTCTTCACCGCGCGCTCCAAGGCAGCAAAGCCGGCCGGCCGTTCGGGGGTGACTACGATGGTGCCCTGAATCTCTCTGACATTGTCGAGGGATATGGGGAGACCGTCACCACTTCTCAAATTGCCCTCCTGGTCTACGACTATCCTGTCCGGGAGGCCGAATCCTAACACCACGTTCGCCATGACCGGGACGGGCTGACCATTGAGGAGAGTCGATGAGTAGCGCCACTGCCTCACTGCAGTTATGGCAGCTTCCTCAAACAATGGGGCGCCCAGCACTACTCTGAAGCTCGTGGGCACTCCGTCTTCGTTAATCGTGGCTTCCAGCATGACCATGCCCACTATCCCCTTTTCGAGGGCCGCTTTGGGCATGATCGGAGCCACTCTCTCTTTCAGCTTCGATTCCTGGATGGCATTCCCTACGCGTAAGGGTTCGACCAAGGGTGGGCGTTCCTGGGGTTTTGGGGGTGCATTTTCCGGCTCGATGGCAGCCGGGGCCGCTGCGGCCTTTGGCTCACCGATGCCGACATCTTTGCCCTTGGGTTCCTGATCTCTACGATCCTGGGTCCTGGTGTCGGCAGGGCTCTGGATCGCCGGCGCTTCCGACGCGGCCGATATTGCCTTTTCATGCGTTGCTGCAGCTCGTTCCCAACCTTGTGCCGATACGGCCACGCAGAAAATCCCCGCGACCAGAACAATGAAAAGATATGTGAGGGCGTTTTTCTCGCTGACTCGGTATCTTGAATGCATCATACGACGAATCCTCCTTCCCAGACTTGAGGCATTCTCGGCCATCGCCATCCCAAGCAACTGCCGGTGCGGCTGATGAGCAACCGTCTCGGCCACCTGCAGCATGGAGCGCACGTACGACGTTGAGATCCCTCCGGATCGGCGGACGACTTCATCGTCGCAGGCCAATTCCCGTTCCCGGCGAACTGCATAGTTGGCAAACCAGACCAACGGATGGAAAAAGTAAACAACCTGAAGCACGATCTGCACCGTGTTGATGAGGCAATCTCTTCGTTTGATATGGACCAGTTCGTGAAGCAACACGGGTTCGAGCGCATCGAGGTCCCAGGCGGCCGCCATGCTGCCGGGGAGAACAATGCCAGGTCGCAACACTCCATGCACTGCAGGGATGGGCAGTTTCCCCGGCAGCTCGGCCTGGAGCAGCTGGATCTCCCCCTTCAGACCGACTTCGGCGGCCAGGCGCCGCACGAGATCGATCAGGCCGGGGCGATCCACCGGACGGAAAGTTACCGCCGATCGGCGAACCTGGATTACGCGCGTGCCAATAAGGCATCCCAGGAGCAGAACGCCGGACAGCCATGCCAGGCACACCGGTGACACGGTTTGACGAGTGCTGTCGGCCAGCGGCAAGGCTATTTGCGGTTCTTCTGGAGCTGCCGCGTCTGTCCCGGTGAGTCCCGCCTTCGGCCCGGAAGAAGGGCTGCCGGAGGAGTGCTTCCCGCCAGACTGCGTCATCCACTGAAGACCGGCGGAAACAATTCTCTCGGGATACTGGCCGATCCCAAGCGGCGATAAGAGTGCCGCCGGCACGGCAAGTCGTACCAAGACGACAAGCCAGAGCAGATAACGGTAGCGTGCCGGCAAGCGGTGCAGGCAGAGGCCGAGCGCATAGATAAGGGCGACCAGGATGGCGACCTGCAGGCTGATCGGCCAGAGCTGGCGTGCCCAGTAATTGGCGGCATCCGCGAGCAGGTTCATTTCTGTCTCTCCTCGGCTTTTTTGAGCAGAGCCTTCAGCATCTCGAGTTCGCGCTCGCTGATGGTCTCATTCCTGGCGAGGTGCTGATACAAAGGCGCAACGGAGTTGTCCAGGACGGTGGCGACGAAATCCTCGACCGCGCCCGCGACGACCGATGCCCGCGACACCGCCGGCGAATAGATATTGAGCGGCCCGAGCTTCTCTATTTTCAGATAGCCCTTGGCCGCGACCCTATCCAGCAACGTTTTGACTGTCTGGTAATCCCTCTCCTGGTCCTGGAGCGAGGCCTCGTGGACCTGGCGGGCGGTCGCCTTGCGCAGTTTCCAACAGAGGTTCATGACCTTCCATTCGGCTTGCGACAGTTTGCGGGATCTTCTTGGCATCGGCGGGCCCCCCCATCTTTGTAGCAACACTACTACAATTGTGGTGACGCTGTCAAGAAAATTCTCATTCCGCGGCTGAGCCTTCATGGCTCAGTCTCCTTTGAGTCTTTCCTGCGCCGCAGGCGCACCGACACCAATGAAGACGATGGGTTTCCTCGCGCCGCCGAACGAAGCGCGATTCAAATGGGTGTCAAGGGACCCGTTGCCGGAGACAACGGAAGCCGATGTCGGTATCCCTGCCTTGCGGGAGACTCACGAGGCGGAATGAAGCGGTGGCGAATTTCGCAGCGTAGCACCCGGAACCACCCCGCAGCAGCCGGCAATCGCCGTGCGATGGTCCCTCTGAGCGAACGCAAACCGAAACGGATATCTCTCCAGATCACCTGTGTCCTCCCTTCGCTGCGCCGCACTCACTCATATCTCAGGGCCTCCACCGGCGCCACGCGGGTGGCCCGCAGCGCCGGCACCAGGGTTGCCGACAACGCTACGGCCGCGAGTGCAAGCGGGACCCCGACAAACGTCAGGGGATCGAGCGGGCTGATCCCGTACAGCAGGAACGTCGCAAAGCGCGTCAA
>CAYGWQ010000323.1:0-6314 GCA_964353465.1 uncultured Acidobacteriota bacterium | reverse complement strand
GTGGATTCAGTGAGATCAACATGCAATTCACGTTTTTGAGAGCGCTTTTATTAATCGGATGTCTGGCGGTTTTCGTTCTGCCGGGTCAGGGAATGGCTCAAACCGAGGAAGAGGCCGCCCAGCGCATTGCCGGCAAGCTGATGGCTCCTTGCTGCTGGGCCGAGACTGTCTCCCAGCATCTTTCGCCCGTGGCGGAGGAGATGCGGCGGGAGATTCGCGCTAAATTGGCGGAAGGCAGGTCAGAGCAGGAGATACTCGACATCTATATCGCCAAGTACGGAGAGCGCATCCTGGCAAGTCCGCCCGCACGTGGATTCAACCTTCTCGCCTACATCCTGCCGTGGCTTTTTGCCGGCACCGCCATCCTGGTGCTGGCGTTGATCCTCAAGCGCTGGCTCGCGCTGAGGCCGACTGGCGCAACTTCCCTTGCCATAAGTACACGGGACGAGGAGAGAATTGCGCAGGAACTGCGCGACTTCGAATGACTGGTCAGCTCCAAAGGCAGGTTCAGCACAACCAGTCCGTCCACTGCGGCTTCGGATCCGGATGGATCTGAGGGCTGAGGCACAGATCATCGCGCGTGTTGGGGAGCACCGGGCATGAGAAAGACCACGATCCTCTACCGGCCGATCGGCGTGATCCGCAGCGGGCATGCCGTCGCGGATCAGACCCCCATTCAACCCGTCTACGCGCGTGGCTGTAAGGGGGAGGTGGAGATCTTTCCGGAGTTTGCGGAGGCCCTGCGCGACCTCGAAGGATTCTCACACCTTTATCTCATTTATCACCTCCACCGGAGCGGGCCGGCGAGGCTTGTGGTGAAACCGTTTCTCCAGGACGTCGAACGGGGAGTGTTCGCCACGCGCGCACCCTGCCGTCCCAATCCCATCGGGCTGAGCATTGTGGAACTGAGCTATCGCGAGGGGAACGTGCTTCACGTCAATAATGTCGACATCCTGGATGGAACTCCTCTTCTTGATATCAAGCCGTATACCGCCAGATTCGATAACGTCGAGACCACGCGCAACGGCTGGCAGGATGCGGTTGACGAGGAAACAGCCCGGCGAAGAGGAAGGCGCGGGTATCCTGGTGTCCCGGCAAGGCGACGCAAGAGGAGCGCTTCATGATTCTCGCGGTCGCATCAGGCTGGGGGGGGACTGGCAAGACAACTGTGTCCGTGAACCGGGCCCGGACGCTCGGTTCCGACGTGCAGCTGCCGGGATGTGATGTGGAGGCAAGGAACGCACCATGGGGGCCAACACATTCGCGCAATATCGGGACTGGCCGAGCAATACCGCAACCGGTTCCATGGATGGCGCGATGGATTTTCGCGCCATCCGCAGATTTGCAGGCCGGATTTTCGTTGACCTCGCAGGCTATTTGCCGCCGGTCTGTATGGGATCGAGGCGAACGCTGATCGTGCCCGTGCTGGTCTTGCCGTTCACCGTCATTTTCACGCTATAGGTCCCAGGTTCAGCCATGCCGCCACCGGCACCGCCGAAGCCCATGCCTCCGCCGGCGAAACCTGCACCGCCGCCGCCGAAGCCTCCCCGGCCGCCGCCTCCGAGGAGCGCACCGACGCTTCGTTGAATCTCCGTGACCTTCCGGTAATTCGTGCCGAACTGGTCAAGCTGCTTCAGGGATTTCTGCAGCAGTTCTTTCTGTTCTGCGTTCAGGTCCTGCCTTTGTGCAGCCTGTTCCAGCTGTCTGCGGAGATTTGCCGCGGTCTGCTGCACCAGCGGTGCAGCCGGATCAAAGCGGAAATCCCAAGCCAGGCGGTCAATCCCCGGCTCAGCACTGTCCAGGATATAGGTGGTTTTAAGAGTCCCGGTGACATCCGAGATTTCGATAGTTACAGGGCTGTCCGGCTTGCTTTTCAGATAATAGTGAAGAAGGGCGCCCTGTGGCGGATTCTCGCCTCTGAAATAAAGATCGCCGCGGCCATAGCCGCCGCGCTGGATGCGGAGCCACCGGGTTCCGGGGTGCTTGTTATCGAAGAGATAGAATTCCGCATCCGCAACCTTGTCCAATTGCTGGAGTGCTGAAATATCATCCAGGATCCAGAAGCCGCGTCCGTGAGTCGCGGCGATCAGGTCATTATCTCGCGGATGGATCAGCAGGTCGTGGAATGCGACCGTGGGCATGTTAAGAGTCATATTGGTCCAGGTCGTACCGCCATTCCTCGAGAAGAACACGCCAAACTCGGTGCCGAGGAAGAGAAGGTTCTTGTTTTTCGCATCCTCCCGGATGACGTAGACCGGCTGGCCATCCGGCAGATTCCCGGCAATGCTGGTCCAGGTCGCCCCGTAGTCCGTCGTCTTGAAGACATAGGTCTTAAAATCATCGCTCCGATGGCCATCAAAGGTCAGGTAGCAGGTGCCCGCATTGAAATGGGAAGCCTCGACCCTGCTGACCCACAGTCCTTGGGGAACACCCGAGACATTCTCGCGAACGTTGGTCCAGGTGGCACCGCCGTTGCGTGTAAGCTGGACATTGCCGTCATCCGTGCCGACCCAGAGGAGTCCCGGGGTAAGTGCGGATTCGGAGATGGTGATGATGGTGCAATGGGTCTCGGCGCCCGTATCATCCCGAGTCAACCCGCCGCTGGACGGGCCATATTTCGTTTTATCGTTGGTGGTCAGATCGGGGCTGATAATCAGCCAGTGGTCTCCTCGATCAATAGATTTGAAGAGGTGATTCCCGCCAAAGTAAATCGTCTGCGGATTGTGGGGAGATATCAGGATCGGCGTGCTCCAGTTGAAACGCAGGGGCGATCCACCGCCTCGGCCGCCACCCCCGCGCCCGCCGGCCTGACCGGCAGCTTCGCCGCGGCCGCCCTGGGCCTGCGCAGCAGCTCCGGAGGGATAATATTCATTATAGTTTAGGATACTGTTCGCGTTTCTCGGCGCGATGCCTCTCGACTCCCGTGTCTCCACGTTGTTTCTCTGCAATGATCCGCCCTGGCTTTCGCCATAGACCGTGCGCCAGTCGGTCGGGTCGTTTTGCGTGTGGAAGCCATCCCCGCCGCCAATGTTGAACCAGAAGTCGGTCAGGATCATCCCTTCGCGGCTCATGGAGGGCCCGCCCCAAGTGCCGTTGTCCTGCAGGCCCCCGTACACATAGTAAGGATCCCGCATATCGGCACTCACGGCATAGAACTGCGCCAGGCAGACATTGTCATAGAAAACAAAGGTCCTGCCATGGTCGTAAGTCAGAGCCGCGCCACCATCCTGCCCTACGTAGAATCGGTTTTTGTTCGTGGGGTCGAACCACATGGCATGAAAGTCCGGATGCAGGCCTCCGATGGTTCTGAAGGTCTTGCCCTTGTCATCAGAATAGGTGAGGTTGGTAGCCGCGACGTAAACCAACCGATCGTCGACGGGATTCAGGTAGATGTGGCTGTAGTAGAAAGGACGGTTGTTCGTCCGGTTCATGAAGATCCACGACTCGCCCGCATCTTCGGAGCGATAGATGCCCGAGCCGAGCTTGGTCATGTCGGCATAATCGGGATTCGGTTGGACCTGTGCATCCACACTGCGGGTCTGCTGAGGCTGAAAACTGGCCTCCACGATGATCTGCAGGACCTTGGGATTGGATCGGGATATTGCCAAGCCGATTCTGCCGATGTCGCCGGTGGGCAGGCCCTTGGCCAGCTTGCGCCATGACTTGCCGCCGTCAATGCTTTTGAAGACGCCTCCATTCGGGCCACCGGAATCAAATCTCCAGGGCCGGCGCAGCCTCTGCCAGAAACTCACATAGAGGATATTGGGATTGGAGGGGTCCATCACCAGATCGATGGCGCCCGTCTTGCCATCGTCCGGAAGCCCGTTAGTGAGCTTCTGCCAGGTCTTGCCGCCATCTCCTGTCCGGAAAAGGCCGCGATCTCCCGAATACCCCCACAGATGGCCCACCGCGGCAACGAACACAATATTCGGATCCGTGGGATGGGTGATAACGCGTCCGATGGCCTGCGTGGTTTCAAGCCCCATGCGGGCAAACGTCTTGCCGCCGTCGGTCGATTTATAAATGCCGTCCCCCCAGGCAACGCTGTTCCGCCCGCATTCTTCGCCGGTACCGACCCATAGGATATTCGGATCTTTCTGGAAGAAGGCGACATCGCCGATCGAGGCTGAACCATATTTGTCGAAAATAGGCTCCCATGTCGTGCCTGCATTCACGGACTTCCAGACCCCGCCGGAAGCCCCGGCAAGCAATACCGTCGTAAAGTCGTTGTCCAGCGCCTCGAAGTCGGAAATGCGCCCTTGCATGTTAGTCGGACCGATATTGCGCCACTTGAGGCTCTTGATCAGATTCTGGTCGGCACTCTGGGCCAGTACCGGGCAGGTTAATGCCAGGACAACGATCCACACAAAGACAGCCGGAACACTGATCCTGAGGTTGATTTTCATTTGTTGTCTCCATCCAAAGAAGAGAATTTGACGCCGCGTTCGCCGCGTGGTGGCTGCACTCCTTACGCCGGGACGATTCGCCCGTCATTATTGAAAGGGTTGTTCCTCCGTTTCAACCAAAAAATGACCCTGGGTATAGCCGCGGTGCGGGCTATTTTCGTTTCAGGATTCCGATCGTGTTTTGTGAGCGGGGCACATAGGATCGGGCGGGCTCCCCCCAGCGAAATTCGGATGGGCTCGAGTCAAAGATTTCGACAATCCCTTCCAAGACGTATCGGCTCATCAGGTATTGATCGGCCCAATTGAATATGAGGGTTTCGGAGTTCAAGCGCCGCGCCCAGGAAGAGGGTATGTGCACGAAAACGACGAATTCCGGGCTGTTTTTCTCTATCTCGCCGATCATCTCCTGCTGCATCCGCAAAGCGTACTTTTGATCCTCCATCAGACCGTACATATAAAGAAAGCCAGTAGCCGACCGCCGCCCGGAGTAAAAATAGATCTGGGGTTCGGAACCCAACACGGCAATGCGAGCCTCCTTGCCGGTGTGATCCCTGAGATATTTTGCTATTTCGGGAGATTCCGGAAAGGGACTGATGCCATAGCTCTCGCGACAAGCTGATACTGGGTCCAACTCGAAGAAGAACCTGCTTTGTCTCGAGACGGAATAACCAAACGCCAGCACCATGCACAGGACCGGGATCAAGCCCGGGAAGGCGTTCTTTGTCGTGAAATACTGTGCAGCAGCGCTCACCGCTAACCCCGCAAGAAGGGCGATCGCCGGCATGAGGAGTATGAAGTAGTGCGGCCGGAAATAATAACCCGGGCACACGGCGAGAAAGGAGCACAAGGCAAATCCGACATAGAAGCAACCGTGTGACTGGGCGGGCGGGTGCACGAGAGGCGCCGTCAGCCCGAAGGCCGCCAGGATCCAAATGGGCGCTGCGGGACTTGCGACTTTGGGAAAGGTAGCCCCAAGCTGAAACAGGCCGTCGGAAATACTCAAAATGGATCCGTAGGCACTTGCATAATCAAAGGTCCAGAACCAGAACGTATCGAAAACCCCCGACGCGAAAAGGATCAGGCAGGTCCCGGCAAAGGGCGCGATGGCCCCAATGGCAAAAGTTCCGGCTCTTGAAGCCAACCTCCCCCCCTCGATCGGGCGTTGACGCAATTCGTCGCAGACAAGACAGGAGCCGGCAAACAATGCCAGGAAAATCCCCGGCTGCTTCATGAGGAAGGCCAGTCCCATCAGGACGCCGCTTATCAGATATAACAGCGGGCGCCGATTCTCCATTGCCCGGAGCAAAACCAGGATGCCGGCGAGTGCAGGCAGGATCACGAAATGAGTTGCGTGAGCAGAGATGCCCATGACCGTCTGTCCGGCAGAGAGAAGGGCGAAGCAGGCGCAGGCCACGACTCCGGCCAGGCGCCCGGAGAGGCGCGCACCCAGAAGGTACAACAGAACCGTTGTTGCGGAGTTTATCAGGATCAGGCCCCAGTGGATGGCCGCGGGGGTATGGCCGAAAAGAGCAAGGATTGCCGCGTATGCGGCATAGGTGCCGGGAAGCTTCATGTTGTAGGCAAGTTGGTAGGGAGGAATCCCTTGAAGCATGAGCTGGCCCATGTAAGCGTATTCGCCTTCGTCGCGTTCCAGAGGGAAGTTCTGCAGGCGGATCCGGATAAAGGCAAAGAGCAGGATGACGCAGGCAACAGCAGCCCAATGCCAATATCGTGAGAATCTGCGAAGGTGAAGAGATATCGGGGCCCAATGCCCCCTATGCCCCTTTGCCTCTGGCAACTCACACGAACACACTCAAGCTCCCTTGTTTATCGAAAACTCGTACTAGTTTGTATCTGTCGCGAAACTCCTTTTTCGGACCGAATCTTCCGACAACCAGACCAATCATG
>CAYGWQ010000322.1:0-6319 GCA_964353465.1 uncultured Acidobacteriota bacterium | reverse complement strand
CGGCTATTATCTCTGCGTCCCTCCGGGACGCCATGTTTTGAGACAGTCTCGGCGGACGGGGTTTTTAGCCGGTATCGAATATCTGCGAGCGCCGTTTGGCATCCGGCGCCCACTTGGCTGCTCGTTTAATGCGTGTGGGTGCGCCACAGGTTTGTGAATCACTGCTTTGGCATTGGAGCGCTGCAATGAATCGATCCCGATGGCTGTTGACTTTGTGGCTGGCAGGCTGTCTGTCAGCCGCCCAGACTGTGCAGGCGCAACAGAACACCCCGCGCCTCGCCTATGTCCTGCCCGCCGGCGGCCAGCCGGGCACAGCTTTCCAGGTCAAGGTCGGCGGTCAGTTTCTGACCAACGTAACCGACGTATTTGTCTCCGGCGGCGGTTTCCAGGCGGTGGTAATCGATTACGCCAGGCCGATGACGCCAATGCAGGCAATGGAGCTGAGAGACCGGATGCAGGCGCTGCAGAAGCAGCCGCTGGATGCAGCCGTACAGAAGGAGATGACCGATATCAGGGTGAAGCTCCTCCTTTTCAACAGCAGCCGGAACATCAGTCCGGTGCTCGCTGAAACCGTCACGCTGCAGATCACGCTGGCTTCTGACGCGGAACCCGGCGAGCGTGAATTGCGGCTGGCAACGCCCCAGGGCCTGTCGAATCCGCTCGTTTTCTGCGTCGGCCAGTTGCCTGAGTTCAGCGAGAAGGAGTCGATCAACGTCGGCACACAACCGGGCGCCAATCAGCCGCAGATCAGCCAGCCCCCTACGGATATGAACATCACGCTGCCTGCCACGGTGAACGGCCGCATCAAGCCCGGCCTGGCCCGGCCTCAGGTGCCGCCTCGCCCGGGCCAGCAGTTCACGCCCGGCGATGCGGACCGGTATCGGTTCCAGGCGCGCAAGGGCCAGCAGCTGGTCATCATTGTCCACGCCCGCGAGCTGATCCCTTATCTGGCCGACGCCGTTCCCGGCTGGTTTCAGGCGACCCTGGCGCTCCGCGACAACAAAGGAAACGAGCTGGCGTATGTCGATGACGACCGTTTCCATCCCGATCCCGTTCTCCATTATGTGGTCCCTGAGGACGGTGAGTACTCGATAGAGATCAAGGATGCGCTTTACCGGGGCCGCGAGGATTTTGTATATCGCATCACGCTGGGCGAACTGCCCTTTGTAACGAGCCTGTTCCCGCTGGGCGGGCGTGCGGACACTAAGTCGACGGTCGAGCTTCGGGGCTGGAACCTCCCGGCAGGCAAGCTGACGGTGGCTCCGAAAGACAAAGAACCCGGGATCTATCCGGTATCCGTGCGCAAGGGCGATCTGGTTTCCAACCGCGTGCCCTTCATGACGGACACATTGCCGGAAGTTTTCGAAAAGGAATCCAACAATCTTCCCAAGAGCGCACAGCGCCTCACGCTCCCCGTTGTTGTGAACGGGCGCGTGGACCAGCCGGGCGACTGGGATGTGTTCAGCATCCAGGGCCGCGCCGGAGACAAAATCGTAGCGGAAATTCACGCGCGCAGGCTCGACTCACCGCTCGATTCCATGCTCAAGCTGACCGATGCTGCGGGCCGGCAACTGGCGTTCAACGACGATCATGAAGACAAGGGAACGGGATTGGCCACGCACCATGCGGATTCCCTGATCACATTCACCCTGCCTTCCCAGGGGACCTATTACCTCCACCTGGGCGATGCCCAGCAGAACGGCGGTGCGGAGTATGGGTACCGATTGCGCGTCAGCGCTCCCCGGCCCGACTTCGAGTTGCGGGTGGTGCCGTCGAGCATCAGCGCCGCCGGGGGCATGACCGTTCCCATTACCGTCCATGCCCTGAGAAAGGACGGGTTTTCCGGCGACATTGCGCTGGCATTGAAGGATGCGCCCAGGGGATTCCAGTTGAGCGGAGCGCTGGTGCCCGCCAGTGCGGATCAGGTGCGCATTACCCTGACGGTCCCGCCGCTGCCGCAAAGGGAACCAGTGATCGTGCGCCTGGAAGGCCGCGCAAACATCCAGGGGCGCGAAATTCGCCGGCCAGCCGTGCCCGCAGAAGATATGATGCAGGCCTTCGCTTACCGGCATCTGGTTCCTGCAGGCGACTTGAAAGTTGTGATCCCGAGACGCGGCGCGTTCCGGGCCCCGGCAAGAATCCTCGGCGAACCGTCCCTGAAGGTTTATGCAGGAGATACGGTCCGATTGCCGGTGCAAATTCAGATGCCCCCGAACAATCCATTTGACAAGATCCAGTTTGAGTTGAGCGCGCCGCCCGAAGGAATCAGCCTCAAAGAAGTGTTGCAGATCCAGGACGGCATTGAGATTGTGCTCCAATGTGACGCCGCAAAGGTCAAGCCCGGTTTAAAGGGGAATCTGATCGTCAATATCATTGGGGAGAGAGTGCCGCCTGCCGGAAATGCGAGGGGGCCTGCGAACCGGCAGCGCATTCCGCTGGGCACACTTCCGGCCATTCCCTTCGAAATCATCCAGCGCTAGCTAATATCTGTCGCGAAACTCGCATTCAAGCTTAATTCCTGGTTCTGCGGCTTGGTCCTCGACCTGGACCTAGACGTGGACGTGGACGTGGACCTGGACAATCCTATTCGAGGTAAGCTTTTGTAAGTGTGACATTCAGAGAAGCAACATTCTTTTTGCTGCATCCTCGACCACGTCCAGGTCAAGGTCCAGGTCGAGGTCCAAGTCCAGGTATGCAGTAATTCTGGCTGATCCTTGCCCGGATTGGTGGTAATCTGCGGCTACCGACACATGTCAACCACTATTGAATGAGGTGAGGCAAATGATACGAAAGGCGTCTCTATTCGCAATTCTAGCGCTGGTGCTTGTCGCTTCGGTCGCGAGCGCAGCGCCGATCCGGTTGGCCCGGACCCCGGATTACCACGCCGGAAAGATCACCTTCAGCTACCTGGGCGATATCTGGGTGGTGAATGAAGATGGATCGAATCCGCAGCGCATTACCATCAATACCGCCCGCGAGGTGAATCCCAGATTTTCACCTGACGGCCGCTGGATTGCGTTCTCCTCCAATCGCTACGGCAATAATGACGTGTTCATTGTGCCGGTGACCGGCGGCGCGCCGCGGCGGCTGACGTACCATACCGGCAACGATGAGGTCGTCGATTGGACGGTGGATGCGAAGAACATCATTTTCCGTGCTTCTCACGGTGACGGCGTATTTCCCGGGACCGCGACCCTCTACCAGATCTCAGTCGATGGCGGTCAGGAAACTCCGCTTCCGGTTGACTGGGGCTGGTGGGGCAGCTATTCGCCGGATGGCAAGCAGTTTTCTTTCAACCGGCACCCCTCCACCTGGACGCGCAAGCATTACCGCGGCAGTTATGCCGCCGACATTTGGGTGGCTGACCTGGCTGCCAAGACCTATCGCCAGGTCCTTGCCGGCGAGAATTACAACCGCTACTGGCCGATGTGGGGCCCCAAGGATGAGATTTACTTCATCGCCGATCCGCTCCCCAATGACAAAGCGGTCAAGCCGGGCAGCCCCGAAGTGAGAAAGAGCCTCAACAACATCTATAAGATTGCCGCCAAAGGCGGCACGCAAGCGATCCAGGTAACGAAGCATGCCGACGGCAACGTCTTTTTCCCCTCGATGTCCAGCGACGGCAAGGTGATCGTCTACGAAGAAAACTTCGGGATCTGGAAACTGGATGTCTCTTCGGGCAAGACGATGGAAGTGAAGATCGACATCGTCACCGATGAAAAAGTGAACGATTATGAAATCGTAGCCATCAGCAGCGAGGCCGACAGCTTCGATCTCTCGCCCTCGGGCCGGCGCGCCGTGATTTCGTCGCAGAACCAGGTTTTCACGATCGCGACCGATCGCGGCGACATCTCTGTCATCACAAATGACAGGGGCGCTTCCCGCAACGAGTCGCCCCAGTGGTCGCCCGACGGCAAATACATAGCTTTCATTTCCGACCGCTCGGGCCGGCAGGAGATCTATCTGACCGACGAGGAAGGGAAGAGCCTGAAGAAGATCACCGACCTGGACACCGACAAAGGGCCTATCGTTTGGGCTCCCGATTCGAAGGGCCTGGTCTATGGCTCGACCGACAAGAAACTCTACTACTACGCGATTGCAGACGGGAAGACGAGCGTGGTCACGTCGAGCGACATTTCCGCGCCGCGGTCGCTGGCGTTTTCGCCCGACAGCAAGTGGGTGACTTTTTCGAAGCAGGACCGGACGATGCGCAACCACGTGTACATTGCTCCGGCGGCCGGCGGGGAAGAACGTCACATTACCGAGGACAGCCTCGCCTTCAGTGAAGGGAGCGCGGTGTGGACCGCGGACGGCAGGTTCATTGTGTACACCACGTCGGCCGGCACCGGCGGTGGAGTGGCATCGACCGGCGGGCGTGCTCAGACACAGATGCAGCTCATGGTGCTGCCGCTGCGTGCTCTGGACCGCGATCCGCTGAATCGCGACATCGACAATGAAGCGCAGGCGGCTGCAGCCGAAGCGGCGGGAGGCAGAGGCGCTGGCCGCGGCGCCGGCGCCGGCGCCGGAGCGCAGCAGCAACCGGTGGAAGTCAGGATCGACTGGGAAGGTTTGACCAAACGCGCGCGCCGGCTGACCGCTCCGGGAGACACGTTTGGCGGTCTCACTCCCGCCCCGACCGGGAGTGTAATTGCCTTCACTTCCTCTACCAGCGGAGGCGGCGCCCCCGGCGGAGCTGCCGCGGAATCTGCCAGCGGCATCTATACCATCAACGTAGCCGATGGCAGCGGCCTGACGCGCGTTCCTCCGGCAGCTCCCAGCACCGCGGCTGCCGGCGGTGGACGCGGCGCGGCTGGCGGCGGGCGTGGCGGCGGTGGCGGCATGGTCTTCACTCGTGACGGCCGCACGCTCTACTTCCGCTCAGGCCGCGGCATCTACGCCGCGTCGATTGGCGGCGGCGGTGGAGCATCCGCGGCAGCGCCCGAAGCTGCGGCTTCCGGCCGTGGCGGCGGCCGTGGTGGAGCTGCGGCGGCTGCTCCGGCAGCGGCGGCTTCCGCCGGCGGCACCGCGCGCCAGGTGAATTTTACGATCAACACCGAGTTAGATCGCAAGGCGCTGCGCAAGGAGGTGTTCGAGGAAGGCTGGCGGGTTATGAAGAACCGCTTCTATGATGCGAAGATGCACGGCGCCGATTGGAATGCCGCCAAAGCTGCCTACGGCGCCCTCCTCGATTACCTCGTTGACCAGGAGGAGCTGCAGAACGTGATGATGCTGATGATCGGCGAGCTGAACGCTTCGCATACCGGTGTCAGCGGCGGCGCCTCCTCTGCAGGACGCTTTCCTGCCCAGACCCGCCATCCCGGCTTTGAACTCGAGACGGATCCATCCGGATACTACCGGGTCGGACACATCTGGAAGGGAAGCCCGGTCGACTACGAGTGGGTGAAAATCAAGAAGGGGGACTACATTATCGCCGTTAACGACCAGGAGTTGAAGACTACCGACAACTACTGGAAGCATTTCACCCTGGCGCCCGGCCGGAAGTTCCGCTTCCTCGTCAACAATAAGCCGGGAAGGGATGGCGCGTGGGAACTCGCCATCGAGCCCTGGAACAGCGGTGCGCTCAGCAACGCCCAGTACGCCAAGTGGGTGGAAGATCGCCGTGCCATGGTCGACAAACTGAGCAACGGCGAGATCGGCTACCTCCACATCCGTGCCATGGATGCAGCTTCGCTGCGCCAGTTCACGCTGGATCTGGCGATGAACCGCACCAAAAAGGCGCTCGTCATCGATCAGCGCTTCAATGGCGGCGGCGGCATCGATCAGGAATTGCTCTCTATTCTCGTGGGAGAGAAGTATCAGTACACCCGGGGACGGGATGCCGGCCTCGATGTCCCCCGTCCGCTCGAGACATTCTATGGGCCGATGGTCGTGATGCAGAATGAGCGGTCGGCTTCCGACGCAGAGATGTTCCCGCAGGGGTTCAAAGACCTGAAGCTGGGGAAAGTCATCGGCGTGCCTACGATGGGGGCCGTGATCGGCACCGGTTCGTTTACCCTTGCGGATGGTTCCAGCATTCGGACACCCGGTTCCGGCGTCTGGGTGGCGACGGGCGAGAACATGGAGAATTTCGGAGTCAAGCCCGATGTCTACATCGACAACACGCCGGAGGACTTCGTCAAAGGCCGCGACGCCCAGATAGAGAAAGCGGTCGAAGTCCTGAAGGCCGAAATCGCCGCCGGCAAAAAGAAAGGAAGCTGATAGTTCAGTTTGACTAAATAGTTCCTGTCGCGAAACTTACTCCGGTCTTCAGCCCAGCCCCGGAGGGGCGGAGAGATAATAGCCCCGGGCGCAAGCCCGG
>CAYGWQ010000321.1:0-6327 GCA_964353465.1 uncultured Acidobacteriota bacterium | reverse complement strand
AGGTCCAAGGCCAGGTAAGCGATGCCGAAATGACTTAACTTAGCGCTTAAGGGCGAGCGCCCAGGGGGGTGGGGAGATGACCGCAGATGATATTGTCGTCGCAGCAGAGGATCTTTCAGTCCGATACGGTCGCACAACTGCCTGCGAACATGTCTCCTTTGAGATTCCACGCGGGTCGGTCTATGCGCTGCTGGGCCGTAACGGCGCAGGCAAGTCGTCTCTCATACGTTGCCTCCTCGGGCATCAGAAGCCCTGCACGGGCGCGGCGTTTCTTTTCGGAGAGAACGTCTGGTTGTGGCAGTGGATCAGGGGCCGGCAAATTCATTCGAGCACTGCTCTCTCTACCTTGTAGATCTGGAGAGCGGGGAAGTGCGCCGCAGAGCTGATGGGCTTGTTCCCATTGATTACTGGGATTGGCGCCAAACCTACTTCCTGCTTGCCTTTTCTCTTCCTGGGGGCCGGCAACGCAACCTCTATAGGTCCGCCGATGCCGCACTCGTCGAGTTCGATCCAGTGACGGGAACGCACCGCACCCTGATCGGCCCGACCCATTTCACAGGTTCAGCTTCGGGTCGCTGACCGGCCTGATTCCGGGCGCTCTGCATCAGCTTGACAAAGTAACCACCGGTGGTTACCATGTGCCTATGAAAGCCGTTGGCGTGAAGGTATTGAAGGCCAGGCTCAGCGAATATCTCCGCCTGGTAAAGACGGGTGAGACGGTTCTGGTAACCGAACGAGACGAAGTTGTCGCTGAGCTGCGTCCCGCATATCGCCAGAGTACTGCGCCGTCGACACTGGAGGAGGGGCTCGAACGTCTGGCTGAACGCGGGGAAGCGGTTCTCAGAAGCGAGGAAATCAGAGGTTGGCAGGGACCGTCGGCTGTCGTGCGGTTGCGGGGGATTTCCAGCCGGGCCCTGCTCGATGCATTGCGGGAGGAATCCTCGTGACCGCGGTTTTCCTCGAAACTTCGGCCCTGCTGCGCATGCTGTTCGGCGAGGAGGGCGGTGATTTTGTGGTGAAACGCCTGCAGGAAGCGGACAGGGCGATCGCCTCGCGACTCATCCGGGTGGAAACAGAGCGCGCCCTGATACGCCTCAGCCTGGACCGCCCCAGGAGCCACAGGCAGTTATTGGCTCTCGAGCGGGAATTGAAGCACCTCTGGCCGAAGATTGATTTCATCGAGGTGTCGCGCGACATATGCGACCTGGCGGGAAGACTTGCCCCGCGATCGAGGCTGCGCTCCCTGGATGCCATTCATCTGGCCACATACTTTCGGGCGAAAGAACTCGACCCAACGATCGAATGCCTCACGTTTGATGAGAGAATCAAGCGGGAGATTTCCGGGTGATTTCTTCCGGAGCCGGTGATATTCTCTCCCCAGTCGAAAGTGCATAGGTCAATCTCTTATCCCAGCCGATAAAAGCAAACTATGTCCTTATTATTTAGGAGGATACATTCGTGAACAGAAGGAGCCTCTTCCTCGTCGTTTGTGCGGGCCTTCTCGTCCTCACAGCTTTGGCGCAGCAAGCGCCCCCGCAACTGTTTAACGAGAGCCTGCTGAACGGGCTCCCTTATCGAAACATGGGGCCATACCGCGCCGGAGCCTGGGCGGTGGGGATCGCGATACCGGAAACGCCCGCCAAAGCCCATGGCAATACTATTTACGCCGCCCTGCGCTCGGGCGGCGTCTGGAAATCGTCCAATGGCGGTGTGACGTTCGAGCCGGTCATGGACAGCCAGAGCATTTACTCCATGGGAGCAATTGCAGTGGCGCCGTCCAATGAGAACGTGGTCTGGGTGGGGACCGGCGACAATTCGGCGACGCGCAGCGCCTACTGGGGCGATGGTGTCTACAAATCGATCGACGGCGGCAAGACCTGGCAGAACATGGGACTAAAGGACACGCAGCACATCGCGCGTATTGTGATCCATCCGACCCGGCCGGACACGGTCTACGTGGCCGCCCTCGGGCATCTGGCCACACAGAACACGGAGCGCGGCGTTTTTAAGACCACCGACGGCGGCAAGTCCTGGAAGAGAGTCCTCTTCGTCAACGACCGGACGGGCGCGGTGGACCTGGTGCGAGATCCGCGCAACCCGGAAGTCCTGTATGCGGCGACCTACGAGCATGAACGGCTGGCCTGGGTGATCAACGACGGCGGCCCCGGTACCGGCATATACAAAACCACGGACGGGGGAGCCAGTTGGACCGAGCTTCTCAACGGCCTGCCGAAAGGCCCCATGGGGCGCATCGGCATCGATATCTGCCGCAGCAAACCCGACGTCCTCTATGCGGTGTACGACAATCACAACCTGCGTCCCAACCCGCGGAACAAGCGGGACACCATCAACGGGCAGGTTTACCGCACCGATGATGCCGGCGCGACCTGGCGCAAGGTGAATCCCGATGAAGTGGACGTCAGCGGCAAGGCCGCCTACTCGTTCAACCAGCTCGTCGTGGACCCGAACAACCCCGACCGTATCTTCATCACGGGGTCAAGTTTCAATTACTCGGCCGACGGCGGCAAGACCTGGGGCGGCCGTGGCGGGCTGCGGGTATTCGGGCGTGCATTTGGCGATTTTCGCGCGCTCTGGATCGATCCGGAGGATTCCGACCACATGATTGCGGCTTCGGACGGCGGCATTTTCCAGTCCTTTGACGGCGGCCGGACCAACGAGCACTTCCAGAGCATCCGGGGCGGAGAGGTTTATGCCGTGGGCGTCGATATGGAGATGCCGTACAACATCTACGCCGGGCTTCAGGATCACGAGAGCTGGAAAGGGCCGAGCAACGGCTGGGCCGGCAGCATCGGGATCGACGACTGGGTGACGGTCGGCACCGGCGACGGCATGTACAACCAGGTGGATCCGACCGACAGCCGCTGGGTTTACAACACGCAGGAGTTCGGATCGCTCAGCCGGTACGACCAGAAGACTCACGAGCGGATCCGCATCGCGCCGACCCGGCCACCGGAACAACCGCGGTTGCGGATCAACTGGATCGCTCCCTTTATACTCTCCCCGCACGATCCCAAGACGATCTATATGGGCGCGCAGGTGCTCCTCAAATCGACAGATCGCGGCGGTCACTGGCAGGAAATCAGCCCCGACCTGACCCTCAACGATCCGGACAAGATTGACCGCGGCGCCGCCGGCAGCAATATCGAGTACTGCGACATCAGCACGATTTCGGAATCGCCGGTAACGGCGGGCGTCATATGGGTGGGCACCGACGACGGCAAGGTGTGGGTGACCCGAGACGACGGCAAGAGCTGGACCGACACCACCAAGAACGTCGCGGCTGCGGGCGGCCCGGAGGATGTCTGGGTCAGCCGGGTGTACGCATCGCGCTTCGCGGTGGGGACGGCCTACGTCGCCAAGACCGGACGGCGTCAGGATGTTTTCAAGCCCTACCTGTTCAAGACCACCGATTTCGGAACCACCTGGAAGAATATTGCCGGCAACCTCCCGCAGTGGCCCGTCAACGTGATCGTCGAAGACACGCAGAAGGCTTCGGTGCTGTTTGCCGGCACCGACATCGGTGTCTACGCCTCCGTGGATGGCGGCGCGCTCTGGGTTGCACTGAAAAGCAACATGGCGCCGGCGCCGGTGACCGACATGGTCATTCATCCGCGCGAGCAGGACCTGGTGGCGGGCACGTACGGCCGCGGCGTCTGGGTGGTGGACATCGCGCCGGTTCGCGAGATGACCAATGAGAACCTGAGCAAGGATGCTTACCTGTTCGCGGTGAAGCCGAAACCGATCCGCCGCGACGGCGCGCAGGGCAACTACCGGCTCCTGGGCGACACGTTCCCAAGCACGCCGAACGAACCGAACGGAATGCTTATCTACTACTACTTGAAAGCGGATGCCGCGCAGCCGGTCTCGATCACGGTTACGGAGCCGGAGACCGGCCAGGTCGTCCGGACATTGCAGGGCTCGCAGAAGGCCGGCATCAACCGCGTGGCTTCGGAGGGCGGCGGCGGATTCGGTGGTGGCGGCGGAGGCGGCGGCCGCGGCGGCCAGGCTCGCGCAGCCATGCCGCCGGGTGAGTATGTCGTCACGCTTCAGGTGGGTGAGACCAAGCTGACTCAAAAGGCCCGCATATTGCCGACGCCGGCATTCAAATGAACCGCAAAGACCGCGAAGACCTCAAAGAAAACAGGATATGCTGCCAGGGAGAGATGGCCGGGCCATTGGGTCAAGGTTTTTGGACCGCCACCGACGCGGCCAACGTTCTTCCGAGTGCAGTGCCTGGTTCTTTGAGGTCTTTGTGGTTTGTTGGGTGAAGGTCGTAGTTCTGCGTCAGATTTGACATCAAGGCATCATAGAAGATATGCTATGATGCATGAGAACGACGTTGAGTCTGGACGACGACGTTTTTGCCTCCCTGGAACGTCTGCGCAAAGCGAGGGAAATAAGTTTCAAGGAAGCGGTAAATCAGGCTTTGCGGCAGGGATTGCGAGAGATGACGATTTCTGCCCGGCCGCGAAAACCATACCGAACTCCCTCGGCTTCCCTCGGACGTTGCCTGCAGCCAAGCCTCGACGATGTGGCGGAAGTGCTGGCAGTGGCGGAAGGCGAGGATTACCCATGATCCTTGTCGATGCCAACCTGCTTGTGTATGCGCATGTCGCTTCGATGCCCCAACATCACAAGGCCCGAGAATGGCTGGATGCCCGTTTGAACGGTGCCGCTCCGGTAGGATTACCCTGGCCCAGCCTGCTCGGTTTCCTCCGGCTGACAACGAATCCTCGAATTTTCGAGCGTCCTCTGTCAATGCCCGGCGCCTGGAAGCAAATCAGAAGCTGGCTGGAGTGCGACACGGTGTGGATCCCAACGCCCACGGAAAAGCACCGGCAGGTGCTGGAGCCGCTGTTGTCCGAGATCGGCGGAGGATCCAACCTGGTTCCGGATGCGCATTTAGCGGCTCTTGCTCTGGAACACGGCTTGATCCTTTGCTCTACGGATGGAGATTTCGCCCGTTTCCATGCGATCCGCTGGCAAAACCCGCTGCGCTAGCAGCCTGGAGACCGGCACGTCCTGCATGTTTATGAGACTTGCAGTACGATTGCCGCAAATCGGGGGGGTTGAATGGCGCTTAGACCGTTGTGCGTGACGTTACGTGAATCTTGTTCGCGTTAGAAGCCGAATTAGACCGCCTCGATCGTGGAGGGGGGCTTGGGCGCGATGTTGTAAGTGACGCTCACGACTCCGGGCACTTCGCGGATGATTTCCCGGGCAATGGTTTCGAGAAGGTCGAACGGGAGCCGCGTCGGGCTTGCGATTCGGGCATCCACGCTGTCCCAGCAGCGCACTTCGATCTGCTGGCCGAAGTCGCGCTTCCCGTCGCGCATTCCGGTCACGCGATCCTCGTGCAGGATCGCCATAAACTGGAAAGCCCGGGTGCCCGCGAGCAGCCGCTCCACCACCACCGTTGCTTTGCGAACCGTCTCGATGCGTTCCCGATTCACCTCGCCTATCACCCGGGCGGCGAGCGCCGGTCCCGGAAAGGGGATGCGTTCAAAGACCTCCTCCGGCAGTCCGAGGGCCTTGCCCACGAGGCGCACGCCGTCCTTGCGCAGCTGGACGAGAGGCTCGATGATGCGGTAGCCGAACGCCTGCTGGGGATCGATGCCGAGTTGCTCAAAGACGTTGTGCTGCCGCTTTATCCCCGCGACGGTTTCGTCGATGTCGGTCAGGATTGTCCCCTGGAGCAGGTGCTTCGATCCACTCTCTCTCACGAGGCGGCCGAAAACCCTATTGTAGAATGTCTGGGTTATGGCCTCGCGCTTTTCCTCCGGATCCGTGAGTCCGCGGAGCGCGTGGAAGAATTCCTCTCGTGCGTCCACCACCTCGACCGTGACACCCATGCGTTCGAAAAGACCGACGACACGGTTCGCTTCTCCCTCCCGCATGAGTCCGTTCTCGATGAATACCGTTCTCAGCTGCTTCCCGAGAGCACGGTGCCCCAGCATGGTAACGGTTGAGGAATCGACGCCTCCGGAGAGGGCGTTGATTGCCGTGCCGGTTCCGACGGCATCCTTGATCTCCGCAACCTTTTCGTCGATGAAACGCCGGGCATTAAGCTCGCCTGCAGTAATCTCCTGGTTCATGGGATCGCTTCCTGTTCAGAAAATGGGAAAGATGGAAAGAGGATATTTCGCCTTTTCCGGCTCGGCGTATCATAGCACCGGTCCCAACCACGAAATACATGAAATACACGGCGCAGCATGGCCGCAACCAAGAATATTGTTCACCACAGAGGCGCAGAGAAAAGGAGCCTCGAAGAGGCGGCAAACAATAGCCCCGGCCGTGAGGCCGGGG
>CAYGWQ010000320.1:0-6348 GCA_964353465.1 uncultured Acidobacteriota bacterium | reverse complement strand
GGATCAACGGCCGTCGCGCGCCGTGCGGGGACGAAAACGGCAAGCATCGCGATGACGGCCATCAGTAAGGAGATGCCAAGGTAAGTCGTCACATCAACGGGCTTGACGCCAAAGAGCATGGTTGCGAGGAAACGACTGGCTGCCCAGGCGCCGCCCAGTCCCAGGACAATGCCGACGCCGGCCACCCCCGCCCCCTGCCCCAGGACCAGGCGAAACACATGGCAGCGCTCCGCACCCAGCGCCATGCGGATTCCGATTTCGCGGGTGCACTGGGCCACATGATAGGAAAGCAAGCCATAGATCCCCACCATCGCAAGCACGAGTGCCATTACAGCGAATATGCCGACCAACAGCGTGAAAAAGCGCGGCTGAGCCACTGAATCCGAAATGCGTTGCTCCATGGTCGATATGTTGAAGAGCGGCAGCTGTGCGTCCAGGCTCTTCACCTGCGAGCGGATCACAGGTACCAGCGCGAGCGGATCCCCGCTGGTGCGCACAACCAGATTGGGCGCAATGACCGGCCCGCCTGCCATGAGCATGCGGCCAAACTGGCGATAGCAGAGGAATATTTCGGGCTGCGGCTCCGAATCGAGCCCCTGGGGCTTTACATTTCCCACTACACCTACAACCCGGCACGGTCCCATCAATTCGAGGCTGGCGCCGATCGGATCCTGGCGGCTGAAATAGCGGCGTGCGAGCGCCTGATTGACGAGAACCACAGGTTCGGTGCTCGGCCCGTCCTGCTCATTGAAATCGCGCCCCTGAATGACAGGGATGCCCAGCGCCTGCAAAAAGCCGGGGCTGACAATCCGCACCCCGGTGATGGGCGCATCCGAGCGATTGGTAGGCTGCGGCTGTCCGGCGATGTTGAAGCTGAGCTGCATTCTGGCGGGACTCATGGGCATGAGATTGGTGATGCCGGCCGAGAGCACACCGGGTGTCCCGCGTATGCTTTCGAGCATGAGACCGAAGAAGGCAATTTGCGCTTCCGGCTGCGCGTACCTTGCGCGTGGCAGGCTTATTTGCAGACTCAGCACTCCCTTCGGATCGTAGCCGGGATTCTGGCTGATCAGCCGGAGAAAGCTGTTCATCAACAGTCCCGCACCGATCAGCAGGACAAGAGCTAAGGCGTACTCAAGGATCGCCAGCAGGCTCCTCGTCTTGTTGTGCCGGAAGAGTTGCAGCCCGGTGCGGGCTTGCATGCCGCCTTCCTTAAGCGCCTGCACCAGCTCCAGCCGTGTGCATCTGAGCGCCGGCGCCAGTCCAAAAAGCAGCCCGGTCAGCAGGGAGATCCCCAGAGTAAAGACCAGGACACTCAAATCCACCCGGATCTCTTCGACGCGAGGAATGTTGCCCGGGCTGAACCTCGGCAGCAAGGCAACCCCCCAGTACCCCAGCAAAAAGCCGACCCCTCCGCCGATCAGAGAGAGCAGGGCGCTTTCAACCAGCAATTGCCGGGTAATCCGCAAGCGTCCGGCGCCCAGAGCTGCCCGAATGGCGATCTCCCTCTGGCGATCCGTAGCTCGAGTCAGCAGCAGGCTGGCCACGTTGGCACACGCGATCAGCAGAACGAAACCCACCGCCCCCAGGAGTGCATAGAGGGCGGGACGGATCGCCCCGACCGCCTGTTCCTGCAGCGTGGGCAACTGCAGAGAAGAGGGTCGCGGGCTGAGATCGCCCTGGGGATCCTGCTGCCGGATCCGCTGGATGATGCCGCTCCCCTCGGCAGCAGCCTGGGCCGGCGTCACTCCGGGCTTCAGGCGCGCAAGGGAAGGCATCACCTGGATGCGCCGCTCATTTCCCCCGCGCTGCGGCGGATTGAGGGTCAGCGGAACCCAATATTCGGTTCCACGAGCAGGAAAGTCGAATCCTGCCGGCATCACACCCAGGACTATGTAGTCATTGTCTTCCAGCTTGATCGTCTTCCCCACCAGAGCGCGATCAGCGCCAAAACGCTTTTCCCAGCACGACCGGCTCAACAACACAACGCGGTCATTTCCGGATTTCTCGTGGTCCGGCGCAAAAACAGTACCGAGGAAAGGCTGCACGCGCAGCAAGGGGAACAGCGCGGGAGAGACGCTCGCTCCGTTCAGACGCACAGGCTCTTCCTGCCCCATGAGCGTTATCGTGTTGGGCGCATAGAGCGCCATATGCTCCAGGAGCTGCGTTGAGGCGCGCCATTCCTGGAATTCGTCCGTTGAGATGGAGGCGACTCTCTGCGGCCCGACATCCATGCCCGGTCGCATCTGAACAATCCTGACGATGCTGTCCGGATCTGCGTAGGGAGGGGGCGTCAGCAGTAGTGTGTTTACAACGCTGAAGATAGCCGTGTTCGGGCCGATGCCCAGAGCCAGCACTAGCACCGCGATTGCCGTAAACCATGGATTGCGCGCCAGCATGCGCGTGCCTTGCCGAATGTCCTGCCAGATTGTGTCCATATTCCCCTGCCGCGGATCTGCCCGGTAATGTCGCCTGCAAAGAGTGTCTTATTGGATACGGAGCCGTCGCCCGAAGGTTCCCGAAAGTGAGTGCCGTCCAGCGCACCGAACGCATGGCAACAAGAGAATGTCCGGATCCATCGGAGCGGCTCAACCGGGGCCTATTTTACTCCCGCTTCCGTTACCTGAAGCACCCGGCCAGCGCCCAGCGAAACATACCCGGCGCCGTATGCTTCCTTGAACAAGGCAATCGCTTTGTCGCCGGTGCAGTGGGTGGCCCCGCAATTGGTAACCCCGAGCGTTCTGAACTGGCCAATGATGTCCTTTACCTGCGTATCCTGGAGTTCGAGCAGATGGAATCCGCCCAACACCAGGTAAATATCCCGCGCGAACTCCTCCTTGATTTTTTTCAGCATGGAGACAATTCCCGGATGAGCACATCCGGTGATCACGACCAATCCCTTACCACTGTTGACGATCAGGGCTTGTTCTCTGATCTGCGTGCCCAGGCTGCCGGATACAAAAACGCCCGGGCATAACTCGCGCGGCTGATCGGCGAAAAGCACTTTTGCTCCACTGCCTTGGATGTTTTTTTTCAGGCCCGGGGAAAACGCAGACAAAAGGTAAACCACAGCATTGTGGCTGCGAGCCAGAGCCGCCATCAGGCCGCCCGTATGATCACCGTGATCATGTGAAATCACAACCTGCTGCACCTTGCTCAAATCGATTTTCATCTGGGCAACGTTGTGCAGAAAAATGTCAGGATTGGCCCCCGTGTCGAAAAGGATCGTTTTCTCCGCCCCCTCGATGAGGCATGAGAATCCCCAGTCGGTTTTGGTATTCGCTGAAGCCGCGTAGTTGTCTACAATCAGCGATATCTTGATCGGATTGGCAATGCCGGCCCGGCCTTTAAAGGACACGTCCTGGCCTTGCCCCCAGGGCATCGACCAGCCAAGCATTGCTGAGATAAGGAGTAGAATGCGGATACGCCCGTGCAACATATTCACCTCTCAGTACCCGTGGCCGTTACCGGCATCCATCCCGCCTGCGCCTCGGATTCCTATTTGATTACAAAGGTCCGGGCGAAACGCAATTCGTTTTCCGGCCCGAAACGGTACGAGACATACCAGGACCCGAAACGGTCATTCAGCTTGAAAAGCGGGCCGATTTGCGGGTTCCATTTCCCGTCCGCATGAAAGAACCCGCTGGAGATGCCGACCTCAAACGGACCGTGCACCACCCTGCTGGCATCGAGGGTGTCGAGGACTTGATAGCGCGCGACATCTCCTGCGATCCGCATGAAGTGACCTAAAAAGGAGTTGACCTTCCAGCCGTTCTTTTCGAACATGACCAGCAGCGCAATCTTGACGCCGCGCTGCCCCGCTTCCTTGCCGATAACCGCATACGCCATGGGCGCAATCATCAGGGATGGTTTGGGCTTGAACCCGTATCCGCTCCCCAGGTTGAACTCATTGCTGCCCGGCACGCCCACATAAAACACGTCCACGAGCGCGGAATTGGAGAACGTATAGTTCCAGTCAAAATAACGATACTTCGTATCGGCTCCTCGCCCCTCGAGATAGTGCTGGGCCAGCCCCTGCCTGCCGCCCAGAAAAAAAGCCAGGAGAATACCTGCTTTGATTAGAATTCGCATGGCCCCATTGAACACCATCCTATCCCATAAAACAGCTGAAATTTCACAATGCACCCAAGAGGCGGCGGGTTGCTACAAATTCACGCTGCCCATAAACGGAGGAATTTCCCTATCGGAGATGTAGGGATAATTACGGGCAAGGGCCGCATTCAGGGTACATATGCCGGGCATGAATTTGGGCATCATGTACGCTTTCTGGATCTGTATGTTCTAAGAGATGGCGGTTGGCGGCTGTACTTGTCCCATGTGACACCTTTGAAGGACGCTGGGCGAAGGACTGCTTTACAAGGAATCCAACAGCAATCACATGTTTCGGAATCTGCCCGACTCCGCCACGCTCTACTCCGCGTTGTTGATGGGTCGCGTCGCCAGTCATATCCACTTCAGCCGCATCGACGGCAAACTCCAAATCGCAGGCATTGCGGTGCGCTGACCCGACTTTCGCAGTTGCGAGGGTATCGAACCGGTTAACCTTTTGAGGTCGTTGTGGTTTGACTTTTGGATGCAACTGCGCCGCGGCCGGAAGGCCCTAGCCAATTGCCTGCAGCCCGCACTTTCTTGGAACCCAATACCTTGGATGTTCGTATACTAGGTATGGCCATGTACCAGAATGATGAGATTGACAACAAGATCACGCAGTTGCGCAAGGGAATCCTTGAGCTTGCGATCCTGTCCGCCCTGTATCGGAAAGCCCACTACGGCTATTCGCTGGTGCGGGACATGGCTGCAGCCGGAGTGCTGGATTTGAAGGAGGGGACGATCTACCCCATCCTGTCTCGCCTGGCAAAAGAGAAACTTGTGCAATCGGAATGGGTGGAATCCAATCAGGGCCCGCCGCGCAAGTACTATTCGTTGACGCACTCCGGCCGGGTCATGTGCGAAGCACTCAATGAAGAATTCCGGCGCCTCGTGAAACTGGTAGATGCTGTTGCCACAGAATCGGCGTCGATTCCGCAATCCCAGCCGGGGAAGAGGATCATTATCGGGAGGCAAGACAATGAATAACGGTTTTCCTCAATCGGTAGAGAAAATCGTAAACGATTACCTGGAGCGGCTGGCCACGCGGCTGAAAGGCATGCCCGATGGTGACCGACGCGAGTTAGCCGATGAGATCCGGTCACACATCTACGAATCCTATGTGAGCGAAAGCGCAGGCGACGAGATTGAGCGCATCCTGGCTGTTCTGCGCAGGCTGGGAGATCCTGCGGATGTCATCTCCAGCCGCATGCCGCAAGCCGTCACCCGTCTCGGCAAAGGTAAACGAGCCCCCCTCTACATACTGGCAGGGATCCTGATCGCCCTGCTGGGAGTGCCGCTAGGTTTGGGCGCGGTATCGCTTCTCGTCGGGTTGCTGGCCGGGCTCTTGGGGTTATTGATCGTCTTTTACGGAGCCGGGGTCTCCCTGGTGGTGGCAGGATTTATCACATCGGTCGTCAGTGCGATCACGATTTTGGCTCCGGGCATCATTTACAGTTTCAATGATGCGATAGGAGCGGAGGTCGTGCAGTTTGGCCCGTTTCAGCACAATCCGCAACTGGCAGGCATTATCGGCTTGATTATCTCCCTGATTTTGATTGGCCTGGGCCTGCTCATGCTGTGGTCAGGCAAATACATCTGGCGGGGATTCCGGTTTGTTATCGTTCTCATCGGACAGAAGGTGCGCAGCATCTTCGATCATTGGTCCCGCAAGAACGCCAAGCCGTTGCGCATCTGACACGAATGGCGCCTAGATAGCTCCCGTCGCGAAACTCATTCGGCCAGCAGACAAGCCCCAGAGAGGCGGCAAGAGAATAGCCCCGGGCGCGAGCCCGGGGTCAGGTCAGAAATCGATCCGGAGCCCTGGAAGGGCGACAGAAAATGGCTGCAGATAAAGATCTTTCGCCCCTGCCGGGGCTCATTAAATGCAACATTCTATCCGGGGGCTTGCGCCCCCGGCTATTATCTCTCCGCCCCTCCGGGGCTCGGCCGGCACACTCTGCAACCGAGTTTCGCGACAGAAACTAGATAGCTCCTGTCGCGAAACTCATTATCCTGCCCGAAGCGCTCGCCGGATTGATGTTACACGTGGGGGCGGGCTTTAGCCCGCGCATTAAAGATAACAACCTCGCCCGGTGGACTTCATAAGCGTAATTCATTCGTTATTAAGGCAATGCGTGGACAGAAGCCCCGATCTCTCATTCAGGTATGCCGGGCACGGGCTGAAGCCCTTAAGCGCTAAGTTAAGTCATTTCGGCATCGCTGACTTGGCCTTGGACC
>CAYGWQ010000319.1:0-6363 GCA_964353465.1 uncultured Acidobacteriota bacterium | reverse complement strand
CTCGAACGCTTCGTGCAACGCCTGCTGCATGGTCGGGGGCGGGGCAGGGGCAAAGGCCAGCGGGTCCGTCAGCTCGAGCCGGACGGACATGCTGACGTGCATCACCCGGAGGAGCTGCAGCTGAGCGCTGGTCCGTGCGTTCTGTGCGACGAGCATGCGCTGCCTCTGATTGGCCAGCTGTACGCTGGCGCGCGTTATCTCGATTCCCGTGCCTGTCCCGGCCGCCTTCTGACTGCCGGCCAGCTTGAGCAGTGCCTCGGCCAGGGCGACGTCGGCCTGCGTAGCCTGAACCTCGGCTTCCGCACGAACGGCAGCCAGGTAGGCACGTGCCACTTGGGCTCGGACATCATCCTGCGCGCTCTCCTTCTCTGCCTCGGCTTGACGGATCCCTGCCCGGGCAGCCTGATAACGGCGCACCGATCCCAGGTTCAGGACCGTCTGGCTTGCCGTTGCCCGGGCATCCAGAACGTCGAAAGGGCCGACCAGGGTCGGGAATGTGTAGCCGGGTATGGGCAGGCTGATGCGGATGCCGAATGCTTCCAGATTTCGGGTCATGTTCTGCTCGCTCACGGCGGCCGAAATATTGGGCAGAAGCGCAGCGCGCGATTCGTCGGACCGCGCCTGGGCCTGACGGATCAACTCCTCGGCGAGCTGGACGCGCGCGTTCCCCTCCGGTGCCAGTGCCACGGCGACTGCATCCTTCAGAGAAAGACGCATGACCGGCGGGGCTGCGGCATCCTGCTGCGCTGCGTCCGGCGGAGCTGATCCGCTCTGCGCGCGTGCGGCGAGCGGCACGAACCATAGGACGAGAAACAAACACCATGCGTTTCGATCAAGCATCGTCAACACCGTCAGGCAAAGGCGGGCGGCGGAGATCCGGCCGCCTGCCGAAGAACCATCTGCGGATTTCATGAATTGCTCCCCTTGCCCGCCTTTCTCTTCCTGGATTCCATGGCGGGGGCCTTCAGGCCCGCGCCGGTAAACTGAACGAGCCTGGCCAGCGCATCCTCCAGGTCGTCCGGATTGCAGGTCCCTTCGGAGAGCAGCCTGAGGAGCGGACCGGCAGCAAGCGTCTGGGCCATCGCGCCGATGGTGAAAAACAACCTCCAGTAGAGATCCTCCGGCGGCAAGCCGGGGAGGGTGCGGCGGAAGGCGTGCAGGAAACGATGAATGGTTTCCTGGAGCTCGGCCCGGAACATTTTGTAGATGTCGAGCGAGGGCTCGGAGTACATCCGGCCCATCAGGCGTATGAATCCGCTCCCGTCATGGCGCCGGTTGAGCAACGGGTCGAGGAAGGCATACAGAAGCGCCGTCAGCGGCAACGCTTTCCCGGGTGCCTTGGCTTCGTATGCGTCCAGCCAGGCCAGACGTTCGCGGTTGAGAGGTTCCAGGCGGCGTCGGAAGACGGCCTGGATGAGCGCTTCCTTGGAGCGAAAGTGATAATTAACGGCTCCGAGGTTGACGCCGGCCTCTGCGGTGACGGCCCGCAGCGAGCAGGCGGCGAACCCGCGCTCGGAGAGGAGGCACTCGGCAGCATCCAGGATGCGGGTCTTGGTGTCTCTCATATCAAACGTATGATTAATACAAACGTATGATATGTCAAGAAGTTTTTTGGCCGCCGAAATTCTGCCCTGAAAGCGGGGCAGAAGCCTGCACCTTACACGCATCTCATGTTGCGTAACATCTTGCTTTCGCCCCTCCAGGGCTCTTACGCTCATTCGCCAAGAACCCCGGGCTCGCAGACTCGCCCGGGGCTATTCTCTGCCGCGCCTCCGGCGCTAGATACGCCATCAAATCGGCCAATGTATTGGAACGGCAGCTTGCGCCCCGGAGGGGTGGAGAGATAATAGCCGGGGGCAAGCGCAGCGCAGCCCCCGGTAACTGGAGAAAGGTCCCAGAGCCCTGGAGGGGCGAAAGATCAAGATGTGTGTAAGGTGCAGGCAGTGGCGCCGCACTCCAAGGCCTTCCGCTGAGACGGCAACATCCGCCAGCGCAGTGCCATGGGTAGCGTCAGCGATCATGTGATGCAGCCTCTGGTACTACAGGCCCATACATTGCTATAGTAGCCTTTCACAAGCTGCGCACTCATTATGAATAAAAGGAGGAATGACCATGCCGACAAACCAAAAAGCCCCGATTACCCGGATAGAAGAACTGCTCGGTGACAAGGCCCGATATTACCTGGATCATCAGTGCAAAACCGTGCTGAAGGAGCAGCTGCAGCTCCCCGGCCCGGATTTCATCGACCGCGTCTGGCTGATCAGCGACCGGCCTGCGCCGGTACTGCGCAACCTCCAGGCGCTTTTCGACCACGGCCGGCTTCGGCGCACCGGATATCTCTCCATTCTGCCCGTGGACCAGGGCATCGAACACTCCGCGGGCGCCTCTTTTGCGCCCAATCCGATCTACTTCGACGGCGAAAACATCGTAAAGCTGGCGATCGAAGGCGGGTGCAATGCCGTGGCGTCCACGCTGGGGGTGCTCGGGTCGGTGTGTCGAAAGTATGCGCACAAGATTCCTTTCATAGTCAAGATCAACCACAACGAGTTTCTCTCGTATCCCAACTCCTTCGACCAGATCATGTTCGCCAACGTCCATCAGGCCTTTGAAATGGGTGCGGTCGCCGTGGGGGCTACCATCTACTTCGGCTCTGCCGAGTCGAAGCGCCAGATCCAGGAGGTCAGCCTGGCCTTTCACGCGGCGCACGAACTGGGCATGGCCACCATCCTGTGGTGCTACATGCGCAATGCGGCTTTCGACATGAAGAAGGGGGGCGGCCCCGATTATCACCTGGCTGCCGATCTGACGGGCCAGGCGAACCACCTGGGGGTCACCCTTGAGGCCGACATCATCAAGCAGAAGTTGCCCGAGTGCAACGGCGGCTATGAAGCTCTGAAGTTCGGCAAGACCAGCAAGAAGGTCTACTCGGAGCTGGCGAGCGAACATCCCATCGACATGACGCGCTACCAGGCGATCAACTGCTTTATGGGCCGCGCAGGATTGATCAACTCTGGCGGCGCGAGCTCGGGTGCCGGCGACCTGGCCGAGGCGGTCACGACTGCGGTCACCAACAAGCGCGCGGGGGGCATGGGGCTGATTTCCGGACGCAAGGCTTTCCAGAGGCCCATGAAAGAGGGGGTTGCTCTCCTGAACGCCATTCAGGATGTCTACCTCTGCAAGGAAGTCACCGTCGCGTAATTGGTTTCTGTCGCGAAACTCGGCTGCAGAATGTGCCGGCCGAGCCCCGGAGGGGTGGAAAGATAATAGCCGGGGGCGCAAGCCCCCGGATAGGATATTGCATTTAATGAGCCCCGGCAGGGGCGAGAGATCTTTGTCCGCAACCATCTTCTGACGCCCCTCCGGGGCTTGGCGCTGATTTCGGGCCCAACCCCGGGCTCGCGCCCGGGGCTATTCTCTTGCCGCCCCTTCGGGGCTGGGCTAGAGGGCTGAGGGAGGTTCGCGACAGAAACTAATTAAGTAATGAGTGATGAGTGCGGAGCGGCGGATCGGAAATCAGCTCCAATCCTCAAACGCTCATCCGTGACTCATCACGCATCACTCATCACTCATCACTTCTTTCCAGGAATCGACGGAGCATGAAGGTCTCTCTCCAGTACGGCGAAGGGTGGATGGAGGTGGAAGTTCCCGCATCCGAGGTCGTCGTGCTTGCGCCGAAGTATGTGCAGGGGCTGCCGGATGAAGAAGGTGCCTTTTGCGACGCGGTCCGCAAGCCGATCGAATCGCGCCCCATGAGGGATCTCCTCCGCCCGAAGGATCGGCTGGCCCTGGTGATCCCCGATATCACCCGGCCTCTGGCCACCGATCGCCTGCTGCGCTGGACTATCGGGGAGCTATCCCACATGCCCGATGAAAACATCACGATTATCAACGGCACCGGCTCCCATCGTGCCAATACCCGGGCGGAACTGGCATCGATGGTCGGCCGCGAGATGCTGGAGCGATTTCGGGTGGTCAACCACTCGGCGCACGATCCGGGCACTTTGGCGCCGGCCGGCAGGACGCCCGACGGGCGCGCGGTCCTGATGAACCGTGAGTATGTCGAGGCGGACCGCCGCATCGTGCTCGGATTTATCGAACCTCATTTCATGGCCGGATTTTCCGGCGGTTACAAGGGAGTGTTTCCTGCACTGGCCGACATCGACTCCATCATGCATTACCACCGGGCGTCCGTGATCGGTGACCCGTGCAGCACCTGGGGGCAACTCGAGGGGAATCCGACTCAGGATCAAATCAGGGCCAACGGGTCCTTGTTGCCGGTGGATTTCTGCATCAATGTTACCCAGAACCGCAACCGTTATATTACCGGTTTCTTCTGCGGTGAAGTGTCCGCGGCGCATGGACAGGGGTGCCGCTTTGCACGGGCGGCCGCGATGGTGGGCTGCGAGCGACCCTATCCCATCGTGCTGACCACCAACAGCGGTTATCCCCTGGATCAAAATCTCTACCAGTCGGTGAAAGGGATGTCGGCCGCTGCGCAGATAGTCTGTGAAGACGGCCTGATTCTTGCGGCGGCGGAATGCCGGGACGGATTTCCGGAGCACGGCAACTTCCGCAAGCTGATGTGGGAACACGATTCGCCGGCGGCCATCGTGCGCACGATACTGGCGCCGGGTTTCTCTCTGTACGATCAGTGGGAGGCCCAGCTGCTGGCGATGATCCTCCTCAGGGCGCGCGTAGGTCTTTTCAGTGCCATTCCGCCAGCCGAGGTCCGGCGCGCCCACCTGGAGCCGGTTGGCGACATCACCGTGCGCCTGCAGGAAGAATTGCGGCGGATCGGGGAATGCGGGCCGGTAGCGGTGATCCCCGAAGGCCCCATGACCATTCCCTACCTTCAGCCTCGAGACTGATCACTATGGCAAGCGGCATACGCCTTTCGGTGATCATCCCGGCCTACAACGAGGAACTGCGGTTGCCCGAGACATTGCGCCAAGTGGGAGGCTTTCTTGCCGCCCAGCCCTATAAGTCGGAGGTGCTTGTGGTCGATGACGGCTCCAGGGATGGCACGGCGGCCGCCGTGCGCTCTTGTACCGCCGTTGCGTCGCTGCGCCTGGTCCAGCACCCGGATCGCGGCAACCACGGAAAAGGCGCATCCGTGCGCCGCGGGATGATCGAAGCGCGCGGGACATTCCGACTTTTCATGGATGCCGACAACTCGACCACGATCGATCAAATCGCCGCCCTGTGGCCCTGGTTCGAACGGGGGTACGACATCACGATCGGTTCTCGAAAGGCCCCGGGGGCGCGGGTGGAGGTGCACCAAGCCTGGTACAAGGAGCTTGCCGGGCGTTTCGGGAACCTCGTGATTCGCGCGCTGGCCGTCCCCGGAATTGAGGACACGCAGGCGGGATTCAAGATGTTCACCGGCCGAGCAGCAGACGCGGTCTTCCCACGTCAGACTATAGATCGGTGGGGCAGCGATATCGAAACCCTGGCCGTCGCCCGTTTGCTGGGCTTCCGGATCCGCGAAGTGCCGATTGTGTGGATCAATGCGCCCGGCAGCAAGGTCAAACTGAGTTCCTATCTGCAGGTGCTGCACGAGGTCTGGCACATTCGGCGCAACATCAAGTCAGGCCTCTATTTGCGACCCTCATAGTCATTTCATCTGGATCTGCCCCGCCACATTAATTTTGGAAACAAAGGGAAAGCGAATTCGTATTGTCGAATGTGGTGATCTGGTTCCTGTTGCGAAATGCGCTCCGCCCTCAAACGGTGTTACGCGACAGAAACGAGGCGGGTTTCAAAGAGATTAATTCCATGACCTCCTCAGTTGTGAAAGATGCCGGATGCGCCCCTGTCCTGACTGGACATCGGCTGAATCCGGCCGAGCTCAAGATCGACCTTCTCTGCTGCGGCCTGCGCGTTGATGGATCCTGTCGAATTGAGGAGGAAGGTCGCCCGATCTGTAACGCGCAGGCAGACCTGGCGAGTGGGCTGGAGATGATTCTCCCGGGAGATATGCGGGAGCTCTGGGTGAACGTTCCTGTCCGGGAGAAATTTGTCCAGAACAGCCCCTACCGTCTTTCGTGCGTGAACGGCGAGTATCGGATCTGCGACGGGAGGCGCGACTGGATCTATAACGTCCGTCTAGCTCCCAAACCCGATTGGTATGACTTCTGCACCACGAACGGCGTTCCGATGTCAGAGGTCGGGATGCTGCAGGGGAGCTTCCTGTCCATCGGCCTGGGAGAGCAGTGCCGGTTCTGGAGCGGGGAATCCGCCCTCAACTGCCGCTTTTGTCGCCGGGCGGAGCCGCGGCCGGCGCGTGCGCACCCACAGATGATCGAGGACGTCGTCGAGACCGCCGCCATGGCAAGGGAAAGATCGGGCATTACGTTCGCCCTG
>CAYGWQ010000318.1:0-6384 GCA_964353465.1 uncultured Acidobacteriota bacterium | reverse complement strand
GTTCGGCGACACCCTGGTGCGCGAGGTCATGACGACGCGCACCAAGATCGCCGCTTGCAGGGAAAACGCCACCCTAGGGGAGCTTCGCGATGTTATGGTGTCGAGCCGCCATTCGCGCATACCGATCTACCGCGGCGACATCGATCACATTATCGGCGTGGCTCACATCCGGCAGCTTCTGGCCCGCCTCTCGCAAGGTTCGGAATCGGACCCGATTTCCGGCCTGATTCACCCCGCGGTATTTGTGCCGGAAACCAAGCGCGTTTCCGAATTGCTGAAAGAGCTGCAAATGCGCGGCGACCACACGGCCGTGGTCATCGATGAATTTGGCGGGGTCGCCGGACTGGTCACCATCGAGGATCTGGTAGAAGAGATCGTGGGTGAGATACGCGATGAGGACCAGGCCAAGGTGAGCGAAGTTATCGAGGAAAATCCCTTGAGCTATGTGGTCCGCGGGAGCACCAATCTCGACCGGCTCGAAGGTTTTACCGGGAAGAAATTTGTCAACCGCGATGCTTCGACCGTTGCCGGACTGGTCGCGGCATACCTGGGACGCATCCCGGCACCGGGCGAAGAGTTTGATCTCGAAGGAATGCGTGTCCAGATCTTGAATGCCGACCGCAAGCGCATTCACCGGCTTCGGATCCAGCTTTCCCCGCCCGTGCAGGAATGACTTTGCGTACCTTCATTCGTTCTCTTGAAGGGTATCGGTGCCGCACCAGACCTCCGACCTCAGACCTCCGACCAAAGACTGGTCGCTCCCCGAGTAATCTGAGTTCGTCCTGGGAAAAGCCTGAAGTCGGAGGGCGGAAGTCGGAGGGCGGAAGTCGGAAGTCTTAGGTCGGAAGTCGGAGGTCTGAGGTCGGATGTCGGATTCTTTAGATCGTAAGTTCATGCGGAAAGCCCTGGCACTGGCGGAGAAGTCGGCCGGCATGGCCAGCCCCAATCCGCCCGTGGGGTGCGTGATCGTGCGGGAAGGCCGGATTCTGGGCCAGGGCTGGCATGAATACCAGGCCCGCGATCATGCGGAGGCAAAGGCGCTGGAAGGCGCGCAGACCGGGGTGAGCGGCGCCACTGCCTACGTTACCCTCGAACCGTGTGTGCACTTCGGCCGCACGCCTCCTTGTGCTTCCTCGCTGGTTGCCGCCGGCGTGCGGCGCGTTGTTATAGGGCACGGGGATCCTAATCCGCTTGTGGCCGGCAAGGGAATCAGTGTATTGCGATCTGCGGGCATTGAGGTGGAAGTGGGAGTCCTGCAGCTCGAAGCCGGTCGCCTCATCGAGCCATTTGCCTGCCATGTCACTACGGGAATGCCGCTGGTCGTCAGCAAAGTCGGCATGTCCCTGGACGGCCGGATTGCCACTGCCGGCAGCCGCAGCGATCGGATCACATCCGAGGAGAGCCGGGAATTCAGCCAGCGCTTGCGGCTGCAGTTGGATGCCCTTTTGGTAGGCGTCGGCACCGTGGTTGTCGATGATCCGCAGCTCTCCTATCGGGGCAAACTGCCGAAAGCCCGTCCGCTCATCGCCGCTGTGCTGGACAGCCATCTGCGCACGCCGCCCACAGCCCGCATTTTCCTTGAGCAGCCGGAAGGGCGCATCCTCATTTATTGCCGCACAGATGCGCCTGCAAGGCGCAGGCAGGAACTGGAGGCCAGAGGCGCCGGAATTATCCCGGTGGCGCATGGTCCACAAGGGCTGGATCTGAATCAAGTGCTGCGCGATCTGTCGGGACGCGACATCCTGGGTGTGCTCGTCGAGGGGGGGAGCAAGGTTCACTGGTCGTTTGTCTCCGCCGACCTGGTAGACAAGTTCTATTTTTTTGTGGCTCCGGTCATCCTCGGGGGAAACAGCGCTGTGCCTGCCGTTGGGGGAGAGGGATATGCATCGGTCGAGGCAGCATCGGCCTTCAAGATCAGCCGTGAATTCCGCGCCGGCAGCGATCTGATTCTGGAGACCTACCCCAGCTCTTCCCGGTCGATTCTTTCTCCATGGCTCGGAAGCCCCCTCATTCGGAGGTGATGGCGGGAATGCTGCATTGCCCCTTGTTTCCTTGCCGCGCGGATCAGATCGATCGGGCCAGGAGCTCACGCAGTGCGATGGCGTCGGGGACGACATAATCGGGCCGGTAGGCAAAGCGGTCCAGGTGTTCTTCGCGACTCACACCCGAGAGCACAAGGATGGTGACTAAGCCGGCCTGCACGCCCGCGATGATATCGGTTTCCATGTTATCGCCGATCATGCAGGCCTCTGCCGCGTGAGATCCGAGGCGGTTCAGGCCCGCGCGCATCATAAAGGCGTTCGGCTTGCCCACGTAGAATGGCCGTTTTCCCGTGATGCGTTCAATGGGAGCCGCGAAGGAACCGCAGCTCGGCCGTCCCGTGGGTCCGGCCACGTCGGGATTGGTGGCTATGAAACGTGCTCCCTTCTTGATGAGCTGGGCTGCGCGCTGGATCATCTCGAAGTTATAGTGCCGGGTTTCGCCAAGAACGACGAAGTCGGCATCGCTTTCCGATATGGTGAAGCCCACATTGTACAGCTCGTGGACGAGTGCCCCCTCGCCCACAACGAAGGCGCGACGCCGGGTGCCGGCTTGCATGCTCAGGAACTCTGCGGTAGCCATAGCCGAGGTGAAAAACCGCTCCGAGGGCACCTGGATGCCGGAACCCGCCATCCGGCTTGCCAGGTCGGCTGGGGTCTGGGAAGGGTAGTTAGTCAGGAACAGGAACTTCCGCTCCGATTCCAGCAGCCAGGCCACAAGCTCCTGAGCGCCCGGCAGCGGCGCCTCGCCGCTCAAAATGACCCCATCAATGTCAATCAGCAGTGCCTTCATAAATGTCCCCCTGACATCATTTTGCATGGGGATTCTATAGCGTAGGAGCCCGAGGGGCCAATGATTTTCGTCCGGCAAAAGGGGCGTCATGTCCGGGGATGATGGTTCCCGGAAAACTGCCCAGCGTTTTCTTTATCTCTGCATATAGGCTGCGGGAGGTCGGCGGGAAGGTCATGACATCGTATTAATAGACCGCCTGTGCCTGCTGATGCTGCAAGGCAGGCCACCTGGGCGATGGATCCAAAAAGTTGCACTCTCCGGTCAGGAGTTGCCGACAAGCGGGCGGTAACAAGCCGACGGGACCAGCCACCCAAAACCCGAATGGAGGAGTAATTCTATAGTGGTCGCTTCGGATCAGCCAGTGAATTTTGGTCGATTTTAGGGTGCCGGCGTATGCCACGGATCCAGAAGCAGACGGCCGAAAAGAGCTGATCCCTGGTTCAAATGAGGCAAGCCCCTGAGGGGCGGGAAGATAATAGCCCCGGGCGTAAGCCCGGGGTTAGGTCAGAAATCGGAGCGGAGCCCTGGAGGGGCGAAAGAAAATGGTTGCAGACAAAGATCTTTCGCCCCTACCAGGGCTCGTCAAATGCAACATCCTATCCGGGGGCTTTCGCCCCCGGCTATTATCTTTCGGCCCCTCCAGGGCTTTGCCGCGAGGGCGCGAACGGCATTCGCGACAGAAGCTAACTCACCTGGAGGGATTCCCGGATTGCACCTCTTACTTTGGTTCCGGCTCGTCCGATGGATTGGATGGATTCCGGGATCACGTGCCGACGGGGGGATGACTATTGCCTGCCCGCTGCCTTCAACAGCTCTGCCATGCGCCGGGCAATACATTTCGATTTCATCAGACTGGAGATGACGGCCACGCTGGCTGCTCCTGCCTCGAGCACCTCCGGGATCTGCCCGGGTTCGATGCCGCCGATGGCGACCACAGGCCTGGTTGATTGACAGCATGCTTGTCGCAGGGCCGCCAGTCCAACTACCGGCGCATGGCCGGGTTTGCTGGAAGTGGCAAAGATCGGGCCAAAACCGATATATTGAACGGGCATGAGATTCGCCAGGCGCACTTGCGCCGGCGAATGAGTCGAGACGCCAAGCAGCGCCCGGCGCCCCAGTATCCGGCGCACAGCTGCCGCCGGAAGGTCATCCTGACCCAGGTGCACTCCGGCTGCGCCGCTGAGGAGTGCGAGGTCGCAACGATCGTTGATAATGATCCGGACGTCGAATCTGGCCGCATACTCCACGCAGTGCCGCAAGTCGAGAAGGAGCTCGCCCACGGCAGTCTCCTTATCGCGGATCTGCACGATGGAAGCTCCACCCCTCACCAGCTCGCGCACGATTGCGAGGTGTGTCGGTTTGCCTGACATGCGCTTGTCGGTGATGGGGTAAATGGGGGCAAAACGTGTCTTCATCGGGTCAGCGTTGAGCGTAACGATCGAGAAAGCGCGTGTTGATCCTCCCCTCCAGAAAGTCGCGTTCGCTCAGGATGCGCTGATGGAGGGGGATGGTGGTTTTGACGCCTTCGATGACGGTCATCTCCAGAGCACGCTTCATGCGGCCGATCGTATCTGCGCGGTCGCCGGCATAGCTGATTAGCTTTGCGATCAAGGAGTCGTAATAGGGCGTGATGACGCACTCATCGTAGGCCGCCGTGTCCACACGTACTCCACAACCGCTGGGGGGGTGAAATGCCGTAAGCTTTCCGGGGAAAGGAAGATAGGTGTTCGGGCATTCAGCGTTGATGCGGCACTCCATGGCCCAACCGCGAAAGACGATGTCCTCCTGACGGAAGGCCAGTTTCTGGCGCGCAGCGATGCAGATTTGTTGCTTCACCAGATCCAGCCCCGTAATCATCTCCGTGACCGGGTGCTCCACCTGGATGCGGGTGTTCATTTCCATGAAGTAATACCGGCCCTGGTCATCGAAAATGAACTCGAGCGTCCCGGCATTGGTGTAGCTCACCTCACGCATGGCCCTCACCACGAGATTGCCTACCTCCTGGCGGATCTCCGGTGTAATGAAGGTTGAGGGCGCTTCCTCGATCAGTTTCTGATAGCGACGCTGGATAGAGCACTCCCGCTCACCAAGGTGAACCACGTTCCCGTAGTGATCGCCCAGGACCTGGAATTCTATATGGCGGGCCATCGGCAGATATTTCTCCAGATAGATATCCGATGAGCCGAAAGCGGCCTGAGATTCATTGCGCGCCACTTCGATGGCCTCGTTAAGCTCGCCAGGCGAGTTTACGACCCTCATGCCCTTGCCGCCTCCGCCATTTGAGGCTTTCAGGATGAGCGGGTACCCGATCTCGGCAGCGCGCTCGAGGACTGCCGCCGTCGCCGACTTGATCTTTTCCGTACCCGGCACGATCGGCAGACCCGCATCCTTCATCGCCTTGCGCGCCATCTCCTTGTTGCCCATGAGGCGGATCACCTCGGGAGAGGGGCCGATAAAAGCCAGTCCGCAAGCCTCGCACACTTCGGCAAAATACGCGCTTTCCGCGAGGAAGCCGTAGCCGGGATGGATGGCATCCGCGTTGGTGATCTCCGCAGCGCTGATGACGGCCGGAATATTGAGATAGCTCTCAGTGCTTGGAGGCGGGCCGATGCATACCGCTTCGTCGGCGAAACGCACATGCAGGGAGTTCTGGTCGGCTTGCGAATAGACGGCTACCGTCGGTATGCCGAGCTCCTTGCACGCGCAGATGACGCGGAGTGCGATTTCTCCTCTATTCGCGATCAGGATTTTTCGGAACATGCCAAGGCCGCCTATCTACGGGGTCTGATGCCAAAAAGCTTCTGTCCGTACTCAACGGGTTGGCCGTTTTCGGTATAGATTTCCACCACTTCGCCGGCGACATCGGAGGGAATCTCATTCATCAATTTCATGGCTTCCACGATGCACAGGATCGTGCCGACCTCTATCTTGTTGCCGGCTTTAACGTACGGTTCCGTGCCCGGTGCGGGTGCACGGTAGAAGGTGCCCACGATCGGGGAGGTGATGAGATGAATGCCTTCCTCCGTCGCCACATCTCCCTTGAGAGCAACCGAAGCGGCAACCGGGACCGCCAATACCGGATGGGATTCCGGGCTGCCGGCCACTGGCCTGCCGGTAACCGGGGATGCCGGCACAGGTGCTCCATCGCCGGATGCGAACCCTCTGCGCAGTCTCACCTTGGTTCCAGTGTGCTCCAGCTCGAACTCGGTGATGTCGCTGTGCAAAATGTCCTGGATCAGGTCCTTGACTTCCTTGATATTCATGGAGCGCTTCCTGAAAACACCATCGGTCCCTGGTGTATTGGGCTAACAGCTCTCATCCGGAACAAACGACATGAAATAGGCAATGTTTTCAATAATTTATTCAATAAGAGCTTTAGGGCATGATATAGAGTCTACCCGAGGCTGCGTTGGTGTTGAAGGACAATCTTCTGGCGGCTCACCTGCAGATGACACTCCAGTTGGGCGGCCAGCCTGCTCTCTAAGATGCCCGGTATATCGGCGGGGATCATAGCACCAAAGGCGGGGGTTGTCAAAAATCAGCATGCGCATC
>CAYGWQ010000317.1:0-6396 GCA_964353465.1 uncultured Acidobacteriota bacterium | reverse complement strand
CCATTCTATCCGGTTCCTTTACCGCTCCGGTATCGTTGTCGGGATGGGTCCCGATTTATAGACCATGCCCGGCATCTCCCTGCCGAAGAAGGCGCTCACGCTACGGGCTACCTGGATGAGCCGGCCCAGATTGATGTCACGCCGCAACCCGATGCGCTGGAGGTAATGGACAAAGTCCTCGGTGCAGATATTTCCCCCGGCAACCTTGGTGAACGGGCACCCGCCCAGGCCGGCGAAGGATGACTCGAAATACTTCACTCCGGCTCTCATTGCGGCGCAGCAGTTGGCCATTCCCAGCCCGTAGGTATTGTGCAAGTGGCAGGCGCACTCAATCTCCGGGTCGAGAGCGCCGATCCGCCGGAAAACCCTTTCAACCTGCTCCGGCGTTGCATGACCGGCCGTATCGGCCATGCTGATATTCCGGACGCCGGCATCCAGGAAACGTTCTGCCAGCTGGAACACACGCTCCTCCGGCACCGGACCTTCGTAACCGCACCCGAAGGCGGATTGCACCGACACCTGGACCTTCTTGCGACTCCGGATCACTTCGCGGGCCATTGCGATGATGCGTTCGGTCGCCTCGCCCACCGGCATGCCGGTGTTTTTCCTGCTGTGAGTTTCGCTGGCGGAAACTCCCATGCAGAACAACTCCACGCCGCAGCTGAACCCGCGCTCGAGCCCTTTCTCGTTGAGCACCAGGCCCGACAGGGTCACGTGCGCCGGCTTCCGGCCGGCCGCCGAGAAACGGGCGAAGAGTTTGTCGGTATCCGCCATCTGCAGAACTTTGCCAGGATGGACAAACGAACCGATCTGCAGGACATCGATGCCCGCAGCCATGGATTCCTCGATCCAGGCGATCTTCTGTTCCAGAGGGACCGTCTGCGGCTCCATCTGAAGACCATCCCTCGGGCCAACCTCATGCACGATGATCGTACTCATGCCAGCCTCCTCGGAATATGGCTGAAACTCACAGAGTGCAAATATTACGACCTTTGGGCGGATTGCTCAATTTGGGATTTCACATCTACATGGGTAGTAGGCTCCGGATTAGAAAGATCTCATGCCGGCCAGTTCGCTGTATGTTGATAAATCCGGGGTGTCGGGATGATACAATTTCTCGTCCATTGCATCTTGGTCAACAGACTTTGGAGGAACCTCGATGCGAAGCCGCAGAACAGGTTTTCTCGTCCGGTTGATGTTGCCGATTCTGGCGTCCTTGCTGATCTGCAGCTTCGGGCCGGCTCGAGAGACAGCGCAAGTGTGGAACGAGGATCGTGCCCCACTGCCGTCCTTGTTGCGCATGGCCATTCCGGGCACTCATGAACTGCAGCTGATCGTCGAGTTGACAGATCCTCCGGCGATTCAGGCCCTGGCCGCACCGGCTGCACGCGGCACCGCGGCCCTGGTGGGTGTTGGCGAAGGGCGCGGCCGCATAAACCTGAATTCTCCTCAGGCACAGGCCTATCGGGCGGAGCTGGGGAGCGCCCAGAAACTCTTGATCACACGCCTGAATGCATTGAGCGGGGTCCGGGTTCAGGAAACCCTGGACCTGGTCTCGAATGCCGTGATCGTGCGCGTGCCGGTCGAGCATTATCTTGCGGTCCGGCGTCTTCCGGGCGTAAAGAAAGTGTATTTTTCACGCCCGCACCGCTTGCGCCTCGACACTGCCGCCGCGGTCCATAATGCGCCGGATCTGTGGGCCAAAGCCGGCGGTCGTAACTTGGCCGGCCGCGGTGTAAAGATCGCCATTGCCGACACGGGAATCGACATCACCAATCCGCTGTTCATCGACAGTTCTTTGACTCCCCCGGCCATATTTCCCGGGAGCGAGGCGGCTTTTACCAACAACAAGGTAATCGTGGCGCGCAACTACATCCGTCTCCTGCATAATCCACAAACCATCCAGACCGCGGTCGATGAAGTCGGCCATGGAAGTTTTGTGGCCGGCTGCGCGGCCGGCAAGCAGGTGACGGCGCCGCTGGCTTCGATATCGGGAATGGCGCCGGGTGCCTTCCTGGGGAACTACAAGATTTTCGGTACGCCGGGCATCAACGACTTTACAAACACAGCGGCCATTCTGGCCGCGCTCAATGCTGCGGTGAATGACGGCATGGATGTGATCAATCTGAGCCTGGGCTCTCTGTCCTATGTCCCCCCTGAGGAGGATCCGGAGGTCGCAGCGATCCACAACGCCGTGACAGCCGGTACCGTGGTCGTGATTGCAGCTGGAAACGACGGTCCCGAGACTTTCACGATCGGCAGTCCCGGAGTCTCCCCCGATGCCATCACCGTGGGCGCGGCGAGCAATTCCCGGTATTTTTCCGCCCAGCTGCAAGTGACCGGGCCGGGAGTGGTCCCGGTCAACCTGCAGAATGTGGGCTATCTATCGGGGACGGGACCTGCCATTGGGACCACGATTCCCTCCACGCAGGTTGTGGATGTGGCTGCGCTGGACGGCACGGGACTGGCTTGCTCGCCTCTGCCGGCCGGCAGCCTTAACGGGAAGTTCGCATTTCTCAAGCGCGGCGACTGCACCTTCGCCGTCAAAGTCACCCATGCCACCGATGCCGGCGCCATTGCAGCCATCGTTTACAACAATGTGGCCGGTGTGCCTATTCCTATGGGAGGACTCGACTCCGCGGTCATTCCCGCGGTGATGATATCGAACCCAAGCGGCTTGGATCTCAAGGCCTTTCTGGCCGTCAATCCTCTGACAACGATATCCATCAGCCCCAGCAGCCAGTTCCTCCCTACCTCTTCGCCACCCGGAATAATCTCCGACTCCAGTTCACGAGGTCCTGCCGGCGATGCCAGCATCAAACCGGACTTGGTGGCGGTGGGCGAAAACGTCTATTCGGCCGCCCAGAACATTTTTCCTGCAGGCGAGCTGTACGATGCCACCCACTTTACGATCAGCCAGGGGACGAGCTTCTCGACGGCAATGGTGACCGGCGCTGCCGCTGCAATCAAGCAGCTATATCCCGGCTTCTCACCGGCGGCTATCAAATCTGCGCTCGTCACGACCGCCAGCCGTATGCTGACCACGGACGGGACGACACCTGCCGACATACTGAACGGAGGAGGCGGGATGTTGGACATGGGTAGCGCCTCTGCCGTCGGAGCGGTCTTTGCACCGTCCATCCTGAGCTTCGGATCTCAGGAATACAGCGGGACTGTCTCTTTGACCCGGGAGATTGACATTACCAATGTATCCGCAGCCATAGACCAATATAGTCTCTCTGTTCAGCCGCTAGTCTCCGGCCCCGCCATCAGCTTCAGCAGTGCCTCGACCGGCTCCGTTCCTCCGGGAGGGACGGCGAGCATTAGCGTTACCATTCGTGCCGACGCTCCTTTGACCGGCGGATTTCAAGGTTTCATCGGCGTGCAGAGCACGCAGAGTGCGAAGAGATATCAAATCCCCTATTGGGCCGGGATCTATGTTCCGGACTCATCGCGCGTACTTGCCGTCAGCCGGAATGCTGCTGCCGGAATGTACCCCAGCCTTTCGGCTGCTCTACGGGCTGCGCGGCCGGGCAATATCATCGAGATTGCCGACAGCCAGACTTATCCCGGCGGCTTGGCGATCCACTCCAATAGCGAAGGATTGCCCCTGCACGGCATCACGATCCGTGCGGCCTCGGGGCAAACCCCCATCCTGGACGGCGCTTCCGCCTCAGCCCCGGCCACACTTGAGCTTGTCGGTCTGAGGAACGTGTTGCTGCAGGGGTTGACCGTCCAAGGAGGTGCGACGGGGATTTTCCTGACGCGGCCATCGATGTCTCAATCCGTTTCCATCACGCTGGATCATTGCGTGATTGCCAATGTGAGCGGCGGTTCCGCTCCTGTAGCCCTGGATGCGAGCATGGGCGGTGAGGTCGACATCGCCTACTCGACGATCTCCGGCTCCACAGGCACCGGTGTTCTGGTGATGAATGGAGCTCATCTTACCATGAGCAACTCGACCGTTTCAGGCAACCAGTTCGACGGCATTGAAGCCTACGACTCCAATGTCGACCTGATAGGCTCGACGATCAGCGGGAATACCGAGGTGGGCGCCTACCTGGTGAACTGCAGCGGCACACTCGACAAAAACCTGTTCTCACGAAACACCGGCAGTTTCGGCGATGGCGTCGAGATCGTGGATGGTGCCGTAAGCATTACCCGGAACACATTTGACGCAAATGACCGCGCCGGGATCGGCCTGTTTTCTGAAACCAGTTTCGGAAGGGGGCCCACGGTCATCGTTGAAGACAACATTCTCCAGTCCAACGGCGGCTATGGTGTTCTGAGCAACCCGGCATTGAATCTGCGACTGGTGGGGAACCTCATCAAGGACAACGGGCTCGGGGTGCGTGTGCGTGGGACTACGGCTGCGCTTTTGATCAACAACATCATAGTCCGATCGCGATCGAGCAATAATGTCAGGGGCAACGGCATCGATGCATTCGACCAGAGTGTCGTGCGGGTGGTGAACAACACCATCTTCAAAAATCAGGTTCAGGGTATTGTGCGCTCCGACGCGGCATCGGTCACCGTGCTGAATACGATCGTCAGTCAGAACTCCGGCGGGGACCTGCAAGGGATGGCTGCCGGCGGTGTGCAATATTCCCTCGTCGGCGACTCCCCGCCGGGCACCGGAAACAACCTCCAGGGTGATCCCAAGTTTGCCAACGCGGATGGGGATGACTTCAGCCTTGCATCAGGATCACCGGCGATCGATACAGGCTCCAACGCCGCGGCGGACCTTCCTTTCCTGGACTATAACCGGCAATTGCGCGTGGCCAGTGCCGGACATATGCCGGGCGATGGCCTGGTCGATATCGGAGCTCTGGAAGCCGGGTCTTCCTTCCCGCTGGTGTATCCGCTCCTCGCCAACGGCTTCCAACCCACGATCGGGGACAACTACACGACGGGCTTTGCGGCGCTGAATGCTTCTTCGAGTCAGATTGCGGCGGAATTCACAGCATACGGGCCAGGCGGCGCGCTTATTCCTGGCGGCAACAACCCGGCCACGCCAAAGCCTCTCGCACCCATGGCACAGATCTCGACCCTCGGCTACCAGCTATTCGGCCTCGTCCCCGCAGCGGGCGAATTGGGGGGGGTGCTGGCAAGCTCCGCGCAGCCGCTCACGGGATTCTTTCTTGTCTTTGATCGGGATTTCCAGCGGCTTGCCGACGGGGTCGACGTCTCCTCAGAGACCGCGACGCGGCTGATCTTCATGCGCCACGAGTTTGATGCGGCGGGGAAATCGGTGTATGTCCTCTTCAATCCCGGGGTCAATGCGGCTACGGTTGGCGCAACCCTGCTCAATGAGGGTGGGGCGCAGGTGGATACTCTGCAGACGCCGATCGTGCTGGCGCCCAAAGAATCGCGGTTGCTTGTTTTCGACAGGTTTGCCGCTTCTTCGGGCACAGTGCAAATCGACTCGGACCGGCCGATCAGCGGCCTGGAGTTCTTCGGCAACACGGCTGAACTCGCGGCCCTGCGGGCGGTTGTTCCGGGCACCGAGGCGCGCCTTTATTTCCCGCACATCGCGCTGAATCAAGGCTATTCGAGCATACTCGGGGTGGTGAACACCTCGAATACGCGCGCCAATCTCATCCTGACTGCGTACCGCGACGATGGCTCCGTTTTGGGATCGCCCGTGCAGCGTTCCGTCAACGGAAATGGTCAGCTGCTCGAATCAATGAGCGCCCTCTTCGGGCTGTCCGGCGGGCCTCTGATCTCAGGATACGTCGTCGTGGAGAGCGACCAGGCCGGGATTACGGGATTTTGCTCATTTCACTATGACAACGGCTTGGTTCAATCTTCAGCGGCGGTGCCGGCGGTGAGCCTGCCGCAGCAGAAGCTCCTGTTCTCGCACGTGGCGCACCAGGTCCCTGCCGGCGGGGGCGGTAACTATCAGACTGGAATCGCATTGTTAAACGCGTTCGGCACCCCGATCTCGTACACGATGCGAGTGTTTGACGGCACCGGGCTCGAGATCGCCAAGACGACGGGAGCATTGGAACCCCACCAGAAGATCGCCAGGATTCTGAGCCATCCGATTCCCGGCACCGCCTTTTTCACGCAGCCTATCTCGTTGGCCGGCGGGCATATCGAAGTCACAACGGATTATCAACTGCTGGGCTTCGAATTGTTTTTCACGGAGGATGTTTCCCAGCTTGCCGCGGTCGTCGCCCAGCCCCGCGCGGATTACCCTGGCGTGCGACGCTGAAATATCTGCCTTACACGCACCTGCTCCATGCCGGTGGAGAACGTGCCGCACCTTCTGTGCTCATTTTCCCGGCCGGCCGGTGTCCCTGTGGCGCAATTCGCTCAGCCCTCCAGCCCAGCCCCGCAGGGGCGGCAAGATAATAGCCCCGGGCGCAAGCCCGGGGTTAGGCCGGAAAGCAG
>CAYGWQ010000316.1:0-6471 GCA_964353465.1 uncultured Acidobacteriota bacterium | reverse complement strand
GGCTGCGTAGAGAATCATGAGCATAAAAAACTTGACAGAGTACCTCAGATGTCTCCGGGGCTCGGCCGGCACATTCTGCAACCGAGTTTCGCGACAGAAGCTCGCTATCCATCGAAGGTCCGCGCCTTCGGTTCCTCCGCAAGGGCGCAGCGCTTCGCGCTGCGACATCTTTGCTCGAGTTGTGTGGGAAAGCGCTATAGATGATGTAGTTTTCATGTGCAAGCCGGATTCGCTTTCCCGCGCAATTCGGGCAAAGATGTTGGCCGGAGGCCGCCCCTGCGGAAGCGGTAAGGCAACCTTAGTGCAATGCGAAGATCTTAAAAGGTTTTTCTTTGAGGTCTTCGAGGTCTTCGTGGTTAGATTCTCATCCTGTGCTAAACAATTGCCTATTGGCGGATAAAGCCATGACCATCCATGATCCAATTGAACTGCTTTTCGGCGGAATGGAAAAGCTCGGCCCGGGCGACGATGCTCATACCTTGCACGTCTTGCGCCTCCTCCCAGAACATCGCTTCCGTGTTGTCGTCGACGCCGGCTGCGGGGCCGGGCGGCAAACGATGGTGCTTGCCCGGGAGCTCGCCACTCTCATTCACGGCATTGACACCTATGAGCCTTTCTTAAACGACCTGTTACAGCGCGCTCGGAGGGCGGGGATGGCGCATCTTATCCAGGCACACACCATGGACATGAAGGACATTCCGGGGACCTTTCAGCACATCGATCTGCTTTGGTCGGAGGGTGCGGCATACAACATCGGCTTTCCCAATGCCCTGGCAACGTGGGCGCCCGCTCTACGTCCAGGAGGATTCGCCGTCGTCAGCGAGCTTTCCTGGATGCGCGAGCAGGTCCCCGAGGCTGCAATGGAGTTCTTTGGCTCTGCCTACCCGGACATGCGATCCGTGCAACAAAACATCGCGGCCGCTGAAATGGGGGGGTACAAGTTGCTCGCAACCCACACATTGCCGCGCGAATCGTGGACCGATGGGTACTACGATATACTCCTGCCCCGCGCGCAAGGTCTCCTGGGTCACCCGGACCCGTCGGTTAGAGATTTTGCATCGGAGACCATCAGGGAAATCGAGGTCTTCGAGATTTCCAAAGGCAGCTACGGATATGTTTTTTATATCCTCCAGCGCGGCTGACCCGACGCAGCGGCCGCCGAGAGTCATGCGCATCACTTTGACGCCGGATGCGCGTCTATCGCATTCAAGAAACGAACCGCGAAGACCTCAAAGACCTCAAAGAACCAAGAGCGGTATTGGCAGGAGTTTCGGCTGCGCGGGAAGCGATCCCGAGGCGGTGCGCAGCGAACGAAAGGTGAAAATCCCTTGTTGACCTGTAAGTGATGAACTGGCACATTTCGGAAACCGCTTTTCAGGCGCCTAATCGACCAGTTCCTCGATCCTAATTCCTAATCCAGCCTGCAGATTGGCACGAGCGGATGCCACACGGCGGAGAAATCGTGGATCATGTTCGAGACGATAGTCGAACCAGTCTTCCTCTGACCCGAAGCCGATGAGAATTCCTGCCGGCTTGCCATGTCGCGTTATCACAACCTCTTCTTTTTCAGCAAATCTGAGAAACTTCGAGAGGTCATCCTTTACTTCAGATAGCGCTGCTTTTTTCATGATTTACTTCCTGCCTTTGCCAGCCAGTCTGCCGCGATTGATTTGGGAATAATCGCCAGTACTTCAACGGCCTTTGCTGTCGCGTCACAAAAAACCCTGATTTCGCCCACACGAAGCCGAAATTGGGGGCGAGAAATTCCTCGCAGACATTTGATGCGGCTCCTGCTCGCTTTGGTTGGCTGATGGCGCAAATGCACTTCGATTGCATCACGAACCGCCGCACAATCATGGGCCTTAAGGTGCTTCAGGTCTTGCACACGGCTTCCGGGGCGAGGATTATCTCAAATCGCATTCTGGCTATATTATAGCCAGAATCAACATCTGGATCCAAGACTTCTTTGATCTTCCGTCCGCCCCAGCGGGCGAATTGTGCGTTTCACGGACAGAACCCCCTCCCCGCAAACCGAGGCGGGGTACTGTCCGGTTACACTATCCACGTGCCGTAGCCATGCAGTTCCACCTTACCATCCGCAATCTTCACTGTCAGGATCTCTGCAAAGTTCAGGTATCCGCCGTTGCATTTGGCATGCCGGCAGGATCCGGTTGTTGGACGGCGCCTTGGATGGTTGAGAGCCGGGGAGCCGTGATTGACTCTCCGGCAGGGCCACGATAAGATCTTCGCGGTTCGCCAATCGTCTGACACTCGGATTCCCTGAATGACCGGCCTGAGCGACAATCACAAGCGCAGGATCCTGACATCACTCCAGTACGCGGACAAGTTGCTGGAAGAAAGTCTGCACGCGCTGGCGCCTGGGGCGCGTCCTTTGTTCTCAAGTCATCTTCAGGACCTGTCCCCGGCCGAAGCCCGACGGGTGGCAAGTTACGCGGTAAAGATCCGCGAGCAGATGTCCAGGCTGATGCACAAATGCGGAATCGAGATCCCCTCCCCGGGGTCCTTCTCCACCGGGAAACTGCGCACCTGTCTTACTTCGCTCGATCTCACGCTCGAAGATATCTATCCCGAGAAGATGCGCGGCTACGGCAAAATGGACTCTGCCTCCGCGCGCGATTTGTCCTGGACCCTGCAGGAGACACGCAGGTTGGTGAGCCTGCTGCTCGCCTTCCTGTCCGAAACTCGCGCGGCGCAGGCACAGGAGCCTGCCTGTGGGGAAACCAAGCCGGCGCTCGCCGCGCTGATCGGGCGGTTTGCAGAGATTATTGAGAACCACGGCCTGGTTGAGTTCCTGCCCGCCTTGAACGCACTCGGCCGGCAGGTGCATTCCTTTCGGTATGAGATCGCCGTATTCGGCAATGCAAATGCCGGAAAATCTTCGCTCATCAACCGGCTCCTGGAGACGGATCTGTTGCCCACTGGCATCACCCCCATCCTTCCGATGCCGATCCGCATTACGACCGGACCTGTGCCGCTATTGAAAGTGTCTTTCGCGGACCGCAGCGAAGAGGTTCCTGTGACCGGGCTGGCAGAATTCGCAAGTGAACAGGAAAACCCGGCGAACGCAAAGCGTGTCGTGGCCCTGGAAGTGTCGGTTGCAGCCGGGCGGCTCGGGGAAGGATTTGCCTTTCTCGACATGCCGGGCATCGGCGGCTTCACTGCCGGCTGGAACCAGCTTCCTCATGCCTTCCTGCCGGACTCGGACCTGGGATTCGTGTTGCTGGATGGACAGGCTTCGGTCGGTCGCGAGCATCTGGATCTGCTCCGTGCGCTGGACGCGGCGCGCATCCATTCGATGGTGATCATCGCCAAGTGCGATCTGCTTTCGCAGAAGGACACGGACCAGGTGCTCGCACGCACCCGCAGCACCATTGCCGAGCATCTCCAGCTCATTCCGGAAGTCATTCCCATGAGCACGATTCCGGCCCGGATGGCGGCCGCTCATGCCTGGTTCGAGCAGGCGATTTTTCCGCTTCGCGAACGGTCCCGCATTGCTCTGATGGATGCCCTTGGCCGGAGGGCGCAGTCCCTCCGCGCATCCCTGTTGGCGACTTTGGATAGGAAAGCAACTCATGGCCAGGCGGGAGCGGGACTCTCCCAGGAATCCGAGCGCATCCTTCGTCGCCTCGATGAGAACATGGCGGCATGCCATCGGCGCTGGGAGGAAAAATGCGATGGGATTTCGGGCTGGACAGGAAAAATTCTGGAGCAAGCGGCGACCATTCTGGCGCGCGCATTTGCCGGCAACGATCCGCCGGCTGATTTTTCGTCCGACCGGGCAGCAGAAGCCGTAGTCTCAGCTATCGTATCCCATTACCTTCCGTTTCTGCAGGAGTATGAGGACCTCGCAAACCGGATCCGAGCCGGGATCGACGAATTAGAGAACGGCAACCCTGCCGCAGGCATTGTCGTTCAGGAGCTCCCGAAGCTATCGTCTCTCCCTGCGCCCCTGTCGTCTCTGTTGAATGGCGTATTGATTTCCCCGCTGGGGTCCACGGCCCGCGCCAACCCGGCAGCCGCCGCACGTCATTTCCGAAAGGAGATGGAGGAAAAACTCGGCAATCCGTTGCACCAGGTCCTGGAAGAACTACAGCCTAGGTTCCTACACTGGTTCCAGACATCCATGAATGCCCTCCACGACAGCCTGCGCCTGCAGACGGACCCTTTGCGCTATCGGAGCCCTGCGTCGGCAGGCGAGGATGTGGACGACAATCTGATGACGGATATCAAGTTTCTTCAAAGTCAGACCTGATCCAACCGCTTTAATTAGTTTCTGTCGCGTAACTCGCTCCGCCCTCTAGCCCAGCCCCATAGGAGCGGCAAGATAATAGCCCCGGGCGCAAGCCCGGGGTTAGGCCGGAAAGCAGCGCGAGCCCTGGAAGGGCGACAGAATAATGTAATGAACAAAGGCCTTTCGCCCCTGCCAGGGCTCCATAAATACAATATCCTATCCGGGGGCTTGCGCCCCCGGCTATTGGCTTTCCGCCCCTGCGGGGCTCGGACGGCATATTCTGAAACCGAATTTCGTAACAGAAAATAATTAACCACGAAATACACAAGAGGTCTGGGTAAGATAATCCGTGAGGGTCGGAGCCCGGCAATCCTATGAGTGTCAGGTCGGACGGGACGTTCACTTTTTCCCGCATTTCGTGGTTTCTTTTAAAGCGGTCGCGGTTCGATCAATCAGTAATTGTTCTGAAGCATTTGAGCGATCTGCATCAAGGCTTTGATCCGGAGCAGATCGTCCCCCAGGGCGCGTGCGGAGCGGAGCGCCGCATTGAAGTCCTCCAGCGCACCTTGAGCCGTCAGCATGATTTTCAGATCATCCGAGGGACGGGGCACCTTGACGCCCGGAGGCGCCGATTGCTCCCGGTTGTTTTCCTCCTCGCTCATCTCGCTTGCCAGGATGAGTCCCTCCTTCAGCAGCGAGGAAGGGACCTCGCCTTCGAGCTGGCGATAGGAAGAAACCAGAGTCCTCAAGGAATTGGCGCGCTGTGGGAGATCATCAAAGAGCGGAAGCATTCCATGCGCGACATCGAGCGCGATGGCGCTGAAATCGGGATCCTGGTAATTCGCGATCTGGGCAATTGAGATGAGTTGGGAAAAGTGTTCCTTTTGTCTATAGGTGTCAGAGAGCTTGCGCCTGACCAGATCGGGATTCAGCTCGGCTTTGCCTCGCAAGGAGAGGAATAGCTGGGAGGGGTTTGGCAGTGATTCGGGAGCCGGGCTGCTGTCGCGCCCGCTGGCTGCAGCCGGGCCTGGATTGGACTTTTCTGCAAAATTGTATTGGGCACTGGAGGTTACGGAGAGAGACGGAGGGCTGATTACATTGTCAATCCCGCCGGCTTGTTCCATCTTGTCGCGAAGACTCGGAACCGAATTCAGAAGGTTCAGGCAAAGCTCCGGGCGGAAGCTGAGGCTGCGGATAATATTGAGAGCGGCCGATTCAGTAGCACTGAGCGAGAGCCGATGTTCGCCCCATTGAACCATGATCCCGGAATTGGAGTTCGTATCCTGGCGGGCAATCATTCCCTGATAGGTATTGAATGCATCCAGGAACCTTTCCGGGTAGATTCTTGCCAGCTCCCTCAGGAAGCCCTCATAATCATAATTCTTGCCGGGCTCCGGCGGGCGTTTCCCCATGTCCTCAATCGCCTGATCCAGCACTGCCCGCGCCTTGTCTTTCTGATTCTGGTTCATCAGCGCCATGGCCAGCTGGCTCCTGGTGGTGAATGGGATCGATCCCGCTTTTTGGGGCTGCAACAGCTGGTCGTAGAGCTGCTCCGGAGCCGCGTAGGCTGCCTGGCTTATGAGGCGGTTGTTGCAGTCGTTTTGAAATTGAGTCAAGGCTAGTTCCCCGGCCTTGCCCAATCTTGCGGAAGGAGCGGGCCAGAGTTCGACGATCTGAATGGCCTTCTCCGGATCGACCTCTGATAGCGAACTCAAAACCTGCTGCGCCTGGCTTGTGTATTTACGGTAGGATTCCAGATCCTCGGCCGCCTGCGCATTCCTGGACAGCTGGGCGATCATCGATCCGATCATCTCCCGGGCTTTCCTCCGATCGAGCTGTATCCACATGCGTGCGAGTGAGCCGTAATCGTTCAGCACCTGAGAATCCAGCCGCACGGCCAGGTCGGTTGCCTCCTTCAGGGCGGTGCGGGCTTTGGCCAGCCGTTCCACGCTGATGCGCAGCCTGTAAGCGGCGCGTTTAAGATCCTGCGGCTTGACGATTTCTACTCTGCCGCCTTTTTCCTGGGAAGGGGCAAGAGGTGTAAGCATTCCAAGGCACAAGCAGACTAAGAGCATACGCCGGTTTTTCATGGTAAACCTCTTCGGTAAGATCTCGGTATATTGGACGCCGCGGGAATAAAAAGGTTCGAAATATTAACCGACCTCCAACCTCCGACCTCAGACCTCCGACCTCAGACTTCCGACCTCAGACTTCCGACC
>CAYGWQ010000315.1:0-6500 GCA_964353465.1 uncultured Acidobacteriota bacterium | reverse complement strand
CGCACGACTCGCGCAAAGATTCTGGCCGAAGGCCGCCCATGCAGAGGAGGCGAAAACGCTCGCCCCTTTGAGGTCTTCAAGGTCTTCGTGGTTCGCTTTTTCTCTTCTGCCCATTCCCGCCTTGCCATCTTACTGTCTGAATCGCAGACATGTTCGGTTCGCGATTTGGGGAGCCGCCTGCTTATGCTATGATAGCGCGCTATGTTGCAGGTCGGCCTGACAGGTAGCATCGCTTCCGGAAAAAGCCACGCATCGAGTGTATTCGCGGAACTCGGCGCGCACGTCATCGATGCCGATGTCATCGCCCACGAATTGTGCGTTCCGGGCACTCAGACCTATGCCAAGGTCGTTGAGGCCTTCGGGAACGGCGTGCTGGCTCCCGATTGGACCATTGACCGGAAGATCCTCGGCAAGATCATTTTTCACAATGCCGAAAAGCGGCAATTGCTGAATTCCCTGATCCACCCGGAGGTGCGCGCTGAAGTCATGCGCCGGATATTCGAACTGGAAAAGCAAGGCTTCCAAGGCATCGTGATTGTCGATGCCGCTCTGATCGTGGAGTCAGGCTTCCACAAGATGCAGGACCGGCTCATCGTGGTTATCTGCGAGCCGGCGCTACAATTGACGCGCGTAATGAACCGCTGCGGGATCAGTGCTGAAGAAGCGCGGATCCGCATCGCCGCCCAGCTGCCGGCGGAAGAGAAAGTCAAACTGGCCGACTATGTCATTGATACATCCGGCACCTACAGCAACACGCGGGAGCAGATCGAACGGATATATCGGGAGCTTGTTCTGCTGGCACACCAACGCCGAACCGCGGAAACATGCGGCGACTGAGAGCCGCCTCCGGTTTCGATCTATTGCGGATTCGCCTTCCTTTTCCGTAGGAGACTGGCGCACGAATGGCGGCGAAAGTCGGCAGGGGTATTTCTTGACATGGAATGCAAGCTGTGTTACTACCTTCCACCTTATTATCTGAGGTAGTTTGCTTTAGGGCAATTTGGCATTTACACAAGAAGTGCAGTCGCGCGGTCGGCAAGTGTATCGGTCAGGCACCGACGGCGGGCAACTCTCCGGGTGCTCGGTGATTGATGTTCATGGATCTGTGGAACTCAGAATCTCCTGGGTAAAGTAGGAATTTATGCTTCACTATCTCTGGCTAGTTCCAATTCTTCCGCTGGCGGGGAGCGCTCTCATCGGCCTTATGGGGCTGATCCAATTGCGCACATCGCAGACAAGGCCGGACAAGAAGCTGGTTTCGCTGATTGCGCTTCTGTCGGTTGGGCTGGCATTCCTGGTTTCGCTGATCGCCGTCTATCAGCTTTTTGTTACGCAGGGCGGGGAGATCTACACCAAAGACTTTTTCCCCTGGCTCAACGGCGGCACACTCCCGCTCGCCGACGGCACGCTTGCCACTTTTGAGATCCCCTGGGGATTGCAGCTCGACGCGCTATCTGCGGTGATGATCCTCGCAGTAACCGGGGTGGGATTTTTAATCCACATTTATTCCACCGGCTATATGTGGGAAGATACGGGATACTACCGTTTCTTCTCTTATTTAAACCTCTTCATGTTCGCGATGCTCACCTTGGTTTTGGCCAACAATTTCGTCATGATGTTCGTCGGCTGGGAAGGGGTGGGGCTCTGTTCGTATCTTCTGATTGGATTCTATTTCGACAAAAAGAGTGCGGGGGATGCGGGCAAAAAGGCGTTTGTGGTCAATCGCATTGGCGATGCGGGCTTCATCCTTGGCATGATGTTGATATTCGTCCATTTCGGCTCGCTGCGTTTCGAGGAGGTATTCTCCCGCGCCGCAGAGCTGCCGGCTCAGGACGGTTACGGTTATCTTTTCTGGGCGACCATCTGCTTGTTCATCGGTGCCATCGGAAAGAGTGCACAGATCCCACTCTACGTCTGGCTGCCGGATGCTATGGAGGGCCCCACCCCGGTGAGCGCTCTCATCCACGCGGCCACCATGGTGACGGCCGGAGTTTACATGGTCGCACGCTGCAACGCCCTCTTCAGCCGCGCTCCCGAAACCATGGTTGCAGTTGCGGTCGTAGGCGCGGTGACGGCCATCTTCGCCGCTACCATCGGAATCGCCCAAAACGACATCAAACGGGTTCTGGCATATTCCACCGTCAGCCAGCTCGGATACATGGTGGCCGCTCTGGGAGTTGGCTCCTTCGTCGGCGGGATTTTTCACTTAATGACGCATGCCTTCTTCAAAGCGCTGCTGTTCCTTGGGGCCGGGTCCGTGATCATGGCCATGCACCACGAACAGGACATGCGGAAGATGGGTGGCCTGCGCAAGCACCTGCCCTGGACCTACCGGACCATGGTGGTCGGGACTCTGGCCATTGCAGGCGTGCCTGGCCTGGCCGGATTCTTCAGCAAGGATGAGATCCTCTGGCGGGCCTGGAGCAATGGGCACCCCTTTGTTTGGCTGCTCCTTTGGCTCAGCGCCGGCATCACCGCCTTTTATATGTTCCGCCTCATCTTCATGACCTTCTGGGGTGAGGAGCGCATGGATGATCACACTCGCCATCACCTGCATGAATCGCCGAAAAGGATCATCTATCCCCTCGCGGTGCTGGCGGTCCTGTCTGTTTTGGGCGGCTATGTCGGGCTTCCCGGCTGGACCGGGGTGTCGAACAGTTTTGAGCACTTTCTGGAGCCGGTGTTGCGCCTGCCGGAGGCAGCTCATGAGGCTGCCTTGCATGCGGTCGGCATAGAGTTTCTTTTCACCTGCCTGTCTGTGGCGATCGCACTGATCGGAATCTTTTTCGCCTATCGCTTCTATGTCGTGAATCCGGAAGTGCCCGGCCGTGTCGCAAACCGGCTTGGCGGCCTGTACACGCTGGTCAGCCGGAAGTATTACGTGGATGAGCTTTACGATGCTGCAGTTGTAAATCGGACCAAGGATCTCGGCAATGCGTGCTATTTCATTGATGCCAAATTCGTGGATGGAGCCGTCAACGGCACCGCCGCCACGACGCGGGGCACGGCTACCGTATCCCGGATCTTCGACAAGTATGTGGTGGACGGACTGGTCAATCTCGTGGGTTGGATCAATATGGCCCTGAACCGTCTGGCCACATCGCTGCAAACGGGGCTGGTGCAGCGCTATGCCCTGGGGGCGGTTATCGGCATATTGGTTGTCATATTGGTTTATTACAACGAGCTGTTCAAACTCTAGATATGGCGGGTCATCCGGCCTTTCAAAGCTGAGGAGTACTGACCGATGGACTTTTTCATGAACAATGTTCTGAACATTGTCTGCTACCTACCGCTGGTCGGAATGGTGATAGTGATGCTAATCCGGCGGGAAAGTGTAAACGCCATTCGCTGGACAGCGAACATTACGACATTCCTGGGCTTCCTGGTGTCTGTCCCCCTGATGACGGCATTCAACAACCCGCAGTATATTGACCCCGCATCGAAGTTCCGGTTCGTTGTGGAGTACCCGTGGATCCCATTGATAGGCGCAAACTATAAGCTGGGAATCGATGGCATCAGCATGCTCCTGGTGCTGCTGACCACGCTGCTCGGTTGTGTCTCAGTACTTTCATCCTGGACGGCCATCACCGAGCGGGTCAAGGAATACTACGCATTCATGCTGTTGCTCCAGACCGGAATGATCGGCGTCTTTATCTCATTGGATTTCCTGGTCTTTTATGTGTTCTGGGAGGTCATGCTGGTCCCGATGTATTTTCTCATCGGCGTGTGGGGAGGGCCCAGGAAGCTGTACGCGGCCATTAAGTTCTTCCTCTACACCCTTGCCGGCTCTGTGCTCATGCTGGTCGGCATCCTGGCCATCTATTTCTACCAGTACAACACCACCGGCGTGTATTCCTTTGACATTCTGAAGTTCCAGAAGATCGGCTTCCCGACAGATCTGCAGTACTGGGTGTTCCTTGCCTTCTTCGTTGGATTCGCCATCAAGGTTCCGATGTTCCCGTTCCATACCTGGTTGCCCGACGCACACGTGGAAGCGCCCACGGCCGGATCTGTAATCCTGGCGGGCGTGCTCCTGAAAATGGGGACCTATGGTTTCGTGCGTTTTTCACTGCCGATGTTCCCCTGGGCTACCATGCACTTCCTCAAGCCGATGCTGATCATCTGTCTGATCGGCATCATCTACGGTGCGCTGGTGGCCATGATGCAGAAGGACATGAAATCGCTGGTCGCCTATTCATCTGTCAGCCATCTCGGCTTCGTTATGCTGGGGGTTTTTGCTGCCACTCCTGTTGCACTCCAGGGCGGGGTGCTGCAGATGATCAATCACGGTATCTCCACGGGCGCACTATTTTTGATCGTAGGAATCATCTATGAGCGGCGCCATACCCGCATGATTGCCGATTACGGCGGATTAAGTCACATTATGCCCGTCTACGCCGCCGTTTTTCTGATCATGACCCTTAGCTCAATCGGTATGCCCGGCCTGAACGGTTTTATCGGAGAGTTCTTCATTCTGCAGGGAACATTCGCCGCCCCGGGCCTTTGGATTTATGCGGCGCTTGCAGTTCTCGGCATTGTGCTGGGGGCAGCCTACATGCTCTGGCTGTATCAGCGCGTCATGTTCGGGAAGCTCGAAAACCCGCTCAACAAAGCTCTGCCTGATCTAAACATGAGGGAACTGGCGACTTTCATTCCGCTCATCATTCTCGCTTTCTGGATTGGGGTCTACCCAAGCTTTTTTACCAAGTATCTGGATGAGCCGGTGAATGCGATCGTGGTGCGAGTTAGGACGGACTATTTCAGCGCCGGCCATGCACAGGCTCCTGCGCCTGCTGCCATCCCGCAGGCTGCGGACGCTAAATAGGACGCACCTGGCAGCCTTCGATGAGGGCTGAGACCGAGAGGTTTCAGCCCTTTTTTTGGTTCGGGATCAGAGGGCCGGGCCCAATTTGAATTGCCCCATCGCCATTTTCCTACCGTCCCAGGACATCATCAGGATCGCATGCAAATGCCGGCCGGACCCGGAATCGCCCTTTCATTTATCGTGCCCGGGGCCCTAACTCATAAATCGACAACCATTTTCATTATCTCGAACGAACAGATCGAAAGCCGTTGATTTTGCTGGGCCTATGAAGTTGCTCCTACCCTGCTTGGTCTTCCGTTTGGGGGTGCCAGCAAAAATACTTGTCATGCTGAAGGAAAAATGAGAGGATGAGCACAATTCAGACGGATCGCGCTGACTTCCCCGAGGAGGGGACTGCGGATCCTGCCTGCTGTCAGACAGGGAGGAAAACGCTTTGGGCTGGAAACCAACACAATTCGGCATGCAGCCACGACCATCAAGAGTGACCGAACTCATGCATGAACTAGGGATCGCAAAGGTACAACGGACAAAGGCAGGAGGAACAGTGTAATCCGCCGTGACTGCGCCGGTTCCCGGGACTCAGGGAAGCGTCGAATCGCGCTGGCGGCGGCAAAACGAGTGCTGACCACGTAGTTAATCGACGATTGTGATCCGGTATTAACTGCGTCAATCGCGGCTAAGTCTCTCCCGTTCCTGGGGTATTGCCGGGGGCGGTTTTCATTCAGAGCCGCGCCGGAGTTTAGAACATAATTAATCCAAATCGGGTTCCGTTGAGAGGTTATTCTCTATCCAAGGCCTCAAACTAGCGGAGCGGATGAAAATGCCAGGATGCCAACATCAGTGGGAAATGGCCAACATTCAGTTCGGTTTCGTGGTGTTCGAGAAGTGCTTCCAGTGCAACGGTGTGCGGACCTATTTCACCAAAGAAAGCCTGCCTATTATTGGTGACGAGTATCGCGAGGGGGATCACTTCTGGCATCGAGTGGAAAACGCTCAGACCTTCCGGTTTGACCTGCAATGTATCCGATGCAATGCCGCAGAGGCCTTTGACGATCTCATGGGGCTGTTGTACTGCACCGGATGCCTGCCCGATTGCCGTCTGGAAATCCTGCGACAACAGCTCGAGAGCGAGCGCACCCATCTGGTGCTGGCATGCGGCTTCCTGAAAGAGAGTCAGCTCCGGGCCGGGCAAATCCCATCCCATAAACTGGAAAAGCTCACCTGCTATTTCAATCAGCGGCGGGACGTAGCGCGCTCCAGGATATCCATCCGTCCTTTCGACCTGGATGACGGCTTCTCACGGTGCAAAGGCGAGTTCCTGCACGATGTGGGCATGCTTTCCCAGGAGCCGGTGACGAGTCGAAGATCGCCATTCTAGAGAGCTAATCATGATGGGTACCGATTTTTTATAGTGACCGAGGAGAATTGATATGACAGTACAGGAGCTGATCGAAAAAATCGGATTGAAACCACTCAGCCGTTTCCAGAATCGGTCTGTCGAAGGGGTCTATATCTCCGACATGGTCAGCGACGTCATGGCTGGCGCCAAGTCGGGGGATCTCTGGCTAACCATCCAGACTCATAAAAGCATCGTACCGGCCGCCAATCTCGTGGATGTATCCGCAGTCATTATTACGGGCGGCAAAGAGGTTCCAGCCGAGACCGTTGAGTTTGC
>CAYGWQ010000314.1:0-6515 GCA_964353465.1 uncultured Acidobacteriota bacterium | reverse complement strand
CAATCCGATGCAGCCAAAGGCGTACGACGAAGGTATGCGGACCGGGACGCGCCAGGGGAGTGCGGATCTCAAAAACATGATCGAACCTCTGGGATTCGCCAGCATCGTGCTGTCCAGCACTCCCACCATTCACCTGCTCCCGGCAAAAAACAACATGACCTGGGGTCGCGGCAGGCTTGTGTCAGATGACGAGATTCCACCTTCCGCCTGCGTGCCGCTGGACAGCATCGTGGATCTGACCAATAAGATGAGGGAAGACGGCACGATCGACAGTTGGACGCCGCCGGCCGGGAAGTGGAAGGTGATGCGATTCGGCTACATGTCATCCATGGCAACCACAGGCGGCGGCCTGCAGTGCGACAAGTACAGCGCGGATGCCGCGCGGGTCGCATTCAAAGGCTGGTTTGGCCAAATGTTGAGGCGCGTCCCGGACGGCAAGAACGTCATCAAAGTCCTCAACGTCGACAGCTACGAAGGCGGGTCCCTGAATTGGTCTCCCGTGATTCCCGAGGAGTTCCGTTCACGACGGGGTTACGATTTCACCAAGTATCTGCTCTGCATGGCCGGAGTGATGGTCCAGAGCGCGAGTGCCACCGAGGGCTTCTTGCTCGACCTTCGGCGTACCCTGTCTGAGTGCTTATCCGAAAACCATTTCGGCACATTGCATCGTCTTGCCCGCGAAAACGGCTTACTCTTCATGTCCGAGTCCGTGAACCAGGCGTTTAACTGCGACGACATGGAGTACTTTAAAAACACCGACTGGCCGGGCGGCGAGTTCTGGGTTCGCGCCACACAGAATTGGAAGCCAAACGACATTGCGGATCCTGTTTCGGCAGCCCGCATGTACGGCAAGAAAATCATCTTTGCCGAAGCGTGGACGGGAGGGAGATGGGACAACCATCCCTTCGCAATAAAAGCCCTGGGCGATCATCACTACGCCGAAGGACTGAACCGGATGATGCTCCACGTCTGGAATGCGCAGTATTACCCCAAACGGCTGCCGGGCCAGCCCGGCGCAGGGACTCCCTTCAATATGCTGAACACCTGGTGGAAGCCGGGCAAGGCTTGGCTGGATTACCTGAAGAAGGCGCAGGTAATGCTGCAGCAGGGCCAGCCGGTCGAGGATGCGCTCTACTTTTCCGGCGAGAACATTCCGTGTCGAGCGCTGCTGGCACCCAAGCTCGGGTGGGTCTGGCCGGCGGATCCACCGATGCCGGAGGGCTACAAGCACGCCACGATCAACCACGACGGGATCCTGAATTATGCCAAAGTTCAGAACGGGCGGATCGTAATGAGTGGTCTCAGTTACCGGCTGCTGGTACTGCGCGCCAATGAGCCATTCCTGACGCCCTCGGTGGCCTTGAAGATCAAGGAAATGGTGGAAGCCGGCGCCGTCGTCGTCGGGCCAAAACCGACCTGGTCTCCGAGCCTCGAAATGGGCGCCGCGGGCCAGGCCACGGTCAAACAGATCGCCGATCAGGTATGGGGCAAGATCGACGGCAAGACGATCACCGAAAACCGCTTCGGCAAGGGCCGGGTATTTTGGGGCAAGCCGATGACTGAAATCCTGGCGGCGATCGGGGCTGCTCCCGACGTCACGTTCAACAAGCTGGTGGAGACGGCAACCGGCAAACCGGTAGTCGTCGATGCCGACGCTCCGAGCGGAACCAATCCGGTTCTCGTAGGCGCGGAGCGGAGGGGATGGGGCATGGTATTCTGCCACCGCCAGGCGCAGGGGCTCGATATCTATTTCCTTTCCAACCAGGAATACTTCCCGGTATCGACCGATGTCAGCTTCCGCATCACGGGCCGGATTCCGGAATTGTGGAATCCTGAGACCGGAACTGTTCAGGATACTCCGGTGTGGCAGGAACAGGGCGGACGCACCATCATCCCCATGAATTTCGATCCTTCCGGTGCGGTGTTTGTGGTCTTTCGCAGGCCATCCGCGGGTGCGGACCCTGTCGTGGAAGTGACCGGCGGCAAACCGGTCGTCTCCAGGGGGCTTCGCATCCGGAAAACGGCTACCGACCTGGAAACATGGGCGTCTGAATCGGGAGAGTGGACGCTGAAGATGAAGTCGGGCAAGACCATTCCCGTCAAGGCGAGCGTACCCGCGCCCGCTGTCATTGATGGCGAATGGAACGTCAGCTTCCCGGTGAAAAACTCCACGAAGCAGGTCCGGCTCAGGGCCGGCTCGTGGACGGAGAACGCCGACGAGGACGTGAAGTTTTTCTCCGGCACAGCGACCTACAGCAAGGAGGTTACCATCACCGCGACGCAGAAGGCGGCCGGCAAAAGGCTGCTTCTCGATCTGGGTGACGTACAGAACCTGGCCCGGGTGCGCCTCAATGGCAAGGACCTGGGCGTGTTATGGAAAGCTCCTTACATTGCAGACATTACCGCGGCTGCTGTCATCGGACCCAACAAGCTGGAGCTCGAGGTCACCAACACCTGGGCCAACCGGATTGCGGGAGACGAGGGCAAGCCTCAGGAGCAGCGAGTGACCTGGGCCGGGTCGGCCGGCAGAGGCAGAGGCGGCGGACCGGCCCAGCCGGCAGCAGGCGCCGCGCCGCAATTGCTCCCGGCTGGACTGATTGGACCGGTACGGCTGATTTCTGAAGTCCTGGCCTCTTCAACCTAGCGGCCTGTTGCAGTTGAATGGATGGTGTATCAGCAAATGAGTTGCAGCGCTGAAAGCGCGGCACAGGACAGCCCAGGGCGGAGGCGGCGAAGCCGCCGGAGCCCTGGGCTCTGCTATGCCGCCCCTGTGGGGCTTGGGGAAGTGGTCAAACTAAGAAGCAGAGGATGAACATCTGCCGGAATCTCATAACTATCAATTCAGATGTTACAGGCCACTAGGACACTATTCATGATGGGATTCCCGTTGCCGGTGAATACGAAATCAACAATGTGCCGGCAATGAGAATAGTGCTGTGCGAAGACCGATCCGCCAGGGAGGCAAAGGGAAAATCACGCCGGAGCTGTGGGATCCTCACACCGGTGCGATTTCGAAGATCGGCGAAACGAGTTATGAAACCATTCAAGGACAGGTTTATACAAAGTTTCCGCTCAAGCTCGATCCGGTAAGATCGGTATTTGTTGTGGGCAGCCGGGAATCTGAGAAGACTAGGCGGCCATCACATCCAAACGGAGGCGAATATGAATGATTCAGGAATAAGGCGCCTGGTGCGCGCGGGATCCCCTGCCGCAGCAAAATCAACGTTCACTGCCGTGTGCCTTCTGGCGATTTTCGTGTCCGTTCTGATGCCGCAAAGTTCCGCTCCGCCGGCTGTGACGGGGAACGCCAGGGTCGACAAACTGCTCGCACAAATGACTCTCGAGGAGAAGATCAGCCTGATTCACGGGGGGCCGGAGGCACAGCCCAGCGGCATCGGCGGAGCCGGCACGTGGCCCGGCCTGCCGCGGCTGGGGATACCTTCGTTGCGCCTGGTCGACGGACCTCCGGGCGTATCGAACAACGTCTGGTCAACGGGCATGACCGCCACGATGGGCCTTGCGGCAACCTGGAACCGGGAGGATGCCCGGAAAAACGGCATCGTGATCGGCCGGGATGCCAGGGCGCTCGGACAGGATGTAGTCCTCGAACCCTTTGTCAATATTGTGCGAGACTTCACCTTCGGGCGCGCCCACAACACCTTCGGCGAGGACCCGTACCTCAGCGGGCAGATCGCCGCCGCGCAGATCCAGGGAACGCAAGGCGAAGGGATCATGTCCCAGATCAAGCACTACGTCGCATATGAGGGAGCCAATGACGTCATTATCGACGCACAGACCCTGCGCGAAATCTATATTGCGCCCTTTGTGGACACTGCCGCCGCCGGTGTTTCCTCGATGATGTGCTCGTACAACAAGATCAACGGCACATATTCCTGCGGCAATGGAGAGGTGAATAGGATCTTCAGAGAGGAAGGCGGCTTCAAGGGATTCAACACCTCCGACTGGGGCGGGACGCACGGCACACTGTATATCAATGAAGGCATGGACCTCGAAATGCCGGGCGGCACGTTTTTTGCCGCCGTGCCGGGCCAACAGAGCGGAAGAGGCGCGCCGGCGATGCCCGGCGCACCTGGCGCGGGAGCCGCGGCAGGACAGGGAGTCCGGGGCGCTGCTGCGGGACAGGCGGCGGCAAATCCGGGCGGCATGGCTGCGGCAAATCCCGGCGGCATGCAAGGTGGTTTTCCGGGCATGGCAGCGGGGATGCCTGAAGAACGCGCCACCGGCGCTCGGGCCGGAGGCGGAGGAGGCCGCGGGGGCCGAGGGAGCGACCCGCCTCCGATCGGCATGCTCGAAGCCGTACGTTCCGGGCAGGTGCAGGAGGCGACCATCTCTCTGGCCGTAAGCCGAATCCTGGTCCAGATGGACCGGTTCGGGTTTCTGGACGGAAAACAGAAACACACCATCACCGAAGAAGACCATGCATTCAACTCTCCCATTCTGCAGAAGACTGCAGAAGATGCCGCGACGTTACTGAAGAACCAGGACAACGTGCTGCCGCTGACAATGGCGGATCTCGAATCGACGGCATTCATCGGACCCACCGGGCGCGCGCTGGTTTCGGTCGGTCAGACCGGGGAAAGGGCCCAGGGCCTCCCGGACCATCAGGTCGGACCGGTTCCCGCGATCGAAAAGACTGCCGGCAGAAAACTCGCTTATGCAGCAGCCAACGATTTCGACGGCACTGCTGTCCCGGCTTCGGCGCTTTCGAATCTGACGCGCACGAACACCGCCAGCAAGGATACGCAAGCCGACACCGAACTTAACTTCACGCTCTCAAACAAGAAGGCGCTGCCGGCCGGGACGTCCTACACATGGACCGGCACGCTCACAGTCCCCAGCGACGGCACGTACACAATCGCATTGCAGACCCGCGGCACAACCGGGATTGTGGAATTGGACGGCACTCCCATCCTGGCAGGCGGCGGAGGCGGCCGCGGAGGTGGCGGCCGCGGCGGTACTCCCGCCCAGGCCCCGCAACTCCCGGCGGCAGTGGCCGCGCTCCGGGGACAGCATCCGATTTCGGGCGGCATCGTGCCGACCGTCGACAAACTCAGTAACGCCCGCGCCAAAGTTGAGATCAAAGCCGGCGCCCATCAGTTGACGGTGACTTCCACCGGCGAAACGTTCGGCAACCCGGTCCAGGTGCGCCTGGCGTGGGTAACGCCCGAACAGGAGAAGGCCAATTACGAGGCGGCAATCGCCGCGGCCAAGAAGGCGAAAAAAGCCGTAGTCTTCGCCTGGGGCCGCGACCGGCCCGAGGTTTTTCAATTGACTCCGGAGCAGACCCGGCTGATCCAGGATATTGCGGCAGTGAATCCCAACACCATCGTCGTGCTCAACACCAGCCTGCCGGTGGCGATGCCGTGGCTCGACAAAGTCAAGGGGGTGCTCCAGATGTGGTGGCCTGGAGACCAGGGCGGCCCCGCGACGGCAAACATCCTTCTGGGCAAAGCCAATCCCGCCGGCCGCCTGCCGGTCACGTGGCCCGAGCGACTGGATCAAATGGTCGCCCAGAATCCGAAAGGGCACCCTGAACGGACCAACGCGGGCATCGACGGCAAGACCACCTATTCCGAAGGCATTTTTGTCGGATATCGCTGGTTCGATCAGCAGAACCTCAAACCGCTCTTCCCCTTCGGACATGGCCTGTCGTATGCGAGTTTTCAATACTCCGGAATCAAAGTGGTCCGCGCTAGAGACGGCGGTCTGGATGTGAGCTTCGCGGTAAAGAACACCGGCAAGGTTGCTGGAGATGAAGTTCCTCAGATCTATCTGGGCGCGCCGAAAAATCCGCCGGCAGGCGCGCAGTTCGCTGTCCGGGCGCTCGTGCAATTCGAGCGCGTCGCACTTGCGCCCGGTCAATCGAAGAGCCTGACGGTGCACGTCGAAGTGCGCCGGCTGCAGTACTGGTCCGTTGCGGCCGGCAAATGGCAGACAGCTGCAGGTGCGCGCACGGTATACGTGGGATCTTCTTCGCGCGACATTCGCCTGCAGGCTGAGATCTCAATATAGAGGGGACAGGGACCGTGTCCCTGTCCGAAAATGAACTCTGGTTCGATAGAAATGAACTCCCATGATTTTGCAGGCTTCTGATGATCCGGCTTGCAAGGTTCACTCGGCTATATTCCATTGACTTTTTAAGGAGGTTGCTTCGTGGATTCCCATTTCCTGGCTTTTGATCTTGGTGCGGAGAGCGGAAGAGCGATTTTAGGAAAGCTTCGCTCAGGCATGCTTGATATCAGCGAGGTCTATCGCTTTCCCAACGATCCCGTGCTGAGCGCGCAGTCGCTGCGCTGGGACATCCTGCGCCTGTGGCTGGAAATGAAAAAGGCATTGGACGCCTTGCCAGTCAAGAAACTTGACAGTATCGGCGTCGATACCTGGGGCGTTGATTACGCCCTCATCGGAGAGCGCGGCGATCTGCTTGAAAATCCGTACCATTACCGGGACAGGCGCACGGATGGCATCATGGAGGAAGTGTTTCAACACGTCAC
>CAYGWQ010000313.1:0-6529 GCA_964353465.1 uncultured Acidobacteriota bacterium | reverse complement strand
AAGTCCCGGCAGGGAGACGATGCGCGGCGCATTGCCGGCATCCTGCTCTGGATCCTCGACGAGCGGCACCTCGATCCCCTTGTTGCCATGATCGACACACTCGAGCCTGCGCCCAAGGCCGCCGCCATCGGGATCGTCGCGGCCAAAGGCGGGAAGCGCTACTTTGAAAAGATCTTCGCGCTGACCTCGGATCCGAATGCCGAAATCAAGCTGGCTGCCTTTGCCGCGCTGAAAAACCTGGCAGGCGCAGGCGAGCTTCCCGTGCTCCTGCGCCTCTTGGATGCCACGAGCGATCCCGCATTGATCAAGGAGGTCCAGCAGGCCCTTGTGAAGTCAGCCAACCAATCCGAGCCGGCGCAGGCCAGGGCGCGACCCCTGCTCGAAGCCGTGAAGACATCTCCGCGCGCAGCCCAGATCCTGGAAGTGCTGCCGCAGGTAGGCGGATCAGAGGCCTTGCGCGCCGTGGTGGAACAGTTCGACCAAGCCGATCCTGCCCGGAAGGAGATTGCCTTCCGCGCCCTGGTGCAGTGGCGGGATCCGGCGGCGGCCCAGAAGCTCTACGCCATATGCGCCGCCGGAGACGCCAAGTATCGCGATGAGGCATTCAGCGGCTTCATGCGCCAGATCAACTCCTCCTCGCTCCCCGATGACCAGAAACTGCTGCAGTTCCGAAAAATCCAGCCGCTCGCTTCCCGGACCGGGGAGCGCCGGTCGATCATCCGGGCCCTGGAGCGCCTGAAAACCTTCCAGAGCTTCCTGGTCGTGTCGCAATACCTGGCCGATCACGAGCTTGCCAACGATGCCGCCGGCGCCGCCATGCGGATCGCACACCCCTCCGCATCCGGAAGCCGTGACGGCCTGGCCGGCACAATGGTGCGCGAGGTTTTAAACAGGGTGCTGCCGATCCTGAGCGGCCCGGAAAGCGATTACGATAAAGAGAACATACGCAGCTATCTGGCGGCCATGCCCAAAGATGAAGGCTGGGTGCCGCTTTTCAACGGGAAAGATCTCACAGGGTGGCAGGGGCTCGTGGAAGATCCAATCGCTCGCGCCAAGATGAGCCGCGAGGAGCTGGCGGCCAAACAGGCGGAAGCCAACAAGAAGATGACCTCCAACTGGAGCGTCCGCGACGGCATGATCGTGTTCAACGGCTCGGGAGACAATCTGTGCACGATCAAGGAATATGCCGACTTCGAAATGCTCGTGGACTGGAGAATCACCAAAGACGGCGACAGCGGTATTTACCTGCGCGGCACTCCCCAGGTGCAGATCTGGGACCCCGCCAGAGTCGATGTCGGCGCCCAGGTCGGTTCCGGCGGGCTGTACAACAACCAGAAGAATCCGAGCAAGCCGCCCGTGCGCGTGGATAATCCCGTCGGGGAATGGAATACCTTCCGCATTACCATGATCGGCGAAAAGGTTACCGTCTTCCTAAACGGCATCAAAGTGGTCGACGACGTCGCCATGGAGAATTATTGGGACCGCAAACAGCCCATCTTCCCGACCGGCGCGATTGAGCTGCAGGCCCACGGCACGGACCTGACTTTCCGCGACCTGTATGTGCGCGAGATCCGGGATCTGGAGTTCAATCTCACCGATGAGGAAAAGGCGGAGGGATTCGTCGCGCTCTTCAACGGACGTGACCTTAGAGGCTGGACCGGAAACCTGGACGGATACCGCGTGGAGGGCGGCGTCATGGCCTTCCGCCCGTCTCCTGAAAACCGCGGCAATCTCTATACGGAAAAGGAGTATGGCGATTTCCAGCTCCGGTTCGAATTCCAGCTGACGCCGGGCGCCAACAGCGGCGTGGGGATCCGCGCGCCCCGCGAAGGGGATGCGGCCTACGTAGGCATGGAAATCCAGGTCCTGGATGATACCGCGGCCATCTACGCCAATCTGCAGCCGTATCAATATCACGGTTCCGTCTATGGCGTGATCCCGGCCAAACGCGGCTTCCTGAAACCCGTCGGCGAGTGGAACTCCGAAGAGATCATCGCGAAGGGCTCCCGCATACAAGTCACGTTGAACGGCATGGTGATCGTGGAGGGCGATATCCTTGAGGCGAGTAAAAACGGGACCATGGACAAACAGCAGCACCCCGGCCTGCAGCGCGCATCGGGCTACATCGGCTGGCTGAGCCATGACTCGGTCGTACGGTTCCGGCATATCCGCGTGCGAGAATTTCGGTGACAGGCTACGCAGCCTCGAAATCCAAGCCTGCTTTATTCATGAAGAAAGGATCGCAAGACGTCTCAGGACACGGAAGAACACGGAAGAACACGCTCCGGCTCCGTGTTCTTCCGTGTCCAAAAATCCTTCTGTCATGAACGAATCCCGCGCCGCGTGCTGCGGGTTAATGCGCGTGCAGCCCCGGGTTTGTTCCCTCCAGGTTTCGTGGTCGAGTAGCTGGTCTCCGAGATTCCACTAGGCAATTCCTCGGCGAATCCTAACGAACTCCTCATGCAGCGGCTGCGTCTAACAGGGCGAATGACGAGCACGGCACTTGCCCATGGGGGACAGGGAAGCGCGGGTTCGGACCGGGAGGATGATATGAGAAAAGCCTTGGTAGTACTGATTGCCTTGTGTGCAGTGACATTCGGATTCGCAATGGGCGCGTCGGCACGGCCTGACACCCCATATTCCGTGTTGGTTAACATTCCCTTCGGATTCTATGCCGGCGATCAATGGATGCCTGCCGGGAAGTATTTCATCGATATGACTGCGTTTACCGGCTTCGCTAGCGGCTCGATGCTGAGAGTCAACTCGCTGGATGGATCGATCTGCCAGTATCTGCTCACCATGCGCATCAATGGGAACACGGCAGATACGGACTATCATGTGACCTTCACCAAATACGGTGAATCCTATTTTCTCGCCAAAGTGACCAACAGCGATCTGGGAGCTCAGGTGGCAAAGTCCCGCGCCGAAAGGAAACTGGCTAGCGAGCATGCCCAGGCTTCGGGAGCCGTAACTTCCGTAGAAGTTGTCGCTGCGCCCGCGAGGGCGAAGTAAGCCCCCCACGATTGACGGGGACGCCGTCTCCAGCGACAGGCGGCGTCTCCTGTGACCAGGGGCAATCCTACCGGCGCCCAAACCGGCCGGTCCTGTACAAGGGCCGGCCGGTTTTTTTGCGCCTGGTCTGCGCCGGAGCGAGCAGGGGACATGCCGCTTTTCCGGCGTGACGTTGCAATCGCTACCGCGAACCGGAAAAGCGGCATGTCCCGAATGGCGCTTAATTAAGAAAGGCGATCATCACCTGTCAGTGCCTTAAATTCAAATGCTTAAGCCCCAAAGGGGCGGGGTAGCAAAGCCCAGGGCGCAGCCCTGGGATCATGGACATCCGGAAAGCCAGCCCTGAAGGGGCGATGCAGCCTGCGCCGCCCTTACAGGGCTGATTCCTGACTCTGCGTCAGTTCCCAGGGCTTGCGCCCTGGGCTTTGCCGCTCGACCCTTTCAGGGTCCCAATTGAAATCCTTATCTAAGCCTTTCAGGGTTCCAGTGAAATCCTGATCTAAGCCTTTCAGGGTTCGAATTGGACTCCTTATCTAAGCGCCATTCCGGCATGTCCCCACTTCGCACCGGCGAGCTAAGAAATTCCTCGGAGAATCCTCACGAACTCCTAGAGCCGGACGTGCGTCTAACATGGCGAACAACGAGCACGGCACTTGGCCCAAGTGGGGGGCAGGGAAGCGCGGGTTCGAACATGGAGGAAATATGAAAAAGGTTTTGGTTGTACTGTTTTCCTTGAGTGCGGTGATATTCGGATTTGCAGTGGCGGCCTCGGCCGGAGGGGCCCTCGAGGCCTCCAATTCTGTGCTGATGAAGATCCCCTTCGCCTTTCATGCCGGCGACAGCCTTTACCCCGCTGGCCAATATTGGATTGAGATGCCGCGGATGGGCGGCTATGCTGCCGGTACCATGATAAGGATCAGCGCGCAGGACGGATCCAGCTGCCAGCACCTGTTCTCGGTGCGCACGCGCGGCGTCACCACGGATACGGATTATCATGTGACGTTCAATAAGTACGGTGATACCTACTTTCTCTCCAGGGTGCGCAACAGCGATCTGGGAGCTGAAATTGGCCAGTCCCGCGCCGAGAAAAAGGTTGCCAGCGAATTTGCCGGGAAAGCGCACGGCGTTGCCTCTGTAGAGGTCATCGCGGTGCACTCCAGGGCGAAGTAAATCCCGCTGCGTTCGTTACGCGGCCCCGCCCACGGCGATCGATATCGCTCCCGCTGGTCGCGGGCAAGACCTCAAGCGCCTTTGCCGGCCGGCTCTCCCTCAGAGCCGGCCGGTTTTTTTGTGTGCGGGCTGGAACCCGCGGCCACGAGTGGTTACAGGGTCGTTTGTTTTCGTGGCTGCGGGCTTCAGCCCTTAAGCGCTAAGTTAAGTCATTTCGGCATCGCTTACCTGGCCTTGGACCTGGACTTGGACTTCGACGTGGACTGAGCCTGGGTGTCTTCCGAATCGATGTTATTGAACTAAATGCATTACGCACAATTGCTTAGCTCGATTCGTCTGGTCCAGGACCACGTCGAGGTCCAGGTCGAGGTCCAAGTATTGGAACTTATCTTAGCGCTTAAGGGCTTCAGCCCGCCCTGCTTGAATTATTTTCGAAACCGCTGCGGAGAAGGGGTCAGCTTGCGGGGGCGCACTGCTCGATGAGTTCAAGCAGGGCCTGGTAGCGGGGATGGCGGCGCAGGGCGTCGAGGTTGCTGTCGCGTTCCAGCCAGCGCTTCTCCGTCAGGCCGCTCTTGACGGACCTTTCCAGAGAATCCAGCGCATTTTCAACCTGTCCCGCCAGGGATTGAATGCACGCCACGTTGTATAGCAGCATAGGATCGCCGGGATCGATCTCGAGCGCCTGATGGGCCCACTCGAGCCCTTTGTCAAGTTCCCCGAGTGACACCAGCCCGTTGGCCCCCATGTAGAGGGCGCGCGCGTCATCCGGATTGAGCTTCAACCTCTCATCGGCGATCTTCACGCCGCGCCGGCGGGCGGCTTCCGCCTCCTCCTCCCGGCCGAGATCGGCATAGATCTGCGCGACCAGGAGCGGTGACTGGAAATCCGCCGGGTGCACTTCGTTCGCCTTTTCATACAGCTCGATCGCCTTTTCGAGCTTCCCCTGCACAAAGGCCACGCGGGCATAGCAATAGTACGCTTCGAAGAGCCGCGGGCCCAGCAGGATGGCCGCCTCAAATGCTTTTTCGGCTTCGTGGTAGACGCCCTTCAACGACAGGGCCACACCGCGGGATGCATACGCTTCGGCGGAATCCGGGTCCAGCTCGATGGCCTTCCGGCTGGCTGCGTCGGCCTGCTCACAGTGGATATCATGGCTGCCGGCGTACAGATACAGGAAGGCGCTGCAGTCGGCTATGCCGGCATATGCGAGCGCATATCCGGGATCGAGCTCGATCGCCTGGGAGAACATGCGCAGGGCGAACTCAATGGCCTTTTTCTTGTACTGGTAAAAAAACTGTTTCCCGCGCAAATAGTAATCATAGGCCCGAAGGTCCAACGTGGGAACCCTGCCGATGGCGTCCTTCTCCTCGGGGCTCAAGGTGATCTTGAGAGTTGCCGCAATGCTGCGGGAGATCTCGTCCTGGATGGCAAACACATCTTTCAATTGCCGATCGTACCGCTCCGACCACAGGTGACAGCCGTCCTCGACGTTGATGAGCTGAGCGGAAATGCGCAGCTGGTCGCCCGCCTTGCGCACGCTCCCTTCGAGCACCGTGGCTACGCCCAGCTTCCTGCCGATGCTGCGCACATCCTCGTTCTTTCCCTTGAAAGCGAAGCACGAAGTGCGCGCCGCCACGCGCAGGCCCGTCACCTGCGTGAGGTTGTTGATGATCTCCTCGGCAATGCCGTCGCAGAAATACTCCTGGTCCTTTTCCGGGCTCATGTCGGTAAAGGACAGGATGGCAATGGAAGGCTGCGGTTTCTGGCTCGATGTGAGACCGCTCACCGGCGCAATGAGCCGGTATCCCTTGCGCGAGATCGTTTGAATCACGTGCGGGTTCTTCGCATCGTCTCCGAAGGCTTTACGCAGCTCCGAAATCGAATAGCTGAGGATGCCGTCACTGACGAACGTATCCGGCCAGACCGTCCGAAGGATTTTTTCTTTGGAAAGGACTTCTCCAGGGCAGCGCGCCAGACAGATCAGCACATCCAGAACCTTGGGCTCGATCGATATGGCGCCGCTCTCATTGCTGATGCGGTTCAGGTCCGGCTCCACCAGCCAATCACCCACGCGGAATTCGCAAGCCATCGCGGAACTCTCCAGCGCTCTGCCCGGGAGCGAATTGCCGCCGTCCCGGTTTCACATGCTCATACGAGCGCCTGAGCAAAACGGTTCCACGAAATCGCCAAAAAGCTAGGAAAAACCTCGGCGAATCCTGAAGAGTCCCTAAGCACTCCGCTACAATAGACCACGAAATACATGAAAAGAGTGGGGCTTGGAACTGAATCTTATACGCATTTGTGCTGGTGTAGATATAATTGCAGGACCGGTGCCGGCCCTTTGGGC
>CAYGWQ010000312.1:0-6532 GCA_964353465.1 uncultured Acidobacteriota bacterium | reverse complement strand
GGGCTTTAGCCCGTGCCCGGTGTGCCTGAATGAGGGATCGATGCTTCTATCCACACATCCCCTTAATAACAAATGAATTACGCTCATGAAATCGACCGCATCATGGTAATTATCCTTAATGCGCGGGCTAAAGCCCGCCCCCACATGTAACGTCAACCCGACGAGCGCTACGTGTCGGACAACGAGTTTCGCGACAGAAACTATCTAAGCGCCATTCGCGCCTGTCACCGAAATTAGAGCGATCCCTCTTGAAGGATTTCGCCGCGCAGGCCGACGATGAGAAATCGCAGGGGCACGGGACGGCCCGATCTCTCCACAGCCTTGCGGGCAAGATGCAGAAGGCCGGAGCAGCAGGGAACCTGCATGATCATGACCGTGACACTCTTCACTTCCGCTTCGTTGACCAGACTGGTGAGTTTCTCGAGGTAAACCTCCTGTCCCTGGTCCAGCTTCGGGCAGGCAATGGCGAGGGTTTTGCCCTTCAGATGATTGTCGTGAAATCCCCCCAGGGCAAATGGCACACAATCGGCTGCCAGGAGCAGGTCTGCACCGCGGTAGTGGGAGGCGAGGGGAGAGATCAAGTGGAGTTGAATCGGCCAATGCGTCAGTCGGGAAGGCTGAGCCACTGCCGGGCCCTGCTCCCTGCTTTCACGTTGCGTGTCGAAGCTGATGACTTGGGACCCGGGGCAGCCATGGGAGCCATGCGCTCCCGGCGTGGGCCTGCTGCCGCCGTTGCCCAGACTTACCGCAATGCCCTGTTCGCGCAGATAGTCCAACGCCTGCTGCAGATAGGTCGTCTCATTATGATCCTTTAGATGTGTTAGATGCGCTTCGATGACGGCCTTCCCCTGCCTGGCAATACCGGCGATGACCTGGCGTTCATCGTATGGGGCGGCTTCACGCTCCTCTATTGTGATCGCCCCCTCCGGACAATGTCCCAGGCAAGCACCCAGACCGTCGCAGAACAAGTCGCTGATCAGCCGCGCTTTGCCGTCGATCATCTGCAGGGCTCCCTCGGGACAGCCGGGAAGGCATTGCTCACACCCGTTGCACTTGCTTTCGTCTATGCTGATGATTTTCCGCTTCATATCCACTCTCCCAACCGTATATTCCGTATCATGATACCTGCCCGATCCGAGGTTGTCCTTGATCCAGGTCAAGAATATTGACGAAAAAGGAACCGGGAAGCGGTATTTCGCCCGGCCCCGACTGCTGTGGGGCGGGAGTCTGCGATTCAGACACCGACACTAGAGACGAACCACAAAGACCTCAAAGAAGAGCTTTCGCGAATGAATAGAGAGCAAGCGCTTTTGCCTCCTCTGCATGGGCGCAGCGCTGCGGACCGGAGGCCGCCCATGCAGAGGAGGCAAAAGCGCTTGCCCCTTTGAGGTCTTCGAGGTCTTCGTGGTTCGCTTTTTCTTTTCTGCCCCTTCCCGACTTGTTACTCCTACTTTCTGAATCGCAGGACGGGTTTCAGCGGGCTTGTTTACCTTTGCGGGCGGTGATATCGTGACAACATTTCCATGGTTTTGGCCCTTTCAGGAGGCATTGCTATGAGACTGCGATTTCCCGGTCGATACCTTTTCACCATCCTCGCCGTTGCGGCAATCGCCGGCCTTTTGCCCGGGCAGGAAGCTGCAAAAAAGCCGCCGGATCCGCTCAGCGAAGACAACCTCATGGCGGTCATGCACTCGATTTCAACGCTCACCCTCTACGATTACGTCAAGGATCTGAGCTCTGAAAAGTACGAAGGCCGTCTCACCGGGACCCCGGGATATAATGAGGCCGCGCAGTGGGCGGCGGATCTGTTCAAACGATGGAATATCAAACCCGCCGGGGATAAGGGAACGTACACCCAGAGCTTTCCCAATCCATACACGCTGGTGCTGCCCGGCACCGAAGTCAGCCTGCAGATCCCGTTGGCCAACGGCGACATCATCAAGAAACCGTACCTTTTTGAAGACGATTTCTTTCCGGGGTCGACGTCCGATTCGGGCACCATTACAGCTGAGGTGGTCTATGTAGGTTTCGGCATCACGGCTCCGGAACTGAATTACGACGACTACAAAGGCATCGACGTCAGGGGGAAGCTGGTCCTGGTCGAACCGGAAATTCCGATCTCCGCCGACAAGGAGGCGGAGGAATTCAAGCGTTGGCGGCCTTATTCGTTTCATGACTACAAGGTCAAAAACGCCAAGTCTCACGGCGCGGCGGGCATGGTCTACAACTACAACATTGCCAATCCCAATTGCATCTTCATTAAGGACTTTGTCTTGACTTATGTCAGCGTGGCCGTGGTGAATGACGTCTTCGCCGGCACGGACAAGAAGCATAACGATCTTGTGGAACGCATCCGGACGGCAAAGGAACCGGTGTCGTTCGCGACCGGAAAAACCATGACCCTCAGAAACACTACAGAGCATCACCCGGAAGGCATCGGCGCCAACGTCATCGGCTGGCTGGAGGGGAGCGATCCGGTGCTGAAGAACGAGGCAATCATCGTCGGCGGCCATCTTGACGGATTGGGCCGGAATCCCGAGCTGATGCCGGGGGCGCACGACAATGCCTCAGCGGTGGCCATTACGCTCGGCGTCGCGGAAGCACTCGGAAGAAATAAGATTCCCCTGAAGAGGTCGGTGATATTTATTCTCTTTGGTGCGGAAGAGCAGGGTGTGAAAGGTTCGGAATACTATCTGGCGCACCCCGTGATCCCTAATGACCGCGTCAAGGGTTTTCTCAACCTGGAGAGCGTCGGACGCGGCGAACGCATCAACGCAGCCAACGGCAGGAACTATCCGCAACTGTATGAGTTTATCGATCGCAACAATCGCAAGTACATCCATCGGCCGGTAAGCCCGGGGAATTTCAATCCCAATCTGGCGCGGCCGCGCCAGGATGCAGCCCATTTCATGTGGGCTAACGTGCCTACTCTCTCGTTCGGGACTTCCGGCGGCGCCCGCTTGCCCTACGCCACCTACCATACGACCCATGATTCGATCGAAATCATCACTCCGGACATCATGGCGGACCTGGCGCGCCTGGTATTCCTGTCCATCGTGGAAATGGCCAACAACTGAAGATCAAAAACAACCACGAAATACACGGCGCAGCACAGCCGCAACCAAAGCATCTCACCGCAGAGGCGCAGAGAAAAGGAGCCTCGAAGAGGCGGCAGACAATAGCCCCGGCCGTGAGGCCGGGGTTTGTAGGCAATTGGAATGAGCGCCGAAGGTGCGGCACAAGACATCAGTGCCGGTCCTTCGGACCTCAATCCCTTGTCTCCCGCAACCCCGCCCTCACGGGCGGGGCTATTCACTGCCGGCGCTTCGCGCCTCCCGGCCTTGCATTTCAGGAGTGCAAATCCTTTCCCTCTTGCAAGGGATCTGCAAGTAAGTAGTACAAAATGCACGAAATCATTTTTCGTGTATTTCGTGGTTTGAGACTCAGTTCCCCCGTCTGCCTCCGCCTCTGCCGCCCTCCTGAGCTTCGGGTCTACCGTCCTGTGCTCGTTCACGGGCAAGCTCTACGAGATCGACGTTGCTAGCGAAGTCTCCGAGCAGCCACTTGCAGAAGTAGTCGGCTCGGATCCAGTTGCAGTAATCCCCGTCGCGGCCGTACCCGTGCTCCATCCCGGGAAAGATCATCATGTCGAAACGCTTGTTTGCCCTGATCAGTGCGTCGGCCAACCGCATGGTGTTGGCCGGGTGCACATTCCCGTCGTAGTCGCCGGTTGTCAGCATCAAACGGCCCTTAAGGTTCTTGGCCAGTTCCGAGTTTTTATCCATGGTGTATTCGAAGGTAATGTTGCCTTTGTCGTCCTTGACCTCCTTGATGCCGTAGTTTTTTTCGCTCCAGGGCGCGTTGTAGATATTGTTTTCATGGTTGCCCGACTCCGACCATGCTACCTTGAAGAAATCGGGATACACCAGAATGGCTGCCGCGGACATGAATCCGCCGCCCGAGTGGCCCCAGATCCCGACCTTGTCGATGTCGATGAAAGAAAACCGGCGCGCCAGTTGTTCCACTGCGGCTTTTTTGTCGGCCAGACCGTAGTCGCGGAAGCTTATATTGTTAGGAGATGTCAAACCGTAGCTGTAGTTGTGATACCACTTGGAACGCTGCGGGCTGCCTCCCCGGTTTCCCACCTCGATTACGATGAATCCGAACTGGGCGAGGAAAGAGCTGTAACTCCGCGCGGCGGCGAAATTCTTGTTGACGCTCTCGGTTTGAGGGCCGGGGTAGACATAGAGAACGACCGGGTACTTCTTGTTGGGGTCAAAATCGAACGGCTTGTACATGACACCGTAGAGGTCGGTGATGCCGTCGTCCGCCTTTACCCTGAAGGGTTCCGGGAATTTGAAGCCATGTTCCAAGAGGGGCTTGATGTCGGTCGTCTCCAGGTCGGCCAGCAGGCTGCCGGCGGCGTCGTACAGTAGTGAGCGCGGTGCGGCATTGACCCGCGAGGAGTTGTCGACGAAATACCTGGCCGACTCGCTCATGCTTACCGTGTGAGTTGCGTCCCCGGGATCGAGCAACTTCATCCCCGTGCCGTCCAGATTGATCTTGTATAAATGAGCATAGTAGGGATCCTCGCCGGCTTCCCTGCCGAGAGCCGTGAAATACATCGTCCGGCTCTTCTCGTCAATCCCCTGGATGGCGTCGGCGACGAATTCACCGGAATCGACCTGGTTTTTCAGCGTTCCGTTGATGTCGTAGAGGTACCAGTGACCCCACCCGTCCCGCTCCGACCACCAGAGGAACTCCTGGCCGTTATTAATAAGGCGGGGTGGTCTGGTCTCGATGTAGGTGTTCAAACGTTCCTCGACCAGGGTTTTGACCTCGCCGGTATCGGGATTGGCCACGCAGATGTCCAGCCTGTGCTGGTCACGGCTGAGGCGCCTGAAGTAGATCTTGTCGGTAGCGTCCGTGAACCAGGTTTGTGCCGGGCCATATAAGGGCGGCTCGCCGAACTGAGGCGGAATGCGAGCGTTCCAGGTCGACAGACCCTGGTCCTTAAAAGAGTCTGCCTTGATCTTTACCTGCGCCTTGGTGTCGCGGTCGAACGCCAGCATCTCACTCTGCGGGTAGTCGGGCTCGCCGGGCATGGCATATCGATAAGTCCTGAGCGATGGGCGCTGACCATCGACCGTTTGGATCACCCAGAGATCTTTCACTTTCCTTTCGTCGGTCCGGTTGACGGTAAACTTCTTGGAATCCTTGGACCAGGTGGCCCCGAGGGGCGCGGTGCGGGCATTCCCGCCCCGCCCTTCCTGGCCTTGCGTGGTGGTGACTTCTTCCTGTTGCTGCTGCTGATCTCCTCCGCGCCCTCCCCGGCCCCTGGCAAAGCTGTAATGCTCTTCTCCGTCGGTTGTGAGCTGGACTTCGACGATTGATTTGTCCTTATCATCCACATCCTTCTTGGCTTTTTCCCAGTTGGCTTCGTCCATCATGTAGAGATTGTGATTGCGGGCGAAGATGGCGGTCTTCCCGTCCGGCGAGACGGAAGCCCACTCCCTCCTTCGTTCCGGCTCTTTCCAGTCTTCCTGGAGCTGCACCTTTCCGGTAGCCAAGTCATATTCAAAATGGAGCGTTTTTGTCCTGGGGGCGGCCGCCGGTTGCGTTGCCGCGCCCCGTCCCCCCTGGCCCCTTCCGCCCCGTTGGCCGGTCTGGGTTGTCTGGGTGACCTCCTCCTTCTTTGCTGCCTGTTGATCCGGTTTCTTTGTCGTGACAATGTCCGCATCCGCAGGCACGGTGAACTGGAATTCGAAGGCAGTGTCTTTCTTTACGAACCTGGTGATCGTAGAGAAGGGAAGATGCTGGGCATCGTAAGGAATACGGGTGATCGCTGTCAGCATCGCTGCCATCTTGGCATTGTCGAAGAGCAGCGTTTTGGATTTCTTGGCCGGATCTACCAGGTAGAAATTTCGGCCCTGGGGCGTCTGGTAGGCGTACCAGAAACGATCGCCGGTTTCGAGCCAGCGCGGCGTCACTGCAGTGTCGAACACCAGTCTGCCGACCTTTTGAGAGGTCCACTGGGCAGCCAGATTATAGTTCGCTTTGACAACCTGGTTGTTCTCCGCCGTATAGCTGGAGGGAAGTGAGGCTACAACAAGGAGAGCCAGGGCCAGAACAAGCACCAGGCTCTTACGGTTCCAATACCGAGACTGAACGAAGCTAGGCATGATGGGTTCCTCCTGATACGCGAGATGTGGGGTGTTTTGCGTTCGTCAAGAAAAGTCACTCACATCGAGATAATTCCGGTTCGGCGAGGATACTTGTGTCCGGCAGCGATGGCAAGCGAAACCTGCAGAAAGCCTCCGAACACCGGGTAGTCCCGACCGCAGGTGACATGGATAACCACGAAAAACACGAAATACCCGAAAGATTTCTTTGTGCTGCCGGGGAGCCAGATGTTCGCCACCAGTTAGTTTCTGTCGCGAAACTCCCTTTGCAGACCGAATCGTCCTTCAATCAGACCAATCATGTGCGGGCGGGCTTTAGCCCTTAAGCGCTAAGATAAGTTCCAATACTT
>CAYGWQ010000311.1:0-6542 GCA_964353465.1 uncultured Acidobacteriota bacterium | reverse complement strand
GTCCAAGTATTGGAACTTATCTTAGCGCTTAAGGGCTAAAGCCCGCCCCCACGTGTGAGTTCAATCACCCGGCCCTGGGTGTCCGACAGGGAGTTTCGCGACAGAACCTAACCAGGGAGCGGAATTTCAATACCCTCTGAAGATAAGGCCCCCCATGGGGTGATCGACAGAGCCCGATGTCCTTTGCTTGTCGCCGGCACGTTTTCGTGTATTTCGTGGTTTAAAAAAGCGGGATGTCCCCTTTTCGTCCTTCTCCGGGTAGGCTAGACTGTGCCTCATGATCAGAACAATTCAGTGGGCGGATTCAGCGGTTATCGTGCTCGACCAGCGGCTGCTGCCGTTGCAGGAGGTTTACCAGAGCTGTGCCGATTTCCGTGAGGTAGCGGAGGCGATCCGCTCCATGGCGATCCGCGGCGCACCCGCAATCGGAGTCGCGGCCGCCATGGGCGTCGCTTTGGGCGTGCAGAAAGCGGCGGCGGCGACCTTGGAAGAGCTGGATCCGCAATTCGAGCAGATCTGCAGCGTAATCGCGTCCGCGCGGCCTACCGCGGTAAACCTGTTCTGGGCAGTCGAACGGATGCAGCGGGTCTATAGCGAATACCGGAGCAAGGGGATGGAAGCGATACGCAGTGCCCTTGTGCGGGAAGCCCAGGCCATGTATGACGAAGACATCCATGCCAACCGGGAGATGGGCAGGTTGGGCCAGGGGCTCATTGCCGATGGCGCTCGAGTGTTGACGCACTGCAACGCCGGTGCGCTGGCGACGGCTGGTTACGGAACTGCCTTGGGTGTTATCCGGGCTGCCGTGGAGGCCGGCAAGCGAGTCGAAGTGTATGCGGATGAAACGCGCCCCTTCCTGCAGGGAGCCCGCCTTACGGCCTGGGAATTGCAAAAGGACAACATTCCCGTCACGGTCATCACGGACGGCATGGCGGGTCATTTCATGAGGCTGGGCCGGATTGACTGCGTTATTGTGGGGGCTGACCGCATCGCAGCCAACGGCGATGTGGCCAACAAGATCGGAACTTATGGAGTGGCTGTTCTCGCCAAAGAGAACGGGCTGCCTTTTTTTGTGGCCGCGCCCACCTCCACCTTTGATTTGAAGATACCGGATGGAAGCCACATCCCCATCGAAGAGCGCGATCCGGATGAGGTGCGCAAACTGCAAGGCATTCAAATCACTACTGAAAATACCGTGGTGGCCAATCCGGCGTTCGATGTGACACCGCATCCCTATGTCACGGCTATCATAACGGAGCGTGGCATAGCTCGACCCCCGTTTATCCAGAGCCTGCGTGAACTGTGCAACCGGGAATGCCGTCGGGAGGCGTGCGACTCATGACCGGGAACGGGATGTAATGATCAACGCATCATTGGACATGATGCAAGCGCTGATGATTTGACGGTGGTATCCGATGCTGGTATTGGGTATTGAATCCTCTTGCGATGAGACCGCAGCTGCGCTGCTGGAGGATGGGAAGTCTATCCTTTCGAATGTGGTTGCCTCTCAAATCGAGACTCACCGCAGCTTTGGCGGTGTCGTGCCTGAACTGGCGAGCCGCGAGCACTTGAGAAACATCGGTTATGTAGTCCATAAAGCATTCAGCGATGCCGGCAGGAGCTATGACCGGATCGACGGCATCGCCGTCACGCAGGGGCCGGGACTGATCGGTTCTCTTCTGGTCGGGCTGTCGTTCGCCAAGGCGATGGCTTTTGCGCTGAAGAAACCTCTTGTGCCCATCAACCACATCGAGGGTCACATCTATTCGGCATTCATCGAACATGCCGAGGTCCGGTATCCGTTGCTGGCACTTGCCGTTTCCGGAGGCCACACCTCGCTGATTTTCTCTCCCGATCCCGAAATGTACCTCCCGGTGGCGCGCACCCGCGATGACGCGGCCGGGGAAGCGCTGGACAAGCTTGCCAAGTTTCTCGGACTGGGCTATCCGGGCGGGCCCATCATCGATCGCCTCGCGCAGCAGGGCGATCCGCGCAAATTTCATTTCTCCATCCCCAAGATCAGCGACGGCAGCCTTGATTTCAGCTTCAGCGGCTTCAAGACAGCGGCGCTGCGGCACATTGCGCTGGCCGGCATCCAGCCCCGACGCTCCGGGCAAAAGGTGACGAAGAAGATACTGGATCTTGTAGCCAGTTATCAGCAGGTCATCGTCGACACTCTCATCTCCCAAACGCGCAAGGCTGCGGAAAGGCACCATCCGCGATCCATCCTGCTGGTAGGGGGCGTGGCGTGCAATAGCCTGCTGCGGCGGACCATCAAAGCGGCATTCGAGGATAAGGAAAACGACTGCCGCGTTTTCTATCCGAGCCCGATTCTCACCACGGACAATGCCGCCATGATCGCTGCTGCCGGAACTCCGAAGCTGCGCAGAGGCATGGCTGCCGGCCTTGACCTCAACGCCTTCGCGGACCTCCCGCTCTGCTGATTTCGACTTCACGGATGGATAAAGCGCGGCCGGCGACAGCCAAAACAGAAACCACGAATACACGAAATACAGAAATACACGAAATCGCACCGGCGACAAGCGTGGAGTGGGCTGGGAAGTGTCCCATCGGGCTTTATCTTCAAAGAGTACAGATATTCCAGTCCCGACGGACACCCTGATTCTGAAATTTCGTGTCTATCGTGGTTTAAAAAAGCGGCACATGCGGTTACTGCCGCTTATCTGCTCAGGGAGAGGGCTTTGCGACGGGATTGTTCGAGAACCAGGACCGCATATCACGCGGCGCGACGCGGCGCCGGTTCCGCAGCGCTTTGCGTTGCGCCCAGGCGCGAGGGAAGGCTTTGCATAGCAACGGCAGCGCCCGCAGCGACGCCGGTTCGTGCAGCAACACATAGCCGAGCGCCGAGAGGTCGCGAATGGTGATCGGCAGGAAGAAGCGCGCGTAGGTGGCGGCATCCATGTTCTTTATGCGCAAGAGGAACCGGTTCTTGAAGGAGTGCATGTTGATCGCGGCCGGCAGCGCAGAACGCCGCTCCGGCAGCACACGGCGCACGTGAAAGCCGCTTGCTGCCGGCACGTAGAGGCAGCGCCAGTCCAGCCACTGGGCGCGCCAGGCCACGTCGGCATCCTCCCGGTAGGCGAAGAACTCCTCGTCAAAGTACTCATCCCCGGCCCTGACTTCTTCGAGCATAGTGCGGCGAAAGAGTGCCGCCGCGCCGGAGGCCCCGAAAACGTATTCGCGAGTCTCGTATTGCCCCCTGTCCGGCTCTCCCGATCCGCGGTCGAGGTGGCGCTGGTTGGGGGTGAAGTACATGCCTGTCGTATCCAGAATCTCCCTGGAGAAGGGAGGGCCGCCGCCGGAATCCAGCGCCCTATCCGTCTGCCAACGCCATAGCTTGCCGGTTGCCGAGCCGGCATGCCTGTCTTCCTCGAGCGCGTGCACCATGATTTCCATAAAGGACGGTTCCAGCACCACGTCGGGATTCAAAACCAGGACGTATTCGGACGGAGTCGCGGCGATAACGCGGTTTTGAGCGGCACAAAAGCCGATGTTGTGCTCAGAGCGGTGCATGGCTCCCAAGGCACCGCCATACTCCATCGCGATCCTGCACGATTCATCGGCCGACGCATTGTCCCACACAGATACGACACGGTCGCGATAGGTTTGGGCACACACGCTATCGAGACAGTGCTTCAGGTAACGTGCCGAATTATAGGTGACTATGCTGACCAGCACGCGTGGCGTCATGTGCCTGCTTCCGGTGTGGCGGCGAAGTGGCGCGCGACCCGCCAGTAAGATGGGGCAGGAGGGACTTGAGTTCGGGCTCGCAGCGGCGCGCTTATCGATGCCGCAAGGGCGCGCAGGCAAAGGCCGGCGATCACGAGCCGGCGCACCCTGGCGGCTGCCGTCCTCCCGTAGTGCTTTCGAAAGTATCGGATCTGATTGGTGTGATAGCACCGCAGAAAACTCTCCTGCGTCAGGCTGCGCAGGCTGGCGCCGCCGTGGTGCAGGAAACGCGCGTCTGGCTCGAAGACAATCCGGCCCCCGGCGTTGCGTATGCGCTTGCACAGATCCACATCCTCGAACCAGGCGGGACGGAAGGCTTCGTCAAAGCCGCCCAGGGATTCGAGCACGGCACGCCGCACCATCAGGCAGGCTGCCGCGGGTTGATCGACATCGCGGCGCGAGTTGTGATCCCAGTCGGACATCCGGTAGCGGCGGGTCCAGGGATTGCGAGCCCAGATCTCATCGAGCAGCAGCAGTTCGGCGGCCACCGCGCCGATGCTGGGAAAGGCGCGCACATTGAATCCCGCCTGAGGAACACCGGCAGGGTCGAGCAGGAGCCCGCCGACTGCCCAGACGCCGGATTCTGCTTCGAGCCGCTGTGCCAGGCTCTCGATCCCGCCCGGCAGACACTCGGTATCCGGATTCAGGAACAGGACCGGGTCTCCCCGGCCCGCGCGCCATCCTTGGTTGCTTGCCGCCGCAAAACCGGCATTGGTGTCGTTGCGCTGCAATGCCAGATGGAGGCCCGGCTGCGGGAGGAAGTCGAGGCTGCCGTCTTCGGATGCGTTATCGACGATGACGACATCGCAGCCGGCGACATGCTCCCGAATCGAAATTATGCATCGTTCCAGCAGCGGACCCGAGTTCCAATTGACAATGACAATCGTGGCCATTGGGCGTTCGCCTCAAAACCACCGGAAATACCAGGCCAGGAATTGCGATCTCCGCTCCCGGTGAGGCAAAAAGTCCCGGCGCGCCAGGTCCTCCGATTCCAGGATGGAGCGCCAGAGCCGAGGGCCCGCGCTCCTCCAGAGCGGGCGCAAATCGCGGCGCCGTTCCAGCATGACCGGCAGCAGTGGAAAAATTCCCGCGAGTCCGCGCAGATAGCTCAGCAGCCTGCCGTGCACTACTGCCCGGCCGAACAAAAACGCCTGGCCGGCCAGGATCATCGGAAAACAACGCAGCAGGATGCGCGCCGGAATGCTCTTCAACAAGAGCAGGATCGCATTGCGCGTTCCCAGGCGCACCACCAGAGGTGCGAACTCTCCGCCGCTGGTAGCCCCCCCGAGGTGGTAAACCCTGGCCCCGGGCACGTAGTAACCGAGCGCACCCGCGGTCTGGAGGCGCAAGCCGAGATCCACATCCTCCAAATAGGCAAAGAAATGCTCATCATAGCCGTGGGCCGCTTCCAGCGCCGTCCTGCGATAGAGGGCCGCGCAGCCGCAGGCCGAGAAAATGACAGTCTCGTGCCCGTACTCTTCCCCATCAGGCTGCTCCTGCCCGCGCCGGTAGCCGAGGCCGGCGCGCAAGAAACAATCCCCGGCGCTGTAAACGCGGTCACGGCGATGGTAGTCCAGGATGCGGCACGCCAGAAACGATGCTTCGGGATGCCGCTCGATCGCCTCGATACAAGCGGCAAGCCAGTCGGCCGCAACCTCAGTGTCATTGTTCAGGACCGCAATCCACTCTCCCTTGGCTGCCCGGCTTCCCTGGTTGACTGCTGCGGCGAACCCAAGGTTGCGAGCCTGGCGCAGGATCCTGGCCTGCGGTGCCAGCCGGCGGACCATTTCGATCGAGTGATCGCTCGAGGCATTATCCACCACCAGCAACTCAGCCTGACGGTCGAGCTGCGGCAGCAGGGACTGCAGGCAGACCTGCAGGCAGGCGGCGCCATTATAATTCGGAATCACAATGGAAATCAGCAGCGTGTCGGAAAGAACGTTCACCCCCGGATTATAGAACACTTCTTCCTCTGTTTAGCCCAGGATGAGAATCTAACCACGAAGACCTCAAAGGAAAACCGAGTGAGCAGCTTGGACCTGGACCTGGACTTCGACGTGGACATGGACGGACCTGTCCGAGGTAAACTATCCAGGCATAACATTTGCCAGATTGCCCCTTATCTGTGCATGTCCACGTCCAAGTCCACGTCCAGGTCGAAGTCCAAGTCCAGGACGAAAGGTTAAGGAGTTTCGCGACTAGTTTCTTTCGCGAAACTCGCATTTAGGGCCGAATCGTCCGGCAACTACTGCAATCACGTGGGGGCGGGCTTTAGCCCGTGCCCGGGTCGCCTGAACGTGAGATCATCGCCTCTATCCGCACATCCCCTTAACAGCAAACACCTTACACTTATAAGATCGGCGGCATCGTGGTTGTTGTTTCCAGGGCACGGGCTAAAGCCCGCCCCCACGCGTGAGTTCAGTCACCCGGCCTTAAGTGGTCGGACAGGAAGTTTTGCGATAGAAACTAGCTAGCCCTCAGAGGTCTTTGAGGTCTTTGTGGTTCGTTTTTTTTGATCCGGCTGAACAGCTACCTTGATTAATTTCTTGCAGTGCGGGATTAGCATTGATATGATCAGCGCACGAGCCGAACTCCGAATGAATTAGTTTTGTAATTTTATTCGACGGCTCGATAGGTATTTCTTCCCTGGCAGTGGCGGGGGAGGAGAAAGGTTGCGCTCAGGGCCTCGGATCCCTGGGCCAAAACAACTCCCCTGAAGGCGGTGGGTTTTCTGAAAGAGCCCCATCTTATCTTGTTTTTCGTCTTGGGCAGCCCGATGTTGAAGCTGTCTT
>CAYGWQ010000310.1:0-6546 GCA_964353465.1 uncultured Acidobacteriota bacterium | reverse complement strand
AGCCACAACCAACGCGACCTCACCGCCGGGGCGCGGAGAAAAGGAGCCTCGAAGAGGCGGCAGACAATAGCCCCGGCAGTGAGGCCGGGGTGATCAGGCAACTGGAAGGAGCGCCGAAGGTGCGGCACAAGACATTTGTGCCGGTCCTTCGGACCTCAATTCTTCGTCTCCATCGATCCCGCCCTCACGGGCGGGGCTATTCTCTACCGTCGCTTCGCGCCTCCGATCTTGCATTTCGGGGATACAATTCCCTCCCTTCGTGCAAAGGATGTGCAGGTATGTAGTACGAAATACCTGAAAACGATTTCGTATATTTCATGGTTTGAGAGTCAGCGGGATTTCAGCAGCACAATCCGGCCGTCGAGATCCGTGAACACGACCTGCTTTGCGCTGATAGGCGCAGGTGTGTTCACGATCGTTACGCCGATACGATATTTCCAGCGCACCGCCCCGGTACGCCCTTCCAGTGCATAGACAAGACCGTTCTTGGTTCCGAAGAGCACGGTGCCGTCTTTCTCGACGGGCATCGACGAATCGATATCGTATCCGTACCCGCAATTGGTGGTCCAAAGCACCTCGGGTTTCGCTGCCGAAGCGGAAAACGCCACCACCGTATCGGTCGTGCAGCGCGCATACACGCGCGCACCATCCTTCGAGATCCCCACCGTCTCGCGCACCGCAAACTGGTTCGAGCGCCAGACGGTCTGCCCGGTCCCCGCATCGATGGCAGTCAGGTATCGATCCGGTGCCGCGATAAACACTTTGCCTCCGGCGCCAACCGGCCAGCATGCGGCAGGAGAATAGAGAATCGCCCGGCTGCCGTTCGACCATTTCCAGGCAAGCGAGCCATCGCCGGCGTTCAGAGCGTAGAGATTGGTGTCCCACGCGCCGAAGACCACCTTATCGCGATACACCAGCGGTTTGGTCTCGACGAATCCGCTGAGTCCGCGGAATTCCCAAATAATCCTGCCGGTTGCGAGCTCGATCGCCCGGAACGTGCGGTCGCTGCCGCCGATATAGACGGTACCCTTCTCGATTGTGGCGCCCCCGACGACTGCCGCCCCTGTGGCAACCTTCCACAATAGCCTGCCGTTTTTCACATCCAGGCAGTAAATGTTTTTGTCCGTGGAACCAAAAACCGCTTTGCCGCCGGCCACGGCCGGAGTTGCATAAACACTGGAACCGGTCGTGAAGCGCCAATGCTCTTTGCCATCCTTCAATGCCAGGCAGTACACCACGCCGCCGGCATCCCCAACGACCATGCGGTCCTTCCACAGGGCTGGCGTGGCGGCGATGGTATGGCCGGTGCTCACATCCCAGCTGGAAGTAATGTTCGGATGGGAACGGTTGAAGGAAAAATCCGGACGGGGATTCGCGGTCGCAGCGCCGGTGGAGTCGTGACGCCGGAGTTCGAGTCGGTGCCACTCGGTTTCCCCTGCGCCTCCCGGAACCCGCTGGGAAAAACGCAACGCAGCCGATTGCATGTCGACGATCGTGTATCCGCCGGCAGGCGCACTTGCCCGGAGATTGGATCGCCCCATGACGCCCGGCAATCCCTCGAAATCCAGCACGCGGTTTGAATGTCCATGGCCTACCAGAACCGCCTGCGTATTGTGCCGCTTGAGCGGATCGAGAACGCTGAACCAGTTGTCGATGCTGCTGTCGAGCGGGTAATGCGTTACAAAAATCAGCGGCTGATCAGGGTCGGGCAGGCCTGACAGGATCGAATCCAACCAGCGCAGATCCTCCGGTGCAAAGTGTCCGTCCCCCATTTTCATAATCGGTCCCTGGTGCAGGCCGATAAACCGGTATCCGCTGTGTTCGAAAACAAATCGATCCTTTTGGAAGAGCCGCCGGAAGGTTGTGCAGCCCGATTCCGACCACTTAGTGTCGTGGTTGCCGGGCAGAATATAGTAGGGCTTCTCGAGACCATTCAGGATCGACTTGGCCTGCTCGAGTTCCGCATCGGATCCCATTTCGGTAACATCGCCCGACAGCAGAACGAACTCGATGCCGGCCATTGTATTGATGTCGCGCACCGACGCTTCGAGGTCCGCGGCCGAGTTCGTACTGCCGATGTGCGTGTCGCTCAGCCATGCGAACCGGAGCTGTGGCGCACGCACGAAGGATGCGCAGAAGAGAAACAGACAACAGAACAGCAGTGGGAACCGAAGTAGCTTTTTCATATCCCGAATATACACGCTTTTAGCTCTCGCAGTGCAGCCCCGGAGGGGCGAAGAGATAATAGCCGGGGGCGCAAGCCCCCGGATTGGATGTTGCATTTATGGAGCCCCGGCAGGGGCGGAAGCGCTTTGTCCGCAACCACTTTCTGCCGCCCCTCCAGGGCTTCATGCTGCTTCCCGATTCAACCCCGGGCTTGCGCCCGGGGCTATTCTCTTTGCGCCCCTCCGGGGCTGGCCTCAAGGCTGGAAGGAATTCCGCAATAGACATTATCTAAGCGCGCCATTCCGGCATGTCCTCATTTCGATTATTCGTGCGAACGCGACTGCTCGATCCAGTTGAGGTCCCACCATAGATAAGCGCCTGCCGCAAAACTCAGGCTCAAAAGCAGGATCCCCTGCAGCCAGGCCCCGAAAAGACATTTTCCCGTTCCAAAGAGAAACGAGTAGACCAGAACGATCCCTGCCATCCAGTCCAGGAACAGTCTTCCGTATCCGGTTGTGCCCTGCACCTCCGGCATGAGACGTGCAATGGGTTTCCACCCGATCCCGCCGGGATGGACCCGGCGATAGAACTGCTTCAATGTTGTGATATCGGCCGGACGTGTCATGAAGGTGACCAGCAGCCAGACCAGGGTGGTGAATAAGCAGATGAAGTAGAGCGATTCGGGAAACGCGATTTGGGTTTGGAATCGGATGTAGGAATACGCCAGCACGGGAGCAATCATTGCGGCGATCTCGCTCCAGGCGTTGATCCGCCACCAGAACCACCGCAAGATGAGAACCAGTCCCACACCGGCGCCGCACTCAATGATAAACTCCCACGCCCCGGAAATGCGTTCGATGGAACCGGTAATCACGAGCGACAGGGCCATGATAAGGAGAGTGGTGAGTCGTGAGATCCCGACCAGGTGTTTTTCACCGGCATCGCGGCGGATGAATCGGCGATAAAAGTCGTTGATCACATAGCTGGCGCCCCAATTCAGCTGGGTGGCCACCGTCGACATGTAGGCGGCGAAGAAAGCCGCCACCAACATCCCGCGCAAGCCGACAGGGAGGTAATCGCGCATGGCATAAATGTACCCGAGGCGTTTTTGATCCGGACTCAGGTCGGGATACAGAACCAGCGTGGCGAGGCCCGTGAGAATCCAGGGCCAGGGACGCACGCAATAGTTGGCGATCTGGAACCACAAGGTCGCCAGAACGGAATGCTTCTCATCCCTGCACGACATCATGCGCTGGGCGACGAATCCGCCGCCGCCCGGTTCCGCTCCGGGGTACCAGGAAGCCCACCACTGAACCCCGACATAAGCCAGAAAGGCAGTGACCGAGATTGCCAGGGTACCGCCAGGCCCCTGCGTCCCTTCGGCCCCGATCACCGGGAGGAAGCGAAATGCCCAGTCAGGGAGCCGGCTGTGAAGTCCCTCGATTCCTCCGACCTGCGGCAGCCGCAACACGACCACAGCCACCACTACCGTCCCGGCCATCGCGATCACAAATTGAATGACATCTGTGACCGCCACGCCCCAGAGGCCGGACATGGCGGAATAGACGGCGGTAATAGCGAGAGCGGCAGCCACATAGTAATAGACCGTGGCGCGCGGGACGCCGAACATCCCTTCGAGAATCGAAGCCATGGCCAGATTCACCCAGGCCATGATGACACAGTTGATGAACAGCCCAAGGTAAAGAGCTCGGAATCCACGCAGAAAAGCTGCCGGTTTTCCCGAATACCTCAGTTCGGCGAACTCGACATCGGTCATGATACCGGCCCTGCGCCACAGGCGGGCGAAAAAGAACACCGTGAGCATTCCTCCGAAGAGAAAGTTCCACCAGAGCCAGTTCCCCGCCACTCCGTTTCTGGCTACCAGCTCTGTCACGGCCAGCGGCGTGTCGGCGGCGAAAGTCGTCGCAACCATGGAAGTTCCGGCAAGCCACCAGGGAAGGCTCCTGCCGGAAAGGAAAAACTCGCTGGTGTTCGTCCCGGCCCGCTTCGAGTAGTAGAGACCGACGGCCGCACTGATCACAAAATAGGCAACAACCACCGCCCAGTCGATAACTGTCATTTCCGCTCCTGACGATCGAGGTCCTACTGTTTTGCCACAAAACGCCCCAATTCTCCTGGAAAAAACCACGAGATACACGAAAACCACGAGAGTTTTTCGTAGTTTTCGTGTATTTCGTGGTTTCCATTATCTATACTCGCCCTTATGGCTATGACCGGAAAATCCAGGATCGCCGCCGCAATGCGACATCAGCCCGTGGATCGCATCCCGGTCATGTGCCAGCTCGCCCTGGGGCACTACTTCCTGAACCTCACCACGCCCGCAATGGAAATCTGGCATTCGACGGAAGGATTCGCGGAGGCGCTTCTTGCATTGCGGCAGAGGTATGGCTTCGACGGCATCCTGGTAAATCTGCCGGGACGGGACCCACACTGGCGTTCCCAAATCTACCGGATCGAAAAGTGTGAGGGCGAGGCGGTCATCCACTGGACAAACGGCTGGTATACCGTATGTCCCACCGACGACAATCCGCACAATCTTAGGGAGAACGGCAGGGAATATCATGCTGCCTTCGCCGAGGTCGACCCGGAGACGCTCTTCTACATCGAACCCCATGATCTCGGCGGCCTGAAATACCCTCATGCCTGGGGATTTTCTTCCGACCGGCCGCAACCGGACCATTTCTTTCCGCCCTGGCACTTTGATACGATCGATTACGTCAAGGAGCGGGTGGGACAGACAATCTCCGTGCACGGCGAAATCTTTTCTCCCTTCACACAATTCTTTGATCTGCTGGGTTGCGCCGGCGCCCTGGTCGCCCTTCTCGACGACCCGGAAAAGAGCAAGAAATGTCTTGACGCTCTGGCGCGCGGCGCCATCGCTCTGGGCTGCGGCCAGGCGGCTCACGGCGTGGACGCCATCCTCATCTCTTCCGCGTATGCCTGCGCAGGCTTCATCTCGCCGCAGCACTACCGCGATTTTGTGCTCCCTTGCGAGAGGAGAATGATTGAGGGAATCAAGGCGGTTCACGACATACCCGTCTATACACACACCTGCGGGCGCATCGGCGACCGGCTGGAATTGCTGGCGGAGACGGGTACCAACGGCATCGACACGCTGGATCCCCCTCCCCTCGGCAACGTCGAGCTTGCGGATGCCAAGCGGCGCATAGGAAAGCGGCTCTTCATCAAGGGGAACCTGGACCCGGTGAATATCCTATTGCACGGGACGCCCGAAAAAGTGCTCGAGAACGCCTTGCGTTGCATCGCCGCCGGGTCACCCGGAGGCGGTTACATCCTCAGTTCAGCCTGTTCGATTCCACCCCACGCGCCACCGGAAAACGTCTTGATGATGTCTGCAGCCGTTCACCAAACAGCCGGATAGGAGGCAGATCATGCGCGCCAGAACCGCAATTCCTTTTGCCGCCGCACTCATTCTCGTGACAACAACCGGCCTGCTCCGGGCACAGGTTGCCTGCGTAGCCCGGTTTGACGATGCCCTCAAGCAGGCCAGGGTGGAGCAGAAGCTCATTGTCGTGGACATCTCCACGAGTTGGTGCCCGCCCTGCCAGCGAATGGCGCGCGAAGTGCACACAAACAAGGACTTCATCGAATTCACGCGCACACAGATCTTCATGTTGCTGGATGCCGAGAAGGACAACGATACATCCGGAAGATTGCCGGGATCATGAAGGCCGAGCACAGGCCATCCGCGGCGTTCCCCTTCCCCGCGCTCGACAAGGCTTAATCGACGGACACAACCATCCAGCCCAGACTCACCATTGGTCGGCGCGGTGCGGTTGAAATCAAAGTGCTTTTGCGACCTTCAGGAACTTCTTGTACGGCAAAGCGGTCCAACTCTCCGCCTTTACCGCACCCTTGGACATGGTGATCAGCGAGACCTTGGCGGCCGTCTCTTCATCCGGTGCTTCGTAGATATCCATGAAATCGAATGGCCCCAGAAGCGCATAGTGATCGATGAACTTCACCTCCGGGCACTTGGCTTTGACTTCTTCCAGCCACTCGCGCCCGGTCTTCTCGCGACCATGCAGATCTCCAAAGCGCTCCGCAGAGAGCTTCGTCAGCAGAATGAAAGTGGTCATAAGATCTCCTCCCGGTTGCCTGCCTCCCGCATACGGAAAGCACTCGTTTAAACCATGATAGCAGAAATCCCCGGGATAATCGTCTTTGCTCAGCGCAGCCACGGTTTCGGCAGCAGCGGCAGGAGCGGGGTCGTCGAACCGCAAAACCGAACCACAAAGACCTCAAAGACCTCGAAGTAACACGGGCGGCGAGCGGACGAGCATGGCGCGCACCGGTAGTGGCAGCGGTATGGCGCCGCAACCGGCGGGGCCGATGCCG
>CAYGWQ010000309.1:0-6549 GCA_964353465.1 uncultured Acidobacteriota bacterium | reverse complement strand
CCGTCCAGAACATCCTGACCGCCGTCAAGATCGCCATCGTTCTCGGCCTCGCTTCCTTCGGATTGGTGCTGGTGAGGTGGGCGGGATCGTCATTGGCTTTCGGCGGCGGTGTCGCGCAGGGCGGCTATGCCCTCGGGACAGCCATGATGTTCGTTATGTTCGCTTACAGCGGCTGGAATGCCAGCGCCTACATTGCCGGCGAGATGAAGGACCCGAGGCGAACCTTGCCCCTTTCGTTGCTGGCCGGCACGGGAATCGTCATTGTCCTCTACCTCGCTGTCAATCTGTTCATCCTCCAATCCGTGCCGTTTGCACAGTTGCAGGGAATGGAGGAAGTGGTGAAGGAGGCCTCGGTGCGGGCCTTCGGCTCCGGGATCGGCAACCTGCTGGGGCTGTTTACCGGCCTGGCTCTGCTGTCCTCCTTGAGCGCCTATATCATCCTGGGGCCGCGCGTATATTACGCGATGGCGCAGGACCGGCTGTTCCTCCCGATAGCGGCCAAGGTACATCCGCGCTACGGCGTGCCGGGAATCTCGATTCTGATCCAGGGCGTGATCGCCATTTTCATGGTCATTACCGGGACGCTGGAGCAGATCACTTATTATGTAGGTTTTGCTCTGGGCGTGTTTCCCTGGCTGGCGATCGCAGGGATATTCCTGGCTCGCAAAAAAGGCATCGGGGACGCATCTGCAGCCAAAGTATGGGGATATCCGGTAGTTCCCGTGTTCTACCTGGCCAGCAGCCTGGGGCTCATGAGCGTGGCCTTTGCCAGCAGGCCTTTCGCATCGACCATAGCGCTGATCACGATTGCTCTGGGTGTTCCCTGCTACTTTCTTTGGGTAAAAGGGATGAAGCCCGACAACAAGTGACGGGTGCGACGGCATCTCAGCCGGTACCGGCACCTGGACAGTATCAGCGCGAAACTCTTTCCCTCTGAGGCTTACGTATAGGAGGGAGGGAGTTTTGCGGCAGCCTCTCATGCGGCGTGGCGCACCGCGTGACGCACGAAAATCGGCTTCGCCGGCGCTTCGCGCTTCACATGGTGGAGCAATGGTGTATCGAGCCCCTCGATTTCGCTGTTTTCGATGCAGGCACGAAGCGCAAATCGTGGCGAAGGGCTTTAGCCCGTCAATACTCCAAGCAAGATTCCCTCAACAGACGGGCTAAAGCCCTTCGCCACGAAATCCAATCCCCTGAGCAGTCCCTGATCGGCATATTTTCGGAGCAGAATCCGGGCGGGCGCCCTTCCTGTCGGCGATCACTCCCGGTCATCGGGGATTTCTTTTCTCAACCGGCGGGCAGCCACGATCTCCTGGGCGTCCGCGTCGGCAGTGGCCCATAGTTCCGCAAACAGATCGAGTTCGCTGCGCGCATCTGCCCTGCGGCCGGTGTCGAGCATTAACCGGGCGAGATGAAGGTGTGCCAAGGCAAAGTGCGGGTTGTATGCGAGCGCCGCCCGGTAGGATCGTTCTGCATCCTGCGGGGAACCGAGCTTCTCGAAGATGAAGCCGATGCTGTCCATAACGAACGTATAATCGTAGGGAGTGCTCCAGTAGCCGAGCTTGTCCTTTACCCACTCAAGGTCCTTGATGGCGAGGAGCGCCTCCTCCTTCTTTCCTTCAGCAGCCCGGATGCGGGCAAGGAGATGGAGCCAATGCTTGTAGGCGGGCTTGTAGTTCATTGCGGTAATGGAACTCTCATCCAGCATCTTGCGCAGCCGGGCGAGCGCTGCGTTGGCCGCGGGCAGGTTTCTGCGCTCGAGCTCGATCAGTCCTTCGAGCCAGACCATCTCGTCATGGGGCGCGTCGCTGCTGATGCCGTCCCTCAGGATCGCCAATCCCTGCGCGCAGGCCTGCAGAGCCTGATTCAGTTCGCCCAGGCGATAGTGATAAAACGCCCGGACGGCAAGGAAACGAGCCCTTTCAACGCCCTCGATTCCCTGGCTCAGCAGCAGATCCAGCTTCTCCTGTGCGGCGCGGTTGCGTCCGCGCAGCAGGTCGAGGAAGACCAGGCTGCGCTTAGCGTAGTACAGGGTGGGATCTTGTTCGACCGCCTTGGTTTTCATCGCTTCGGCGTTCCGGTAATCCCCCGCAAGCATGTAGGCGTCCCCCAGACTGTCGTAGGCGTTGGTTGAGGGATCGATCTTGAGATAGCGGTCCAGGACCTGCAGGGCCTCCGCATGGTCTCCCCTCCATGCATAGCAGTACCCGAGATGGTTGTAAGCTTTCGCATAGCTGTCGTCGAGCGCGAGAGTTTGCAGGTAATGATTGATCGCGTCCTGCACATCGGCCGTGTGGAAGTAGGACTCTGCGAGTTCGAAATAGTATTCCACGCGGTGCGGCTGCAGCCCGATGAGCTTCTGCAGCTGGTTTCGCTCCTCAAATGTCTTGCCGGAGGCGCGCGCGAGCAAACCGTCGATGCGCAGCCTGTCGATCTCCGTGAGCGAACCTGCCTGCTTCTGCGCGGCCAGGATTTCCCCGCGTGCCGCATTCCACTGGTTTTGGAACACGAACACCTCCCCCAACAGCAGGTGCGCGAGTGCAAATGCGGGATCGATTTCCAGGGAGGAGCGGAACTCGTATTCCGCCAATCCCATGTCAAGATGGTTCCATGCCTGCGCTCCGCGCCAGTAATGGCGCAAAGCATCCAGGTTGGGTGAGAGGAGTTTCACTGCCGGCTGGTAGCCTTGCGGTTGGGAGGCGTAGCGGCTTTCCAGGGCAGCGTCATAGGACTTCAGGAGGTGCCAGGCGAGGTCATCGACTCCCTTGGTGATGAGCTGGTCGACGCCCCAATAACGGTTCGTGAACGACTCGGCCCGCCCGCGATTCGTCAGGTTGACACGCAGCTCGAAAGCACCCATTGACTGGCGGATTTCAGCCGCCACCGAAAGGGCCGGTTCCCGCACCGATTCGGGGCGACTCAGGATTTTCTCCACGAATCCGGCCCTGCCGCGCTTCTCGGCGGACGCCTTGCGCCCGCTCTTCTCAAGTTTGAGCGCCTGGCCGAACTCCTTCTGATCGAGGACCGTGACCTCGCTAAACTGCGAAAGGGTCCGCTTGAGGGCGAACTCGATCAGTCCGGGATTCACCTGGTCGGGATCGGTGCCGAACTCCTGGATGACAATGTATGGGAAGTAGGACCTGCTGACGGAGAAAAACATATAGCCCGCGGTCACCATGAGGACCGCGGCTCCGGTCCAGAGAGCCGCGCTCAACGCACGACGGGACTTGCGTTGCGCCGGCCGGCCGTCCTCGGATTGCCCGGGAAAGGCATCTCCGGCCGCCGCGCGAGAGGAACTGTCCATCTCACCCGGGCCTGCCGCGCCTGGGGGGAGAGTTCGTCCGGAATCTCTTTCGAGCTTCAGGTTTCTCAAGTCGGTGCGCAGCACGGCAGCGCTCTGATACCGCGCCTGCAGCTCCTTTTCCAGCGCCTTCTGGATTACCTCTTCCAGGGCCACAGGAAGCGCAGGATTCCACACCCGCGGCGCAATCGGAGCCCGATTCAGAATCGCCTCGAAAATAACGCCGCAGGTCGGCCCCTCAAACGGAGGCCGGCCGGCCGCCATCTGATAAAGCACCACGCCCAGGGAAAAGAGATCGCTGCGCGCATCGGTTTCCTCGCCCCTCACCTGCTCGGGCGACATGTAGGCTGCCGTGCCGATCGGCATTCCGGGCGAAGTCAGGAGCGCTTCCTCGGGCTGCGGGCTGATCTGATCCGCAAAAAGCGAGCGCGGCCAGTCCGTCAAACCCAATTTGGCCAGGCCGAAGTCCAATACCTTGACCTGCCCCTGGGAGGTGACGAAGATGTTGGCCGGTTTGATGTCGCGATGCACAATTCCCTTGGAATGAGCGGCATTCAGCGCATCCGCGATCTGTATGCCGATTTCCAGAATCGTGTTGACATCCAGCGGTTCCCCCTCAATCATGCGATCGAGCGAACGGCCTTCGAGCAACTCCATGACCATAAAAGGCTGGCCGCCCTCATCACAAATATCGTAGAGAGTACAGATGTGCGGGTGATTCAGGGCCGAGACCGCAAGGGCTTCCCGCTGGAAGCGCTTCAGCGCCTGCTCATCGCCGGCAAGTTCCTTGGGGAGGAATTTGCAGGCCACGGTGCGGCCGAGCCTGATGTCTTCGGCTCGATACACGACGCCCATGCCGCCGCCCCCCAGTTTCTCCACGATTCGGTAATGCGAGATGGTTGTGCCGATCACAGTTTCCCCCGGATTGTCCGGCGAGAAGATCTTACGGTCACAGGCACCCGGAAAACAATGAGAAAGCGGATTCTCAGAATGCACTCATCCGGGCCGGATCGAGACCGGCGGAATCCGCAAAAAAATCGGCCTTTTCACGGGAAATGAGTCATGAGCACTCATCACTTGTAACTGTTTAGCCCTATGGCATGGACATGTCCTTCAAAAGCAAAAAGCAGCCACGGATTTCACGGATTTCACGGAAAATCCGCGCTGAAACACATGAAGCTGTCCCATGGGTGCCACATGTGCCAAGAGAGCCATCATGCAAAATCCGTGTAATCCGTGTAATCCGTGGCTGCTTTTGAGGTGCCCAAACAGTTATCATCACTGGTAACTCATGACTCATCACTCATGACTGGAGACTCAGCCGGGGAGCGGACATGAAGACAATCATCGAGCCTTTCAAGATCAAAGTGGTCGAGAGCATCCGCATGACAACCCCCCAGGAACGCGACGAGGTGCTGCGCAGGGCCGGATACAATCCATTCCTCATTCCTGCTGAAGATGTCCTGATCGATCTGCTGACCGACAGCGGCACCGCTGCCATGAGCGCTAAGCAGTGGGCGGCTCTCATGGATGGCGACGAAGCGTATGCGGGCAGCCGCTCCTGGTTTCGTTTCGAAGAAACGGTGCGGGAAATTTTCGGCTTTCCCTACGTCATCCCCACACACCAGGGGCGTGCCGCCGAGCGCATCCTCTTCAGCTTGACCTGCCGGCCGGGTGACATAGTACCCAGCAATACTCATTTCGACACGACACGGGCGAACATCGAATACCGGGGGGCACAGGCGCTGGACCTGGTCATACCCGAAGGCAAGGAACCGGCGCTGATCCATCCGTTCAAAGGCAACATGGATGTGGATGCGCTGCAAAGGGTCATCCGGGAGCACGGCCCGGAGAAAATCCCCCTCATCATGCTGACCATTACGAACAACTCAGGGGGTGGCCAGCCCGTTTCGCTGGCCAACATCCGCGATGTGAGCCGGGTGGCCCGCAGCTATGGCATTCCCCTTTATATCGATGCCTGCAGGTTTGCCGAAAATGCCTATTTCATCAAATTGCGCGAGCCGGGATACGGGTCCAGAACGATTCCGGATATCACGCGCGAAATATTTTCTCATGCAGACGGATGCACCATGTCGGCCAAAAAAGACGGCATGGCCAACATCGGCGGCTTTTTATGCACCAACAATGCCAAGCTGGCGGAACAGGAAAAGGAGTTGCTGATCCTCACGGAAGGTTTCCCAACTTATGGCGGCCTGGCGGGAAGGGATCTGGATGCCATCGCCGTCGGCCTCAGGGAGATCATGCACGAGGACTACCTCAACTACCGGATCGTCTCCACGAATTACCTGGGCAGCCACATCGCAGAATGCGGGGTTCCGATCGTGCAGCCCCCGGGAGGGCATGCGATTTATATCGATGCCAAAGCGATGCTGCCCCACATTCCGCCCTCTCAATATCCGGGGCAGGCGCTCAGCTGTGAGCTCTATCGCGCCGGCGGCATCCGCTCCGTCGAGATCGGGTCGGTGATGTTCGGGCGGCACGATCCGGAGACCGGCAGGGAGATCCCGGCAGCCATGGAACTGGTCCGGCTGGCGATCCCGCGCAGGGTCTACACGCAGAGCCATATCGACTACGTCGTCGAGGTTATCCTGGTAGTGAATGCCCGCAAGGACGCCATCCCGGGTTATAGGATCATCTATCAGACGCCGTTCCTGCGGCACTTCACGGCCCGGTTTGAACCTGTCGCCGGCTGAGACTCGAGGACATGATTGCATTCGCTTGGTAAATCGGCCTATGGGGTACTTCGACGATATTCGGAAGACGGTTTGCCGCATACCGCGCGGCAAGATTGCGACCTATGGTGAAGTTGCGCGCGCCGCGGGCTATCCGGGGACTGCGCGGCAGGTCGCCTGGGCGTTGCGCGACTCCGCGATTTTCGGGCTGCCCTGGCAGCGAGTGCTTGGCAGGGGCGGACGGATCCTGCTGCCCGGCCAGGCCGGCCTGCAGCAGCGCCGGCTGTTGGAGCGCGAAGGGGTGAAATTCATCGGCATGCGGGTTGATCTGAAACATTATGGATTCCGGTTCCCGGCCGTCAAAGGCTCTCTGCCTGGTAGGCAGAAAAGCCGAAAAATCAACGGCTCCCTGGAAAAACAGAATCCTGACCCAAGCTCCATTCAATCCTGACCCGGCCGGATATAATCTAAGGAATCGATGCCGTTTGCGAGGCAACCCATGGGATTAGCTCTTTGGCTCCGGCCGCCCGTTCGCACCCTGGCGGTCTTTCTCTG
>CAYGWQ010000308.1:0-6556 GCA_964353465.1 uncultured Acidobacteriota bacterium | reverse complement strand
GCAGCCCTGAAGGGGCGACAGAAAACGATTGAAAAGCAAAGGCTTCTGTCGCCCCCTCTCTGGGGCTATATCGGATTTGTGTCCTAACCGGGGGCTTGCGCCCCCGGCTATTATCTGCCGCCGCTCCGCGGCTGATTCAGCAATGAACGCTTGCGGTGGAGCTGCCTCGAGGGAGTTCTGAGACAGTCTCACCGCGCCGGGCTTAACGGCAGCGGTTTGCCGGCTAGGGTTCCGGTAATCTTGCCGTCGTCGACGACCGGCTTGCCGTTGACCAATACAAACTGGATCCCTGCCGCGTACTGATGCGGTTTTTCATACGTCGCCCGATCGGCGATAGTAGCGGGATCGAAGATTACCAAATCCGCAGCATAGCCCTGCCTGATCAAGCCTCTGTCCTTGAGGCCCAGGATCCCGGCCGGCAGGCCCGTGGCCGCGCGGATAGCATGTTCCATGGGAATCAGCTTTTTCTCGATTACATAGAGCCTGATCTTGTGCGTGAAGGCGGCGTAGCTGCGCGGGTGCGGGATGCCCCTGCCGAATTCCACGATGTCACCATCGGAACCGGTTGCCACATAGGGCTTCCGCATGAAGAACTCGATATCCTTCTCCGACATGTTGAAAGAGATCACGCTGGCGCTCCCGAGGCTCAGCATTTCGATGGCGGCATCCACGGGGGGCTTGCCCAGAATCCTGCTGATTTCGAGAAGGTTCTTGCCCTCCCATTCGGGCTTGGCGCGATACGATGAAATCATCAGGGTATCCGGACCGCCCCGCCGCTCAATGTTGTCGCCCATCTCCTTCCTGATCCTGGGCAACAGTGACGGATCCTTGAGCCGCTCCCGGGTCTTGCCGTCCGCTTCGACCCAGCGCGCCAATGTGGCGGCGGCCAGGCTGGTGCTGGATGCATGATACGGATACTGGTCCGCGGTTATTTTGACGCCTCGTGCCAGTGCCTCCTCAATGATCCGGCAGATCTCCGGAGCCTGCCCCCAGACCGATTTGCCGAGCGCCTTGATATGGGATATCTGAACGGGCACGCCCGCCTTTTCGCCGATTTCGATGGCCTCCGCGATGGATGCCTTGAGGCCGGTCGTGTAGTTGCTCTCGTCTCGAATGTGGCTGGCGTAGATGCCGCCGTACTGCCGGACAACCCTGGCAAGCTCAACCACCTCGTCGGCCTTGGCGTAGCTGCCGGGAGCGTAGAAGAGGCCCGACGAAAGGCCGGAGGCGCCCTCGCGCATTGCCTTGTCGACCAAGCCCTTCATCTTTTCCAGTTCCTCGGGCGTTGGCGCGCGATCCGCATTCCGCATGACTGCGCTTCGCACCGTGCCATGGCCTACTAGGTGGATGATGTTGACGCCGGCCCCCTGCTGCCGCATCTTCGCGAAGAATTGGGCGACTTCGTAGGTGCCGTTGCCGCAGTTGCCGGTGACGAGGGTGGTCACTCCCTGGGCGACGTAGTTCTGGGCGCTCTTGAGTTGATCGCTGACAATGCCCGAGTCGCCGTGGGTGTGGATGTCGATGAAGCCCGGTGCAATGTACAAGCCCTTGGCGTGGATCACCCGCCTGCCGGCGGAGGGAGATATCGGGCCGATCGAAGCGATCACGCCGTTCTTGATCCCGATGTCGGCGCGTATCCCTGGGGATCCGGTTCCATCAAACAATGTTCCTCCGGCAATCACGAAGTCGAACTCCGGTGCCTGGGCACGGCTCATAATGCAAAAGCAGAGAGCAGCCAGCACTATGAGAACCGGTTTTTTCCTCTTCATATGCGCATCCTCCAGAAAATTCCCAGTGGACCGGATCCGCCTGCAGAAAGCAGTCATGAGTGATGAGTCATGAGTGATGAGTACTCATCACTCATAACCCATCACTCATCACTCCTTTGGAACCTCATCATACTGCGGGAACGATGCGGTCATACAACAAATTCCAAGCTCAGCCCAACCTGGCGGCCGCGATCAGAGATGGACATCCTGGCGCGGCAGAGCCGGCCGGGAGCATCTTGATCCCCGAGAGATTTCATGTAGGCTTTGGTAATGGCAGAGACCGACGATCGTCCTGGAGGAACGAGATTCCGATCCACATTCGTTCGCAGGCTTTGCGGTTTCATGGTGTTCCTTTGAGGATGGCGATGGCAGGGGAGGCGGAGTGATGAGCAGCCAACAACTGATTTCCGAATTTCTCGCGCAACGAAAACTCGCGCTCATCGGGGTCTCCCGCAGCGGCAGGAGGTTCGGGAATGCAGTCTGGCAGGAACTGCGCGCCAAGGACTATAAGGTCTTTCCGGTCCATCCCCAAGCTTCCGCTATCAATGGCCAATCCTGCTGGCCGAACGTCCTGGAACTGCCGGAACAAGTCGGGGGCGCAGTACTTGTGATTCCGCCATCTGTGACGGAGGAAGTGGTTCGCGAAATCGCGCAGGCCGGCATTCCCCGGGTTTGGATGCAACAGGGTTCGGAATCCCCGGCGGCGATTGCGTATTGTAATGAAAACGGTATTCGCGTAGTCCACGGCCAATGCATCCTAATGTTCCTCGAGCCCGCAGCTTTTTTTCACCGGGCACATCGCTGGATCCGGCAGGTACTCGGCAAACTGCCCAGGTAGTTTCTGTCGCGAAACTCTCATCGAGTCCTCGCAGCGCGGCCCCGGAGGGGTCAGAAGATAATAGCCGGGGGTGTGAACCCCCGGATAGGATGTTGCATTTTGATGAGCCCCGGCAGGGGCGAAAGATCTTTGTCGGCAACTATTTCTGTCGCCCCTTCAGGGCTCCGCGCTGCTTCCCGGCCTAACCCCGGGCTTGCGCCCGGGGCTACTATCTTACCGCCCCTGCGGGGCTATATTTTAGACCGGAGCGAGTTTCGCGACAGAAACAAGCTAAGGAAAAAGGGAACATTCCGATTTTCCGGCGGAACGCCATGGCCATGGCTTGGGTGAGCAGGAAAACCGGAATGTCCCCTTTTTCCTCGTACAAATGGAAAGGGCCCGTGCTGATGGTTTAGCACGGGCCCTTCCGGTGGAACGTTCGGAGCGTCAGTTACCGGAGCCGCATTGACTGTACATGATCTGTCTTCTTAGCATTGCGTTTTGAACGAATTGTCGCGAGAATTACAGCGCCACCGACCAGTCCACCAATCACTGCAAGTGCTGCCATGAGTTTCCGTCTCCTTACTTTAATCTAGATTTGGTGCCGGCAGGAGCCCGACGCCCAATCCGTGGCAATGAAAATACGCCTGTTTTCCCGCAAGATCAATTCTTTTTATTAATAAAGATAATAAAGTGGGCCGCACCAAAGCGAAGGGATCTCTTGATTACTAAGCCAATCTTACTTTCTCGATAGCCTCAATCATCTTGCGGGCTGGTCGGCGACAACGTTGCCGGGGCCAGGAAATCGCGCCGCTGGCATGAAACGAGCATTTCCATAAATCAGAAAATAGCGACGCGCCTGTCTTACGGCGCGACGGATCTTCCTCGAAGACCAAAGTGCCGAGCTGCGGCTATCAAATGCCGATCATTGCTCCAGATCTCGGAGAATCCGGCGTCGCGCGCGGACACCAGATGTATGGCATCGCCGGCCCTCAAGTAGACAGGGGCCGGCAAGTTGCGGACAGTAGCCTCAACGTTTCTGAGCACACCATCCGAAATCGGCAGCAGGATCCAGGCGCCGCTTTCGATATCATCCCAGAAAGCTTCACGCAACTTCAGAGCTTGTGATTTGCTGAGACCCTTTTCGCGAATGTGTCGCTGGAAAATGCAGGCGAGTTCCGCAAGACATAGAGCGGACGTGTGAAGATCCGGCTGGCCACTTACCAGGCGGCGGACGAGCTGTGCGTCAGGTTCATTGATGTAGCATTTCGCCACATATGCCGAATCCAAGTACATGCTCAAGAACGATCTTCCTCTAGAAACTTCCCACTGTCGCCGCGCACCTTCGGAAATCTGGCAAGCCAGGCCTCGCGATCCGGCAGAGTGCGCGCTCGGGCGCTGCGACGGAACGGCCGCAACTCCGCCACCGGGACCCCGCGTCGGGTGACGACAACCGTATGGCCCTCCATCACCTCGCTCACGACCGTGCTGGTACGCAGATGCAGCTCCCGAAGCGTTTTCTCTTTCATGTGTTACATTGTGACACATAACCGCACGATGGTCAACGGTATCCGGGGCGCCTGCGGATCTTTGCGGGAGAACGATTGGACACTGTCGCTCTCCCGCAATGATTTCCCGTGGCGGCAAAACTTACTTCTTCGCCTCAAGAAGGCCGCGGCGTTTCAGCAGCGGTTCGATTTTCGGCTGGGCGCCGCGGAAGGCCACGTATTGGGTCATCAGGTCCAGGGCGCCGTATTTTTCGAGCACGTTCTTCCGGAATGCGAGCGCGGTCGCCTTATCGAACAGGCCCTTTTCCTTGAAGGCTTCAAACGCGTCGGCGTCCAGCTGCTCGGCCCAGATATAGACGTAATACCCGGCGGAATAACCGCCGTTGAAGATGTGGTTGAAGTAAGTGCTCCGGTAGCGGGGCGTGATCTCCGGGATCAGGCCGATGCCGGCCATGGCCTGGCTCTCAAACTGGTTCACGTCCAGGCCGGATCTTGGTTCGGCCATTTCGTGCCATTTCATGTCCAGGATGGAAGCCGCCAGGTATTCCACAGTTGCGAAGCCCTGGTTGAACAGGCTGCTGTTCTGAAGTTTTTTGACCAGGTCGGGAGGGATGACGGCGCCCGTCTGGTAGTGCCTGGCATAGGTGGTGAGCAGGTCCGGTTCCAGCATCCAGTTTTCCATGATCTGCGATGGCAGTTCCACCCCATCCCGGGGCACAGACCGGCTGCGCCAGGTGCTGTTGGAGAGCAGCGTCGCCAGCGAGTGGCCGAATTCATGGGCGAAGGTGTTTGCCTCTTCCACGCTCAGGAGCGAGGGGGCGTCGGCTGTGGGGCGCGTAAAGTTGCAGGTGATAGTGGAGAGCGGCGCAACCCGTTTGCCGTTTTCGAAATGTTGACGCCGGAAAGAGCCCGACCAGGCGCCGCCGCGCTTGCTGGGCCGCGGGTGGAAATCCATGTACAGGACGCCGACAAATTGGCCATCGGCTTCGCGCACCTCGAACACCTGGACTTCCGGATTGTAGACCGGGATGTCGCGCCGTTCGGTGAATTTCAGGCCGTAGAGTCTGTCGCACAGGGCAAAAATGCCCTGGCGGACATTCTCGAGCTTGAAATAGGGGCGCAGGGCGGCATCGTCGAGGGCATATTGTTCCTGACGGACCTTCTCAGCGTAATACCACCAGTCCCAGGGGGCCAGTTTGAACTTGCCGCCTTCCCGGTCGATAATGGCCTGCATGTCAGCCACCTCGCTTCGGGCGCGCGCCAGTGCCGGGGTCCACAGTTTCAGGAGGAAATCATCCACGGCCTTGGGTGTCTTGGCCATGTTGGTTTCCACAACGAACGCAGCGTGGCTGGGGTAACCGAGCAGCTTGGCCTTTTCGCTGCGCAGGTTGACGATCTGGCGGATGGTATCCTTGTTGTCGCGCTCATTGCCGTGATCGCCGCGCATGATGTAGCCGCGGTAAATCTTCTCGCGCAAATCCCGCCTTGTCGAATTCTGCAAGAAAGGCGTCATGCTCGGCACCTGGACGGTAAAGACCCACTTGCCGGGCATCTTCAGCTGCCGACCTGTTTCCTCGGCCATGGCCACGACGGATGCCGGCAGACCTGCCAGATCTTCGCGGCTCTCGAGGACGAGCTTGAAATCGTTGGTCTCAGCCAGGAGGTTGTCGCCGAACTTGAGCGACAGCATCGCCAGCTGTTGATTCAGCTCGCGGAGCCGGGCCTTTTGTGCCGCGTCCAGCAGGGCACCGCCCCGCACAAAATCGCGATAGGTGTTCTCGAGCAGGAATCGCTCCTCTGGGGCAAGCTTCAGCTTGGCGCGCTGGTCATAGACTGCCTTCACACGGGCGAAGAGCTTCTCGTTCAGGCGAATGTTGTCGCTGTGAGCCGCCGTGAGCGGCGATATCTCTTTAGCGATGCCTTGGATGGTTGGATTGGTGTCGGCGCCCTGCAATGCGCCGAAGGCTGAGTTCACCTCGGACAGGAGCTGCCCGCTGGCATCCAGGGCCCCCAGGGTGTTGGCAAAGGTCGGGGCGGAGTTGTTGTTCACGATGGCATCGACCTCGGCCTGCTGCCGCCGGATACCCTCCTTGATGGCCGGTACAAAATGCTCGTTCTTGATGAGGTCGAACGGCGGGGTATTCAACGGTGTTTTGTAGGGCGAGAAAAACGGGTTGTTCTTGTCGAGGGCCGGGTCCTGACCGACCGCAACCATGGCGATACAAACCATGGTCGTTACCAATAATAGAGCGGCTTTAAAAAAGTACATGGATGGCTCCCTCCTTTGAGATAAGCGAGATTCTAAGGCCTAAGCAGGGGAAGAAACAATGCGGAATCACGCAGGGCCCGGACATCCCGCTGATGCACCACTGCGGATCAATCCGGCTAAGGGTCTGTCACAGAATAACAGGCCCACTTTGCTGCAGGCCCCCAGGCCCGCTGGCAAGGCGCGAGCGACGAGC
>CAYGWQ010000307.1:0-6598 GCA_964353465.1 uncultured Acidobacteriota bacterium | reverse complement strand
CCGAACAATGTCTTCCGCTCAGCGAAGGTCCCAACACTGGTCAAGTCGTCATTGTTGATCCTGACCTTTTTCACTATTGGATCGACGTTCGGAAACAAGTCGCGCCTTGGGCTGTGACCGAGGACTACCACTTTGGCTCGGTGGGACAGCTCCTCGTCGGTAAACATCCGCCCCTCATCCAGATCCAGACTTTGAATATAGAGCAGGGAGGGCTGCGTACCGATCACTTGGACCATGCGGCTCTTTTCATCTTTGTAGCGCAGCGTTGGAGGGGGTCCATTCGGCTGTACAACGAAAACAACATGGCGCAAAGAAGGGCACTGTGCGCGTATCGCTTCGGCGTCTTCCTCGGTGATTTCCTTGCGATGAAGCATCTTCTCGTCAAACCCGCCGACGAAGAAGTCGAACTTCTGCACTTGGAGCACCGTCTGCTCGGCGCTGCTGATGTCCTTGGTAATGCTATCCTGCAAGCCGAGCAGGATTGACACCATACCCATCAGGGATGCGACGCCGATTGCGACGCCGAGAATGATCAGCCCGCTCCGGAGCTTGTGTGTGCGCAATACGTCCAGGGCGATCACCAGGTTTTCACCGATTAATCCCGCACGCTTCCTGCTACTCATAGCGCAAAGCCTCAATAGGATCGAGCTTGGCCGCCTGCACTGCCGGATAGGCTCCGAAGAAAACGCCGACGGCAAAGGTAACTCCCATGCCGATTGCGATAGACCAGATTTTGATCGCGTACGGGAGAGGTGAAAAGAAGGCAATCGCTGCGGCAATGACGAAACCCGCCGCGATCCCGAGGAGGCCGCCGACGCTGGAGAGCGTGACCGCCTCTACAAGGAACTGCCACAGAATATTCATGCTTGTGGCACCCACGGCCTTGCGGACGCCGATTTCGCGCGTGCGTTCCGTGACCGACACCAGCATGATATTCATGATGACGATTCCGCCCACAACCAGGCTGATGGAAACGATCCCGATCAGCACGGCAAAGATTCGCGAGCTGATTGTGCTCCAGAGGTCCAACAGGTTGTCCTGGGTAATAATTGCGAAATTGTCCTCGCGCTTCGGCCCAAGGCGGTGCAAGGCCCTCATGGCCAGCCGGGTCTGGTCAACGCAAGCCGCCACCTGGTCGAGGCTTTTAGGCTTGATGGAGATCGCCAGAGACCGGTGCGATCCAAACATTTTCTGCAAGGAGGTGATCGGCACGATCACGGTCAGGTTCGGATTGCCGCCCAGCCCGCTCGGCTTCTGCTTGAGAATCCCGATGATGCGAAATGGCAGGCCCGCAATCCTGAGCTCCTTGCCGATCGGGTCGAGGGAAGGGTAGAGCCGATCGGCAATATCATAGCCGATCACGGCCACATCCTTGCTGTGCAGCACCTCCTGGCCGGAGAAATGCCGCCCATCCTTAAGCTCCCATCGACCCAGCATCGGGTAATTCTCGGATCTCCCCTGGATGCCGACTGAACTGATGTAGAGGGCGCGGTTGCGCACCTCAGCGCTGGCTCCCAGGCTGGCATCCATGTATTCGGCCAGCGTGACGCGCTCGCGCAGATAGGCCAGTTCAGCAAGGGTGATTTTCGGGTTATGGAGTGACTTCAGAAACTTATCGAAATCCGAGAGAATATCGAGGCCGTTCACCTGCTGCACCGAGAAAACACCCGAACCTTCACCGGCCACCTCACTCTCGATGTAGGAATTCGCACCGTCGATAATACTGACAACGGCGATGACAGACATCACCCCGACGATATTGCCCAGCAGCGTCAAGATCGTTCGCAGCTTGTTGGCCCAGAGAGCCTCAAGCGCTACCAGTACCCCCTCTAACAAATGCATGTGTGCAACTCCAATCCGAGCTTTGATACGTCTAGGCAGAGAAAAGGTTTACAGCAAGGTTCGGATCAGCATTCCCCCATGGCACGAACGAACTGATCCACGGAGGCGCATTGCATGTAGGGATTGCTGCGCTTCTGCTCTCCCAGGGTCGAGGTCGGCCGGCTTCCGTAATTATGTCCGGGATAGAGGATGATGTCGTCTTCCAGGTCCCGCAGCTTCCGGTTAAGGCTCCACCAAAGTCTCGCGGGATCTCCCCCGGGTAGATCCACTCGACCACAGGCGTCGACAAACAGGGTGTCCCCGGTGAACAGATTCTTCTCGACCAGGAAGCACTGGGAGCCCGGGCTGTGGCCGGGGGTATGGAGGCAGTGGACCCGGAGTTTACCCACCAGTATCTCCTGCCCATCGGATACGGCTTGGATCTTGGCGGAATGCTTGTCCATGAAATCGATCGGGATCTGGTAACGTTCAGCCATCTCGCGCACGAATCGAACTTCCTCGGCATGCAGGCAGATCTTGGCATCCGTAGCTTCGAGCAAAGCTTCGAGCCCATTCACATGATCGGGGTGCGCGTGGGTGACCAGGATATGGCACAGCTTGAGGTCGAGGTCGCGGCAGACCTCCAGGATGGCGGGGACGTCCCAGGCCGGGTCCACCACCGCCGCTGCACGCGTGTCCGCACACCCGATGATGTAGACATAATTTTCCATCGGGCCCAACTCGATTTGCTTAAGGATCAGTGCGGGTGAAATCATGACCTTGCCTCGAGAATTCCATTTTGCACTAAGGGTGCCATTCACGATCGCAAGCACCCTGCTCCAGGGCCCGCTCCCACTGGCACAAGGCTGTAATTATAGACTCCCGGACAGAATGATCCAATTGAGAAGCGTGAGCGCGGTGTGATGTATTTGTGGCGGCTCTGTGGGGGAGCTGCTCTGGGGAGGGGGGAGATCAGCGGTCTTCTTTGCCTGTCTCCAACAGTGGAAACCTTGAACCACGTTCCACTCCACATTTCCAGCGCCGGGGCACTGTCAGGCGTGAGAGTGACACTGTGGCGGCAGTCATGCCTTCGGATACATTGCCGGCGGCGTCTTTCACCCAGCCGTAAAGCGTCCTGGCTCCTCCGCCGGAACAGACATGGGTTGCAGGAGGGCCGGCAGTCCACCCGGCCACGCCCGCGGCCGGCTTGGTCGCCGATTCCGTGGCTACGTGCCTTTCTTGCCGAAGGTGGGATGAGTTTCCGTCTGGGAATTCGCCTGGTTGACGCAACGCGCCAGAACGAAACACAGATCGGAAAGCCGGTTCAGATAGCGTATGACCTGCGGATCGATCGGCTCACCACGTGCGAGTGTCACGCAGCGCCTTTCCGCCCGCCTGGCGATCGTCCGCGCCAGGTGCAGCAGCGCTCCCGCTCTGCTCCCGCCGGGGAGGATGAAACGCCGGAGAGGCGGCAGGGCCGCCTGATACGCGTCGATTTCCTGCTCGAGTTCCTTCAGATCCTCATCTGCGATCTCGGGGATTCCCCACTCGCTGCGCTTCAGGCCGGGAGGCAGGGCAATGCCGGCGCCAATGCTGAAGAGATCGTCCTGCACGCGGGCAATAACCGCCAGCACCCTTTCCGGCAGCAGAAAAGTGCAGATGACTCCCAGGATGGCGTTCAACTCATCAATCGAGCCGCAGGCCTCGATGCGCGGGGCATCCTTGGGCACGCGTCTGCCTCCGATCAACCCGGTGGTTCCATCATCCCCAGTGGTTGTGTAAATGCGTGTCATGACCCGACCTCCGGAATCCGACCCAGAAATCCGACCTCCAGCCACCGACCCATAGCCGCGGGCAGCTGCAGGAAGGCGGAATCGGGTGACAGGTATTCATCTCACAATGAAACCCGAGAAGCAATACAGGAGAGACAGCGGAGCGCCGTGAGCGGGCGCCTATCCGGTATGGCAGGAGTCTGTCAAGCGGTCTTTTTTTCTTTGCAGGCAATGCATACGGAAGTCCAGGGCACAGCCTTGAGGCGTGCCAAACTGATGTCCTCGCCGCACATTGTGCAAACACCATAGCTTCTGTCATTAATGCGGGCGAGCGCTGCTTCAATGGCTCGCAAGAGCTTGGCATCCGTCTGCAGCAGCCGGATATTCACGTGGACTTCATTATCATCGCTCGCCTGGTCGACAAAGTCGCCGTGACGCGTGTTTTCCATGTTTTCCCAATGCGTCTTTTTCCCCGGCGAAGAGTCGGCGATTGCGTCGCGCTTGCCTTCCAGGATTGACTTAAACTTCTTAAGATCAGTTTTCTTCATCGGGCGGCCTCACGTATCGGGATATCCGGCGCATTAAAAAAACACTTATTATACGTCGCCGGCGAACCATAGTAAAGAAAATCTGGGGCTTTTGATTCGGACTCAGCTTGCCGGTTATCCGGGCGAATATGGGGGAATGGGTAGCATGGAGGCGAATTTCATGATAAGAAAGGAACCCAAACGACATCATGATCGGAGGCCGTCATGCAGGATAGTTGCCGCGGTGCAAAAATGTGCGTCCTATTGCTGGTTGCCCTTACGCTCTCATGCAGCGTGCTCCCCGCCCAGAACATGCAGGTAGGGTCATTGAGCGTGCCTCCGGGCCAGGTGCGCTCAGGGTTTCTTGAAGTCCCCAGCGGGGAGGATGGCCGGACGCAGATTCCGGTGACCGTGATTAATGGCGCAAGCCGCGGGCCGGTTCTCGCGCTCATCGCCGGGAATCACGGCTACGAATATCCTCCCATTATTGCCAGCCAGCGTCTGGCTGTCGGCATAGCACCCCAGACCTTGCACGGGCGGGTGATCATCGTTCACATCGCGAACCTGCCTTCCTTCCTGAAGCGCACGATCTATTACAGCCCTATCGACCAGCAGAATTTGAACCGGGTTTACCCGGGAAAGAAGGACGGCACCATCTCGCAACGTATTGCCTATGTTATCACCAAAGAAGTCATTGAGCGCACGGACTACCTGGTGGACATGCACTGCGGTGACGGCAATGAATCGCTGCGTCCCTACAGCTACTGGAACCCGATCGGCAATCCGAAGGTGGATGAGGCAGCGAAGCAGATGGCGGTTGTTTTCGGTCTCAATAACATCGTGATCGATCACAGCCGTCCGAAAGACCCCAAGGAAGCCAAGTATTGTTCAAACACCGCAATGACCCTAGGCAAACCTGCTCTGACGATTGAATCTGGAGGCATGGGGCTGTCGAGCGACGAAAGCGAAATCGCGGCAATAGAGCGCGGCGCGTTGAACTTGATGCGTCACTTGAAGATGCTTGACGGCAAAGCCGAAATGCCGGCCAAGATCACCTGGTATGATCCGGCTGAGGTTCTTTACTTTCCGACAACGCTGCAGGACAAGGCCGGCCTATTTTTCGCCAAGGTGCAGAAGACTCAAATGGTTGAAAAGGGAGCTCTTCTTGGCGTCGTCACCGACTTTTTCGGCAAACAGATTTACGAGCTCCGGGCGCCCTTCGCGGGGGAGATTCTCTATATCGTCGGTACTCCTCCGATCAGTGCCGGCGAACCGCTAGCCTTTGTGGCCGCCATCAAGACTCAGTGACGGCGCGCTCGCTATCATAGGGGAAGACGCTCGCCAACTCCGGCGTTCACGGCCGCCTGGTAGATTCTTCCCGCCAGCGCTATATCCTCAAGCGCAATGCCAAGGGATTTGAAAAGGGTGATCTCGCCGGCATCTTCACGCCCGGGGAATTCACCGATCACAACCAGTCCGAGTTCCCGCGCATCTTCCCAATAGAATGCGCCGGCTTCGACCGCTCGCGCCAGATCTCCCGATTCGAGCATCGATTGTTCGGATGAATCCACCACCACACAAGCACTGCGGCGGACTGTTTCGACATCGATCTCCTGCCTGTTCATGTGATTGGAGCCGATCGCGTTGATGTGGGTCCCCTGAGCCAGCCATTCCCCCCTGAAGACGGGTTCTTTGGCGCTGGTTGCTGTAATGACGATGTCCTGCTCACGCACAGCCTGCTCCGGGCCGGAGGCAGGCTCCACGCCAATTTGCAGCGCCTCGCTCATCTCCTGACAAAACTTCTCGCAACGCTCCCGGTCGCGGCCGTAAGCCGCGATGGAACTGACCGGGCGGACGGCACACACCGCCTGCAGCTGGGTGCGGGCCTGACCGCCGGTGCCAATGATGCCGACCCTGGACGCGTCGGCGCGGGCCATATATTTTGTGGCCACGCCCGTGGCAGCGCCTGTACGCAACTGGCCGAGCAAATCGGCCTCGAGTACCGCCAGAAGCCGGCCGTCATCGCCGCTGTAGAGGAGAACATGAAACCGCGTCTTCTTGTCAACGGTGCTGTAGCTCTTGAGCCCGGCCAGGCCTTTCGTCGGGAGTGATGCGCTCATTACATGAAGCAGGCCGAGCTCCAGCCGGCAGCGGCGCCGGGGAGCATTTTCCGCCCTCTTTTCCCCTTGCAACCTGAATGCCTCCTCGACCGACTCGATCGCCATCGCCATATTCGCAAGCTGTTGTACATCCAATTCGCGGAGAAGAATCGCCATGAATATCCTCTCATTGATAGTGAATCACAGGCTTCATGCCCGTTGCCCATTCGTTGCCGCTTTCACTATACTTAAGCGAAACTGCCAGTCCAAGTAAAGATTGAGCGAAAACGACGATCTCTCCGCGACCGGTTGACATACTAGTTGCAAGCATTCCCCTGCCGGGATATACTTTGAAGCGGCCCGAGTGAGATTGCCGGAT
>CAYGWQ010000306.1:0-6602 GCA_964353465.1 uncultured Acidobacteriota bacterium | reverse complement strand
GTCGATCGACGGCGGCTCAACAATGACCACCTTGCCGCGATCGCCCCTCAATAGAGTCCTCACGCGAATGCCCAGTCCGAAATACTTGCTGTGCTGCTCCTCCCGCAGGCGATTGAACTCCTTCGGGTCGAAAAAGCTGGAATGCGGGTCCAGCGCACGGAGCATCCCTTTGATCGCGCTGTAAATCAGCTTGTCCCCGGTAATGCTGTCGACATGGGTCTTCTGGATGACGTCGACGGCTTCCGTAAACTCGCGCAGGAACTCGCTTGGCGAGTTCTGAGCCGGCTCGGATCCGGCTGAGACGTTTTTGCCCAGCAAGCCGCCCAGCAGTGACGACGTCAAAACAATAAAGAGAATGAGGACCGTAAATCTATGTTTCATCAAGAGATGGCTCCAATACTGGCTTCTGCAAAACTATGCGAGTATACCATGATGTTGGCGGCAGTGGCAAGGTGAAGATTGTTCCGCCCTCCGACATCCGACCTCCGACTACCGACCTCAAGTCCGACCTCCGACTCAAAGTCTCGTACTTCGCAACAGGTATCGGCATCGGCGCCTCCATCAAAGAATGCCCCGGCGATGCCGATCTTCACAGATGCAAACTCGCACGTCCGCCTTCCCGTCCTTCCGCGGCTTCATCCCGAGTTCGGATGGCTGAGTTCGGATGGCTGAGGTCGGAAGTCCGAGGTCGGAGGTCGGAGATCGGAAGTCGGAGAATCGAGGTTGCTTGACTTGACAAAGACCCTAAACTAGACTTCAGCTAATGTTCGGATTGCTGGGATCACGAGCATCAGAAAGCGGGTAAAAGTATGCCCTCCTTGGGAATGCAAGAGATTATCGTCATCTTCATTCTTGCGCTGATTATCTTCGGCCCGCGGAAGCTGCCTGAGATAGGAAAAACGCTGGGGAAAGGGCTCTCGGAATTCAAAAAGGCTTCGAATGATCTGAAAAAAGCCTGGGAAGAAGAAGTCGATCTGGAAAAGGAAAAGGAGGCCATGAAAGGCCTGCTCAAAGAGTCCACGGATGCCCTCACAGAACCCGCTGCCGATTTTTCCAGGGAGCTCAAAGAATCCACGGATGCCTTCACTCAACCCGCCGCCGATTTTTCCAGGGAGATCAAAGAATCCGCGGATGCCTTCACTCAACCCGCCGCCGATGTTTCCGGGGAGCTCAAAGAATCCGCGGATGCCTTCACTCAACCCGCCGCCGATTTTTCCAAGGAACTCAAGAAATCCACGGATGCCCTTGAAGAACCCACTGCCGATTATTCCAAAGAGATCCAATGAAGGATGTGACGCTCATGGTGGATAGCCCGGCCGGTGAGCCGGAACCGGAAGAAGAAGAAACGGGCAAGATGTCCTTTCTCGACCACCTTGACGAGTTGCGCAAGCGCCTCATCAGGATCGTCACCTACCTGCTGATCGGCTTGATCGTCTGTTTCTATTTCTCAAGAGACATCTACAATTTCATCGCGATCCCGCTCACCAGACTGCTCCCGGCCGGCACAAAGCCCATTTTCACCAATCTGACCGAGCCTTTCACCCTCTACATCAAGGTGGCATTGCTTTCGGGAGTTTTCCTGACCATCCCCTTTACCTTGTATGAAGTCTGGAAATTCATCGCTCCGGGGCTCTATCGGAAAGAAAAACGCTATGTTGTGCCCTTCATGGTCTCGTCGGTGCTGCTGTTTTTGGGTGGCGCTGCTTTCTGTTACTACATCGTCCTGCCTCCGACCTATGCCGTGCTGCTGAAACTCGGCGCGGATTTCACGCCGGCTCCCAAGATCGATGAATATCTGGACCTGACCCTGGTGATGCTTCTCGGCTTCGGCCTGGTTTTCGAGATGCCGGTGGTGGCGGCTTTTCTTTCCATCTTCGGTCTTGTGTCGGCCGGATTTCTCTGGAGGAAATTCAAATACGCGATCCTTATCATGGTCGTTCTCGCTGCTGTGCTTTCGCCTACCGGGGATGCCGTCAGTTTGATCATCTGGGCAGCGCCGATGATCATCCTCTACCTGGTCAGCATCGGCGTTGCCGCGCTATTCAGCTGGAGCCGCAAGAAGCGCGAGGGTCGCGCCTGACCGGGTTCGTTGCCTTATTGCAAGGGATTGAGGGGTCGAGGGGCCGAGGGGTCAAGGGGTCGAGGGGCTGTCCAGATTGGCCGCGATCCTTGAGTACCGCACCTGATTTCATGGCAGCTGCACGGGTTTCCGGCGCTGTACGGAGACAAGGTTTTCCACAAGATTACCCATTGCACGCGGATGTTGGATTCACCTCTTGGCAGCCTCATGGCTAAGAGCATTGCCGGCCTTGAGCCCAATCTCCCTTTGTCCCTTGACCCCTCGGCCCCTTGGCCCCTTGACCCCTTTCCCCCTCAGCATGCGAGCGAAGCGAACTAATCTGGTTCCGCGTTGCGGGAGAGAAAATCTCGGATCACGCCCAGGATCTCCTCGCAGCTTCGGGCGGCGTGGATGTCGACCCGCAAATGCGCTCCACCGGGAATGCCCTTGGAGAGGTAGCCCCCCATCCGTTTCATCTTCCCGATCGCCACGGGCGCCGGCATGCATTCCGATGCGCGCTGCAGGAAGGATAGCATGAAATCCCCCCTCTCTCTCAGCGTAGCCTTCTGCACGGGGTTTCCTGACAGATAATCGTGGCACTGCCGCATCAGCCAGGGATTGCTCAAAACGCCGCGCCCGATCATTACCGCGTCGACCCCAGTCTCCTTGAACATGCGATCGGCATCGGCTGGCTCGAAAACGTCTCCATTCCCGATGATCGGAATGCGCGCTGCCTCCTTGACGCGGGCAATCACCGACCAGTCGGCGCGCCCCGCAAACAGATCGCAGCGGGCCCGGCCATGGACCGTCAGGGCTTCCAGGCCGCATTCCTCAGCGAGCTTCAGGACTTCGAGGGCATTGATGGTGTCCCGGTCCCAGCCCGTGCGGATCTTTGCGGTGAGGGGAATCTTCGCCGCCTTGCGGACGGCCTGGAAGATCCTCCCGAGAAGAGGAAGATCCCGCAACAGGTTGCTGCCGCCGCCCTGCTTCACCACCTTTTTGACCGGGCATCCGACGTTGATATCGATCATGTCGGAGCCCATTCCCTGCACCATCGCGGCCGACTCGGCCATGCGGGCCGGATCGGAGCCAAAAATCTGGATGGCAATAGGACGCTCGCTGTCTTCAAACCGGGTGAGATGGAAGGTACGGTCCTGGTGACGGGTCATCCCTTCGGTGCTGACCAGTTCTGAAACGACCAGACCACAACCTCCCAGCGACTTGATGGCCTGGCGGAACAGGGTGTCGGTATGCCCTGCGATGGGCGCCAGCACCAGTGGAGGATCGATCTCGATATCACGGATCTTGAGCATGGGCAACATATTATAGCAGTTGTGCCGGGAGTTGTTTCTGGGGAATAATGAATCCATGGTCTTTCCTCCCGGACAGGGCAAATCAGGGGAATACCTGATGCGGTTGTGGCGCCGCTACCTGGAGCAGCTCGCAGAAAACGAGGGGGATGTCGAGCGGCAGATCATCATCGGCTCCTACCACGCCGCCGAGATATTCGGATTTCTGTCGGTGTCCCTGGATCGGAAACAGAGATACCAGGCCCTGATCCTGGAGCGCCTGGAGCACTTCCGCGAAGGCTCGCTCCGCGCGGAAGACTTCGGAGATTGCCTGGTTACAGCATCATTCTCGCTTTATAACCACATGAACACACTCTGCCACCAGTTCAGCACCGGCAACGCTTCGGCCGAGAGCCTGATCCACCGCATCGATGAACAGGTGCACTCGCGGGTCCAGCAGGCGAACCAAATGGAACGCTCGGCTGCGGCCATGGAGGCAGCCTTTCCACTCCTCAGCCTGATGACGCTTATCCTGGGGGAGGGAACGGCTGTGACCGCAGTGATCCGCCAGGTGGAAGAGCGCTTCGGAGCAGCCTCAGCCCGTGCAAGAAACGAAGGAGAGCACCTCTTGAATGCTCTCTACCGGCTGGTAGAAATGATGCAGCTCTTCGTGACGTTATCGGATGCTGAACTGAAGGACCAGGTCAGTCAGATTGCCTCCGTATTTACCGATGACGATCAAATGCCCAACCTGCAACTCAAGCTGCGGAATGGATTCTGCCGCCTGTTTGAGCTCGGACACCTGCTGACCACCCACCTTGACGAAATCATTCCCTGAAGATGCTCTTTAAACCACGAAATACACGAAATGTCTGAATCAGGTTATAAATGGGTAGTGAGATGTCAGTATCTGCTGAAGAAATAGGCCGATTGAACGCTCCTATGCCTGCCCTCGGGTTTTCGTGTATTTCGTGGTTGTCGCTTTTGCAGGCGCCCGGTTTTGTCCAAAAATCCCTTGATATTATCCAACAAATTGGATCAAGCGTCCTGAACCACCTGTGGGAACAGGGGCAGAAAAAAGCCACAAGATCAAACAAATGAAATACTTGATTGAATTGATGTTTACCTGTACTGATTGGCACGCAAAGTGCTTTTTTAGAAAGTGGTAATTTCCCGTGACCCAAGCTCGGTCTCGCAACTGAGATGCATCTATGAGAAGTTTTCGCGGTCCCTTCCCTCGATGCCAGGGACTTCACAAAGATGCGGAAATGGTTCGAGGCTGAGCTTGGTCAGCACATTTGGACCACAAAGACCTCCAAGACCGCAAAGCGATTCTTAAGGATAGCTTTGCGGTCTTGGAGGTCTTTGTGGTTTTATCCCGCGCAGTTTCACCCGGCAGGATTATCGTGCCCCGATTCCACAGCAGGTTCCGGCGCGGTTGCGGGGCAATGCTTTTCGATGAAACGGATTAATTCCTCTCGTGAGCCCTTGAAATAAACATCACAAACGTGTTCCAGGATGCCCCGAAGTGCCTCTTCCCGGCTGAGGATTGCGGAATAAAGGTAGGCTTTTCCTCTCTTGCGCTGAGCGAGGATCCCTTTTCGGTGCATCTTCTCCAGGACTGTCATAACCGTCGTATAGGCCAGCTCCCGCGCCGAAGCCACCTTTCCCCATACGTCTTTGACGCTGGCCTCGCCAAGCGGCCAGAGTATTTCCATCAATTCGAACTCGCCGGGAGTCAGATGGGCAGATTTCTTCATTTTCCTATTCCGATTTCAGCAAAGACTTGAATGTAGGCATCCTCTTTCAGCTGCGCGACGAATCTCTCCATTTCCGGTCTTTGCCGCTGCATGAACAGGATGTTTTTGATCTCGTTCCGCACTTCCTCGAAGGGACGGACCTGGGGTGCTTTGCGTGAGTCGACGCGAAAGATCGCGTAGCTGTCGCCGATTTTGACCACCTGGGAGATCTCCCCCTCCTTCACAGAAGCAATGGGCTCGGCAATCTGCGAGCTCAACTTCGCCGTCTGATAGGTTCCGATGTTGCCGCCCTTGCCGGCGGTGGGTCCTTTGGAATACTGGCTTGCCATCGCTGCGAACGATTCCCCCTTAAGCAGCCTCTTGCGGTACTCGGTGGCGAGGGATTCCGCCTGGCCATCGTTGCCGCCGATCGGGATCAGGATTTCGCTGAGCGTAACCTCTTCCGCCGAGGAGTAATCCTTCACATGGTCCTTATAGTAACGCTCGATCTCTTCGGACAGCAATGTGATGCGCGAGTCCACGAAGGTGTTTATCAGGGTCCCGACGATCAACTGCTTCTTGACATATTCGCGATAGCTGGCGAGGGTCATGCCCTGCGATTCGAGCGCCTTTTCAAACTCCTCCATGTCCTTGATGTTGTATTGCTTTCGCATTGCCTCGATCTGTGCGGACACCTGGACGTCCATGCCGGAGCCCATACCCATCTCGTTGGCCTTCTGGAGGAACAGCCTCTGGCGGATCAGGTCCTCGAGGATGTTCTTTTCTTCCTTTTTCAATTCCTCTTCCAGTTGCTCGCCGGTGAACTTTGCGGCAAGTTCCTGCCGGGCCTGCGCTTTTTCCCGTTCGATTTCGGATTGCGTGATGATGTCATCATTCACCTGGGCGACAATGCGGTCTACAATCTTTACAGGCTTGGTCTGTGATTGCAGGCCCGGAGGCAGGACCAGCAGGGAGCCGACAAGCCAAACGAATCTTCTCATTGGGATTTCCTTCCGCGCGGGGCTAGCCTGGTGCCGACATATTTAAAATCAAGCCTGTCCCGGTCCAGCTGGATCGGGATCTGGTCAGCCAAGGACGCGAGTTCCTTGTCGAGCGCCGCCCGCTGCCGCTCCACCAGCAATGTCTCCCGGATCTTGTCTTCCACTTCATGGTATTTCTGCTGGTGTGCCAGAATCTTTTCCTCTACCAAAAAAATATGGTACCCGTATCGTGTGCGTACTATCTTGCTGGCTATGCCCGGCGCCAGGGGGAAGATGACCTTCTCAAATTCCTCGGGGAGCTCGCCCCTCTGGAATGTCCCCATATCGCCCCCCGAAGCCGCTGCAGGGGCCTGGGAGTATATCCGCGCCAGCTCGCTGAAATTCTTGTTCCGGTTCGCCTTGAGGGAAGCCAGGATTTTGCCGGCCTGAGCCTCATCCTCCACCAGGATTTCACGCACATGGACCCTATCGTTGTTCACAAAATCGCCCAGATGCTCTTTGTAGTAGGCTTCGC
>CAYGWQ010000305.1:0-6610 GCA_964353465.1 uncultured Acidobacteriota bacterium | reverse complement strand
CAAACCACAACAAGTTGGGATCATTTATACGCAAAATGAATAATTGTGTCAACAAGTTTTTTCAATAACGTCCGCCGGGTTGGGCTGAATCATGATTTCTGCTTTCAGGATCCGGGTTGCCGGGGAAACCCCCCGGCCCGGGCTAGGGTAGGTATTCCCAGAATTCCGTTCGTAACCACCTGACAAATCTTCTAGTTACGAGCTCGCCTATCATGCGCTTGCCGCAAAGGATCTTGCCGACTCCCGTCATGCCGGCCTTCAGGCTACCATCCCTGTTCTCCAACTCCCCCTTAACGACAACCGTGCGCTGCTGGCTACCTTCCACGGCTATCGGCGAGATGGTTTTTACCTCGGCGATGAACGAAAGCTTAGGGAATGCATTCACCCTCAAGACAATCGGATATCCGGGGGCGATATCTTCAATCTCCTTCTCGGGGATAGGCATGTCCACACGCACCAGCCTGACATCCACAATCTCGCAGAACGGGCTCCCCTTCTCGATGTACTTGCCGATCTTGTTCTTAAGATAAGGAGTGGTTACCAGGCCGCCGATGGTGCTGCGAATCTTCAACTGTTCGAGCTGCTGATCCAGGATGACAAGCTTTTCTGCGAGTTTGGCTACCTGGGCTTCCACCGCCTGGATGGATTCCTTACGGGAGCCGGCTAGCAGGATCTTGAGCTCGCTCTGTGCCTGCTGCAGTTCCTTGGTTTTGATCTGCTTATCCCGGTCTGTGCGCTCATCCAACACTTTGAGCAATCCGTGGGCCTCGGCGAGTTCCTTCTGTCTTACATCAAAAGCGGTCTGGTCGCGCTCGAACTCATTTTTAGGAATCAGCCCCTGGCTGAAAAGCGTCTTGCTGCGCTCGAAGGTCATGCGGGCGTTTTGCAGCTCTGCATCCCTTTTTGCGATGGTGTCCTCCAGCATCCGGCGTTCCTCTTCGACGCGCCCTGCGTTGTCAAGGTCCGTCTTTCGCGTTTCGATCACGTGGCGAGCGCGCTCGATTTCCTCCGGTCGGTTGCCGGCCTGGAGGAGGCTCAAGGAAGCGCGTGCCGAGGCGAGTTCGCCGCGCGTTTCTTCGTAGGTATTGCTCAGATCCAGGTTTTGGATCTCCGCAAGCACATCCCCCTTTTTGACCGAATTGCCCTCGTCGACATAGATCGCCTTCAGGGTTCCTTCCACCTCCGGATTGATCGCCACCTGGGCGTTCGGCAGAATGGTAAAGTCACCCGTGATCTTGAGTTCCCAGGGCAGAAAGCCCGCAGCCAGCAGGATCGCCAGCATGATGAGCAGGTAGGGAGCCTTTTTGATCCGGATGCCCACCCCGGCGGCCAGCCTGCCTGTGGCTGCCACATTTTCCTTGCCTGCCACGGGGAAAATCATCAAGCAGACAACCGAAAACAGGACAATGCCCCAGGTCCGGTATTCGGCTACCATCCACGCGCCCAAGCGTCCCAGCACAATCAGTATCAATGCAGCCGAAAAAGCGAAGGATGAGAGACCATAGATCACAAAGATGTGCCTCTCTCTCCCGGTGAATGCCGCACCACGGCCGCCCACGCCGATCAACCAGCCGCTAATAGTGCGCTTCAGATACCCGAAGGCTTTCGGCCTCAGGTTAGGGGTTTCCAGGTAATCGCTGAGCAGGTAGTAGCCGTCCAACCGGATCAGGGGATTGAAATTGAACAGGGTCAGGATCCCGGAAAAGGCGATCGCGATCAAGCAGACCTGGCTGCCGAGTGTTTCCGGGGAGAGCAGCCTCCACAGGATCGTGGCCCATGCCCAGACCACAAGTTGAGCGTAACCCCCTGCGAAAGAGACCGCCATTCTCTCGCGCTTCTTGAGCAGCCAGGCATCGTTGACGTTGCAGTAGAAGGCCGGGATCAAATAAAGGAACAGGAGCCCCATCTCCTCCACTCTCCCGCCAAAATGCTTGAGCGTAAGCCCATGCGCAAATTCGTGGATCGTCATGACCGCAAAAGCAACGATCAGGATCAGCGGAATGGAATAAAGCGAAAAGATCTGGCGCCAGGAGAAGACAAGCTGTTCCCAATTCACGATCGTTAGGATTACGCCGGCCACGATGGACGCGATTGCCAGCGCGTGGAACGGCATGCCGAACAGGAAGCTGCCCAGATTTTTATTCACGCGCGTCAGCAGTCGGTCGGGATTGAATGCGTGGATCTTGATGGAAAGCAGGCTGTCTACCAGACGATGCTTGCGTCTGGTCAGGTTCTCGATGCGGGACCAGGAGAGGGCATTGTCGAGCAACACCAGGTTTTGCAGCTTGGTGATGAAATCCTCAACCTGGCTCCTTTCCACCTGGACCTGACACTGCCTGGAGGCTTCGGCAGCGATTTCTCCCGGGTCATGCCGTCCGTCAAGTCCGCGCAGCACCGTAGCCTGCACCCAGGTGAAACGGTAAAAGCCCCGAGTGACCGGATCCTTCACTATGACGGCGGACCGCGGATCGGTGGTCTCCGCTCGAATCTCGAGGTCAGAACGCAGCTTTGCGCAGATGTCTGTCAAAGTAAGCCTCAGCGGGTCAACTCAGACGACCCCGGCAATCAAGACGACTTCGGAGTGGCATGATATCGGCAGGCGGCTGCAAATGCAACAGCATTGAGATTTGCGGCAAGCTGGATCGTTCGGTCGCAGGCTCTCCTGCGCGCCCTGGCACGGCTTTTTCAAGAATTGACTAACCGCTGAACGCGCGCATATAATCGCTTGTTCTCAAAATCCATTGGCAGAGAACTTCCGAGGAGATGTCATGATCAAAAAAACTACTTACGCATTCACACTCATACTCATGGTGCTTGCGCTGGCAGCATGCGGACAAAAGCAAGAGGCGCAGCCTGTTGCTCAAGACACTGCGACGGTGCAGACACCCGCCATTACGCCGGGCGAAATGGTCCTCATCCCGGCCGGCGAATACATCATTGGCAGCAACGAAAAGGATCCCGAAAATCCAAAGCAATTCACCAATGCCTATCCCGAACACAAGGTGAAACTCCCTGCGTTCTGGATCGACAAATACGAGGTGACATTCCGGGAATACCTCGATTTCTCCACGAATACCATGTACATCGCGGAAGGCCAGGAGGAAGGCAAAACCTGGAGAACGTTTTTCTCCTATGATAAGGCCAATCAGCCGGTTGTGTACATTACCTGGAAGGACGCGGACGCCTACTGCAAAGGTACGGGGAAGCGGCTGCCGACGGAGGCGGAATGGGAGGCTGCTGCCCGCGGTCCCAACGGCTATCGCTTTCCCTGGGGCAACGAGTGGGAGGTAAACCGGAGCAACACCGCCGACGCCGGTTTCCGCGTTCCGGTCGACATCGGCAAGTTCAACGATGTGAGCCCCTTCGGTGTGTACGATATGTTTGGCAATGTGCAGGAATGGACCGAAGGCCTGTTCAAGGCATACAAGGGCAATCCCAGGGCCGGTGAACAGCAGTTCAACTCGGGGTATAAGGCTCTCCGGGGGTTAGGATCCCGCTATCAGAACACCAAGTCGTCAGGCCTCTGGGCGCGCTCGGCTTCTGCGCCGAGTTACCTCGCGGACTACGGCTGCCGATGCGCCAAGAATGCCACGCCGGAAGAAGCGGCCCAGGCGATCGCCCCGGCCAAGTAACGATATCCGTGCGTTGCGGGCTACAACACCCGGACAATGAAGCACTTCAGATAGTGGGTCTCCGGCATGCCCAGGAGAACAGGATGATCTGTTGCCTGGGCCCGGCGCTCCAGCACCTGAACCTGGCGGTGCGCGTCATGTGACGCCTGATAAAGCAGTTCAAAGAAATCCGATTCGGGCAGGTGGTAGGAACAGCTCGAGGTAACCAGAATCCCTTCCGGTTCCAGCAACTTCATGGCGCGGAGATTGATCTCTTTGTATCCCCCGCGGGCTGCGGGAAGGGCGCTGCGGTTTTTTGCAAAAGCAGGCGGATCGAGACAGATGGTGTGAAACCTTGTGCCGGCGCTTTCCCGCTCCCGCAGATAATCAAAGACATTGCCCTCGAAAAACTCGACGTTTTTTAATTCGTTGAGTTCGGCGTTTCGGCGTGCCTGCGAGACGGCTTCCGCTGAGGCATCGACGCCTATGACGGATTCGCAGCGTTGCGCAAAGTGGGTGGCAAACGCGCCCGTATTGGTAAAGCAGTCAAGACACCGCCCGTAGGCATAATTGCGCGCTGCAAGCCGGTTTTCCGCTTGATCCAGGAAAAAGCCGGTTTTCTGGCCGCGTTTCAGGTCTACCCAAAAACGGATTCCTCCCTCACGGATCTGGACCTGATCCGGAACGATTCCCCAGAGAACCCCCTGGCATGCCTCCAGCCCCTCGAGCCGGCGTGATTTGACATCGTTACGTTCCAGAATGCCTACCGGCTGCAGCAGGTCACGAAGAATATCGACCAGCAGGATTTTGAGAGCCTCGGCGCCGCTGGAGAGGGTCTGAAGTACCAGATAGTCCGCGTAGCGATCGACGATCACCGACGGCAGCAGGTCGGCTTCGCCGAAGATCAGGCGGCAGGCTTCCTCAGGCAGCGAGCGCTGCGGCCGTCGCTCCACTGCGCGGCGTACGCGATCGCGGATCAGTTCCGGGGTGGGCGGTTCAGTGTCCCGTGACAGCAGGCGCAGGCGGATCTGGGAGTTGGGGCTGTAGAAAGCGAATCCGATGGTATTGTGCGACGCATCCCTGACGCGGACGAGCGGCGCCGGCGACCGGGGTGCGACCGTCACATCGCTGCCGTAGATCCACAGGTGTCCCCGGCGCAGGCGCTGGTTGCCCCCAGCCGAAACTTCGACTTCGTTGCGGATATCGAACCACTCTGCGCCGGTCATGGCGTTTGCCCGGATTCCGGCAATGGGAATTTACGGCGCACGTAGGCAAGAGCCTCTTCACGGGTTAACTGCGGCTCCTCCAGGTGCAGGTCCTCGACCGCATCGAGGATCTGGCTGAATATCGGTCCCGGCGGATAACCCATGCCAATCAAATCGTCGCCCGTGACGAACCTGGGCGGCGGCGCGGGCTCAGCCTTGAACTCTTCATATTTTGCGCGTGCGAACCGGTGGTTATCGAGCATCCTGTGGCTGCTGGCGCAATCCACGCGATGCAGCTCGAGATGGTCTTCAAAATGGGCCCGGCGCAGGAACCGCTTCAGGGTGCTCGTGCGCATCTCCTTTATGTGCATGAAGCGCAAGTGGTCGAGAATCAGTTCGACAACCCGAGAGGTTTCCTCGTTCGACATGCGCAACCTTCGGCAGATCTCCGCTCCGATCCGGGCGCCGGCCGCGACATGGCCGTCAAATCGAACCCGGTCGCCGATTGAGAAAGTCGGCGGCTTGCCGACATCGTGCAGCAGAGTTGCGAGGGCAAGGACCGGGGACGGGTGCCGCAGCATCCCCAGCGCAGCCCGGGTATGGACGAATACGTCTCCCTCCGGGTGAAATTCCTGAGGCTGCGCGACACCGCGCATTGCCTCCACCTCGGGAAGGATGTGGGCCAGCAAGCCGGTCTCCTGCATCAGGTCGAGCCCGCGCTCCGGCATGGGGCCGGTCAGGATTTTCAGCAGTTCGTCCCGGATGCGTTCCCAGCTTACCTCCAGAATCGAAGGAGCCAGGAGGCGGATGGCCTCGTAGGTTTCAGAGGTGATCTTGAAATCAAGGCTGCAGGCAAATCTGACGGCCCGCAACATGCGCAACTTGTCCTCCTGGAACCTCTCCTGCGGCTTACCGATGGTGCGCAGAATGCCCTTCCGGATGTCGGCCGTGCCTTGGACATAGTCAATGACGCGGTCTGCGATCGGGTCGTAGAAGAGCCCATTGACAGTAAAATCCCTGCGTTGGGCATCCTGTTTCGGTCCGGAGAAGTGCACGCTGGAGGGATGCCTGCCGTCGAGGTAGGGCCCTTCCGTGCGGAACGTGGCGACATCATAGGCGCGGCCGTACATGCGCACCCGGACGACCCCGAACTGCGCGCCGATCGGCGTCGCGTGCGGGAAAATCCGGAGCACCTCCTCAGGGGAGGCGCTGGTGGCGATGTCCACGTCCAGCGGCTTTCTCCGCAGGAGGAAGTCCCGGACCCATCCGCCGGCAAAAAATGCCTCATGACCTTGCAGGCGCAGTTTCTCTACAATTCGCCGAGCGGCTCTGCGCATCTCTTTCGGGGAGTTCCTCTGCCGCAGTAACGTCTGCGCCCTGCGGATTTCCCGCAGGCAGCACATGCCGAGAAGCGGCGCAAGGGTTACGTCAATTTGTCCAAAAAAGTGATCCAGCTGTCTTCGCGAAATCTCTTCCGGCAAAGGGAACGATACCTGGCGAAGTTCCTCTTATCTCCGAGCTTGAAGTAGCTCAGAGCCATCCGGAAGTAGAAAAGGTTGTCACTGGGGAACTTTTTGGCGATCTTTAGGGTCTTTTCGCCCTCCGCGACCGCTTCCCGATATCGCCCAAGCTCGTAATAATTGTTGGTAAGGAAGCTGCGCACCTCGGCTTTCTCGAGGCTGTTTTGCGGACGGCGTCGCAGCGCTTCCAGCGTTGTCAGCAGCGACTTCTCAAAACGCTCCAGGCGGAACTGGCACTCGGCGATCTTGATGTAGAGCCAGATCAGATTCTCCC
>CAYGWQ010000304.1:0-6616 GCA_964353465.1 uncultured Acidobacteriota bacterium | reverse complement strand
GGTCGAGGTCCAAGTATTGGAACTTATCTTAGCGCTTAAGGGCTAAAGCCCGCCCGCACATGATCGCTCCGGTTGACGGACGAGTCCGCCCCAAAAGCGAGTTTCGCGACAGAAACTTGCTAGCGGACCTGGCCGGTATCGCCTGGCAGTTTGGCTTTGATTTTGGCGCTGTTGGCCACAAGATCGTTCAGGGAAGCGCCATAGCCCTGCCACAGGGCGACCTTGTTATTGACCAACTGAACAGCCGCGGCGGAGCCGGTGTAAATCGCCTCCGTGGAGCGAAGGGCGCCGATTTCACGCTCGACCGCGGCACGGATGAGATTCTGGGCCTGTGTGCTTTGAGCATTCAGGTTATCCCGTGTGGCCGATTCGATCATTCCCAGGGCTCTGGGCAGTTCATTCCCGGTGATGCGGGTCCAGCCGAATTCGGAGGTTACGTCAAGCAGACCGGGCAAAACCTCATCGGTACACTGGACGGCAGCCCAGGCAGCAGCGGCTCCCACAAAGGCGATACGCTTCATCTGCGTGGGATCGGCTTTGTCGACGGTATCCTTGTCGGCGTGGTACCACTGGTCGGGCCAGGCGGAAAGCACCATGCTGGGCACGCCTACGGCCGGATTTCGGAAAGGATCATGGTCGCTGCCGCTGGGAGCAGGTTGCACGAAAAAGCGGAAAGCGTCGCGGGAGCCGTTCTTCTCCCACATGGGATTGGGGAAGTATTGGCCGCTGGGCCGTCCGCGGGGAGAATCGGGGAGAAATACAATGTCATTCGTCCGCCATACATAGTTGAGCAGGGACTTCGTCAGCCCGTCGATGTAGCTGGGCAGATTGTTGGAACAATAGCCCAGGAATACGGTGGCGTTGCTGAGCCGCAGGGCTTCGGTACTCATATCCATGTTGAAATCAACGCTGAGCTTCTTGGCGAGATCGGGGTGCGTGCGCAGGAATTCGCTGGTCCCGGAGATTTCATTGGGCCAGAGGAAGTAAATGGAGCGCCGGGGAGCGGGAAGCTGCCCGGATTTCATCAAACGTTGCAGGGCCCGCATGATTTCCAGCTGCACCATGCAGCTGGCGATATTGTCGTTAGCCCCGCGCTTGATCATGCCTTCAAACAGATGCGCGGTAAAAATGAACCCTTTTTTGTCCGGCTCGGTGCCCGGCAGCCAGGCATAAACGGCTTCGGATTTGCTTTTGACTTTTTCAATGCGCGTCTGGCAACGGACTGTGATTTTCCTCCCCGCCTGCACGTCCTCCAGCAATTCGCTCCACTGCCGCCAGGAAATGGTAAATCCCACCTTGAGGTTGGTATGGCTCTGATAAGCGACCGAACTGTAGATAACCTGATCGGGATCGAAATAGCGTTCCTGGCTGTTGAAGGAGATGGTAGCCAGTACGCCGGCTGCATCGAGAGCCTTGGCGATATTGCCGCGGGGGTGAGACCACATCAGAGCGATTTTGCCGCTGTACTGGTCTTGTTTTTCGGGCGCGGCCAGAGCGCTGGCTTGGTCGCCCGTCAGGGGAGGAACAAAAATCAGGTCCCCGGTTACGTCCGCGCTCTGGGAGCCGCTGGCGACCAGGGCGGCATCCGCACCTATCCTGGCGATCAGCCGTGTCGTGGGTGCGACAGTCCAGAATTCCCCCTCGGCCGGGTAATCCGCGGTTCTCTCTGTTGGGGTACGCAGCAGCTGGACGGTTTCAATGCCGTAGCTTTTGACCAGATCGTACAGCTTTTGTGCTTCATAAAAAGTATCGGCAAACTCGCGCGGGTCGCGCACCCAGGGCGCACCCCCCACCAGCACGAGGTTATTGAATGCCATTTGGCCGGAAACCTCGTTGGCTATGGCATTCAACACCACGGGTGAAAGCGGCGTCTTCAACACCGCGCTTTGCCCGCGCAGGATTCCCGCCCCGATCGCCAAAATCAAGAGGCACAAACCACCCAACCACCATTTGGTTCTAGTGCTGTTCATAAGCCGTCGGCTCCTTGTTAGCAGATCGTGCATTTGCCGGAGGTCGGCCGGGCGTTTGATTCCCGCGCCCCCTCCCTCCGATGCGATTGTAGCCGCTCCTTTTTTGAATTCCAAACGGTTTGGGGAAAGTGGTTACCTGACACACCATCCCTTAAATAAAATGATGAAATCCAAAGCTCTTTTGAAGTGCGGCAGCTTGTTGCTACTTTCCTGGCGCGAAGCGAGCTGGCGTTGAACCGGAGCGCAAGCAGGTTCTGAACCTCATGCGCATTTTGTCCGAGGTGTTCAACCGGTGCGGTCCCAGCGCCGGAGGGGCGGCAGAGAGTAGCCGGGGGCGCAAGCCCCCGGAAGGCGGACAACGGAGCATAGCCCTAGAGGGGCGGCAGGTTGAATTGCGATGCAATGGTTCTGCCGCCCCAGCCGGGGCTTACGCCCGCATCACGCTACCGGGGGCAGCGCCGCTGCGCGGCTCGCCCCCGGCTACTCTCTGCCGCCCCTCCGGGGCGTAGCGCATGTCTATCAGGAGCGAAATGCGTACAAAGAACAGAGCAGGTTTGCGCACTCCAAATCTGACGCAGGCCCTTGAGGTTGGATGCCTGGCGATTACTTGCCCGGCGTTGGCGGGGCAGGGGGCAGGCTCGACGTTACTTTGCCTTTCTGGTCCATGAATTGTAGTGTGCCTGCGTTGTCGCCCGCCACGGACATCATGATACGCGGCCTGCCGTTGGTGTCGGCCAGGATGACTGCCGCTTCGTTTTTCAAGGTCCGGCCGACAAATACTCTTTGAGCCCCGCCCAGGCCGCTGGCCGCGGCCTTTTCGCGTGCTTTTTTCAGGGCTTCGGCCTTTTCCGGACCGTCCTTCATGAGCTCAATGTCGTTGAGGATCCGGGCGAATTCCGCGAGCGGCGTTAGTGACCGCTCCCAGACGCGCAGCCCGGCTGATCGGTCTCCGTTCGTTTGCGAATACATGATGCCGACGGTCTGGTCCTGGTCAAACTGATCAAACATCAGGCCGGCGTCGGCTCGGACTCTGCCCTCCTGATCTTTGCCGGTCCATGTCATACCTCCGCATTCATCCCCTTTGTTGTTGAAGAAAATCAAGCCTGCGCCTCTTTTGCCTTCGCGGCTCTTCAAAGCCAGGCCGCCGATGACCGGGCCCGGCGAGCGCTCATTGTTGGAAATCGTCAGACGCAATGTCCCGTCTTTCTCGACGATGTTGATGCGTTCCACATCGATTTCATCGAACTTCGTCTTCTGGCTGGAAGTCCTGGCGGCAATGAAGAACAGTGCGCCGAACAGCAAAAGCGAGACGCATGCGTAGGCTCTGAGGACGCGAAGTTCTCGCTGCAACTTGGTTTCCATGGGAGTCTTGTTCCTTTCTGAGGAGAGGACGAAACCTGGCCGCGCACCTCGCTTGCAAGCGGGGCCGGATCTACTTCTGCCGGACCAGCGGCAGGATCAGGCAGTGCGGCCCGCCGTTCCGGATGGCGAGGATTTCTCCGGGAAAGGCCTGCACCTGAACGCCGGCGCGGCGCAGCGCTTCGTTGGTGTGTACGTTGTGAGCGTAGGCAATGACGCGCCCGGGACCAAGCTGTGCGACATTGGCGCCCTGCCAGCGCAGCTCATACATGGCTCGCTCCAGGGTCCATTTTTCCTCGCCCATCCCCTGCCTGTCCCCACCGACAAACACGACGGTCCAATTCTGCGAACGCGCATAATCGACCAGCTTCATGTCCAGTGCGGTTTCCTTTCCCGTTCCCGCTTCGTATCGAGTAAGCCAGCCGACACCCGGCATGGCGTCGATGGTCACCCGGAGCTGCTTGGAGTCTCCCGCTGCAGTGTCGGAGGGCATTCTCGCTTTGATGGCATCTGTTTCAGCCGCCAGTCCGGCCAGGATCTTCATCATGGGATTGGTTTCCAGGTAGGCCTTTTCCAGGAAATACGGCACCGCCAGCACTTTGTCCTTGGCTACAAAATTGAAAATGGAGTCCAGGTGGAGGAGTTGCCGGCTCATCCCATTCGGCTTGTCGCGCGGCGGCATGCTGACCGCGATCACATCCATGCCGAGCTTTCTTGCCAGCAAAGGCGCAGCCTGCCGGTCCGTGCGCTGGCCTACACCCAGGAAAAGCGTGGTCTCGTCATGAACGATGACGTCACCTCCATCCAGAATCACCCCTTCCCTGGCGGCATCGAAAACGATGGGGAAATCGCGCAGCGCCTTTGCGTGGGTGAACATCAGGCGAGCCAGGGCATTTTCGAGCGTGCGCCCGAAGTTCTGCCCGTTCCCGATGATCACACCTTTCGGCGTCGAAATGGCAAAATCGCGAGACCAGTACATCGAGGAAAGAGGAAGAAAAAGCGGATCCAGTTCTCCTTTGCCATTCTTCCGATAGAAAAGATCATCGGTGCGCTGGAGCACCATGTCGGCGTTGACCCGGTCCAGACTGGGCAGGATCCGATCGGCCTGCTCGGGATACGTCTCGCGGATCCATGCCTGCAGCTCGCCGCGCAGGCGCGCGTTTTCGATTGCATCCTGCAGCAGGTCGCGCACCTGCAGGACTTTCACCCCGGCCTTTTGCAGCAGCCGCACCAGGGCGCGATGCTCGGCGATGGCACCCGGAGCCAGTCCCTTGTTGAAGATCGGGTGCATCGAGCTCCCCATTTCAGAGGATTTATAGATCGAGTCATCGACGGACATGACAATTACGGTCCGCAATTTCTCGAAATCCGCCTCCAGAGCCGGTTTCCGGTCCGCTGCGTAAAGCGAAACCGCAATCAGCAAGAAGACCAGCATTATCCGTGAAGTCTTGATCAAGGGTGGGTGCTCATGGCTGTTCATATAGACTGGCTCCTCCATTTCGGTGACAGGCTAGCATGGCACTGAGACAAGATTTTCAATTAGGACCCTGAAAGGGTCCAGCAGCAAAGCCCAGGGCGCAAGCTCCGGAAACTAACGTAGAGCAAGGAATCAGCCCTGAAAGGGCGGCGCAGGCTGCTTCGCCCTTCAGGGCTGTTCTCAATTCGTCACGCCTGATTCCAGGGTTTCACCCTGGGCTGATCTGCACTGCCCTTCAGGGTTCACATCCTTCACTTCGTGCCATTCGTGACAGGCGACTCAACTTCGAAATAATAGTGTGCCGACAACGGTACGTATGTGCAATCTGATTTCGAGGTTGAGTAGCCTGTCACCGAAATTTTTGGATGATGCGGAGGTTTGCGGGAGATGACGGAACGGAACTATTTCGATACGCTGCCCACATCTCATCGACGAATGTGCGGTAAGGCCGCTAGTAGCCTCCCCCACTCAGGATTTTCCAGGCCTGGCCCTGCATGAAGTCAGGATCGATTGTCATTCCGGTCGCACTTCGTATACTCTCGAGATCCAGGGGATTATCGGCAGAACCCATCCATCGGTCCACATAGGCAAAGAACTGGGGTCGATTCCAGGCATCCAGCATTCCGGGTATAAGGCGCGCGGCGAGCGCTTCCCCCACCCAAGCGACGCTGGTGCAACACCGGCGATACGACTCACCGAGGGTGTTCTTCCAGGAGGCAGGCAGCAAATGCTCATAAGGTCCCCAGCCCGGATTCACCGATTCGCCATTGATTCCGACATGCCCGCCATAGACAACGGGTTCAGGCTGCGTGTGCCAGGATCCTGTGTAGGTGCCGGCGGGGAGTGTCTCGCTGACCCAGATGGTCTGCATGTCTTCCCCGAAGTTGGCCTGGACCGATCTCATGTTTTCCTCGCCCAGCATCACGCCGGCCAGGACGATGGGGAATTTTCTTCCGCTGCCGTGACCCCCGTGCGCCTGCCACCCGGTGTGACCTTGTTCGACCAGTCCGAACAGATCGATCCCATATTGCGTGAGATACACAAGAAGAGGCTCTTTTTGCTCGGCAGGAAAATCCAGCGTCAGAAGAAGACCTGCGAACGATATGAGATACGCATTTTCCCGCCCGTAACTCGCCATGTATTCGGCAGGCACATCAAAGTTGAAAAAAACGGAATCAACCCAAGGTCGTTTCAAATATCCTTCAAACTCGGACAAAGGGGGAACATCGCGTACGAATGGAAGTCTGGGAAGAGATTGCCGTCTCAAGTTCCTCGATAGATAAATCCTGGTGGAGCCTTGGGCGTAGGAGGGACGAAACGCGTCCAACGGCTGGGGGGCTACCAGGCTGGTGAGAATGGAGACCGAAGCGACGGAACTTACCGAGGTGTCGTAGGGGCGCATCACACAAGGCAGATTGGAGCTTGCGACACTTCGGGAGGAGACCAGCTTGTTTCCCGGAGTCAATGTAATCGGAGGGTACACGCGCAAGCTCGGGTCGTACCGGCTGGCCTGAATGCGGCTGTCGAATCCACTGCGTTGTGCATTCGGCCTGACATTCAACATGGTTCCATGTCGCCCGTTGGCCGGCGTAGGGAGAGGTTGAATATCGACGATTGTGGTCGTTCCCACCACGTAATAATCCCCGTTCACGAACTGGCCTACGCGAGTGGGCGCGGCAAAGGTCCAGGTGATGCCGTCCTTGGTAATACTGCTCATCAAGGGAAGCTCTTCGAGGGTGGGGGTGGGCGGGGGATTGCCCTTAAGCGCTAAGATAAGTTCCAATACTTGGACCTCGACCTGGACCTCGAC
>CAYGWQ010000303.1:0-6621 GCA_964353465.1 uncultured Acidobacteriota bacterium | reverse complement strand
GCTCAGCTTCGACCGCTTCCGTGTCGCCGTGGTGGGTGAGATCGTCCGGCAGAAGCCCGACAGCCCCTACGAGCTGGGCTGGCGGGTGTACCTGCTCCGTGTGACCTACGAGGGGGAGGTCCAAAAGCCTGTCAGAATACACACCGCACCGAGCGCCTCAAGCGAGGAAGTGGGTCGTCTTGAGACTAACGCCCATGTGCGGGTGACGGATGCCATGAACTACGAGAAAGATCAATCGGACCGGCAAGATTTCTGGTATCGGGTGGAAGACGGCCGGGCCAGTGGGTGGGTGTTTGGAGGCGACCTTCTGATCGAAGGACAGACCTGGACCGAGCGCCTGAAGGTCCGCGGCGAGCCGTTGGATCTGGATGCGCTGCTGAAGGATCAATAGGAAATAACCGATCACCTTAAACTTGCGGCCAAGGGCGAATCATACTACAATCCTCCGAGCGGAGGGCTATAATGGAGCGTTACGAGCGGGCGTTCGATGTGATCGGTTGGATCGGGGTGCTGTTCCTGGTGCCGGTCGGCTTCTACGTGTTCAACTACGCGCCGGCCGTCCAGTTCATGCAGGGCAAGCTGGGCTTCTTGGGCCGCCCCGCGGTGCTCACGCTGATCGCCTATGCGCTGATCGCCCTGCGGATCGTGCTCGGCGGCGGCAACCTGGTGGCGCCTCTCCTGATCAGCTTCGTGGTCGGCTTCTTCCTCATGGCCACGGTCGTTCCGTTCCGCTTCATGAAGTGGTTCACCGACTGGGCGCGCCAGCTCTTCTTCCTGGACAGCAAAGCCCTGAACTTCCTGGCCGCCGCCTTCGTGTTCTTCTTCGGTAACCTGGTGAGCTACGCCCGCCGTGCCAGCATCTTCCTGCAGCTGATCCTGCTCCTGGTCCTACCCGTGTTGGTGCTGGTCGTGGCCAACGCCTTCCACCTGTTCCGCTTCCCGTCGCCGGCCCTATGAGCTAGCCTGAATATTTCATAAAGTCTAGAAAAAGGGCCTTCATCTCTGGTATAATTCGTTCACCACAAACCAAATATACCAAAAGAGAAAGGCCCTGTATGCAAACACAGTGTAATCCGAAACAACTCCACTTTCAAGGGCTGGGACCCAAGAAAGTCGTTGCGGCCTTCGATGGGGGCACCATTACCTCCGACGCTGGTGCCCTGCTGCTTCGTGAAGTTGAACTGGCCAATCGGTTCATCGAGCAATTCTCCCAGTGGTTTGTCGATAGCCGCGATCCTCGTTATCTGGAGCACACCGTGAAAGAGATGGTCGCCCAAAGAACGGTGGGGTTGTGCTTGGGTTACGAGGATACCAACGATCACGACGAGCTGCGCCGCGATCCGCTGTTGGCTACCGTATGCGGGAAGCTGGATCCCAGCGGGCAGAACAGGAGGCATGCGCGGGATCGTGGCAAGGCGTTGGCCGGGAAAAGCACCCTGAACCGCCTGGAGACCTATGGGGCGGGAAAGCTGGAGAATCTTCACTACAAGAAGATCTACTACTCCCCCGAGGCTTTGGATGCCTTCTTTGTCGATACCTTTCTGAACAGCACTCGCAAGCCGCCCAGGCAGATCGTTCTGGATTTGGATGCCACCGATGACCCGCTGCATGGACATCAACAGGGAAGGTTCTTCCATGGCTATTATGATTGCTACTGCTATCTGCCGCTGTACATTTTCTGTGGGGATCATTTGCTGACCGCCAAACTGAAAACAGCCAATCTGGATCCTGGCCACGAATCCTTGCCGGACATCCAGCAGGTGGTCACTCGCATCCACCGGCGCTGGCCCAAGGTGAGAATCATCCTGCGGGGGGACAGCGGGTTCTGCCGGGAGGATCTGATGAGCTGGTGCGAACAAGAGACCGGCATCTTCTATGTCTTTGGATTGGCAAGAAATGCTCGACTGTTGAAACGCCTGGCCAAGGAGCTGAAGAAAGCCCGCAAACGCTACTTCCAGCGCTATGAAGCCCAGCGCGTGTTCAAGGATTTCAGCTACCGGACCTTGGGCAGTTGGTCGCGCCGTAGGCGAGTGATCGGCAAAGCGGAGTACCTGGCCAAGGGCGAGAATCCTCGCTTTGTGGTGACCAACCTTCCTCGGGATCTGATCGGAGCGGCCGAGCTGTATGAAACCCATTATTGTGCTCGGGGCGACATGGAGAACCGGATCAAGGAACAGCAGTTGTACCTGTTCGCCGACCGAACTTCCTCCGCCACGATGAAGGCCAATCAGCTGAGGCTGTATTTCTCCTCGCTGGCCTACGTGCTGCTGAGTGAACTGAGACGACGGGCCCTGCAGGGAACGCCACTTGCCCAAGCCCAGTGTCATACGATCCGGCTGAAGTTGTTGAAGATCGGCGCCCAGGTTCGGGTCAGTGTCCGCCGGATCTATGTCAGCCTGTCCTCCGCCTATGCCTACCAGAAAACCTTTTTCAAGATCATGGCGAACCTGAAGCAGGCCTACCCGCAGCTGTGCTGACGCGGGTTGAGATCAAGCTTGAGTTGCAGGTTCCGAGGTCGGTGGGAGAAGTCCGCTCTCGATCCCAGTCTATATCGATATAGTTCATTGAGTTTGGTAAATTTCCCGCTTATTAGGCAAATTACCGCTCGCGAAAACCAAGAAATGGTCCGCTCTCACCCCTTTGTTAAGTTGCGAAAAGGGAGAGCAGTCACAATCCGACTTCTGTGAGCGGTTTGTGAGATAAGCAGGCTAGATCCGAACCTGCAATCGGGCTTCCGCCGCACCCTTGGCGGGCGGCCTGCTTCCATGGATAATCGAGGCGCACCATGAAGACCCTGGTCCTGGCGGAAAAGCCCAGCGTCGGCCGGGAGCTGGCCCGGGTCCTGGGCTGCACCCGGCAGGCCAAGACCCACCTGGAAGGAGAGCGCTACGTCGTGACCTGGGCCCTCGGGCATCTGGTGGAGCTGGCCGATCCCGAGGCCTACGAAGAGCGCTGGAAGACCTGGTCCCTGGACAGCCTGCCCATGCTCCCGGAGCGTATGCGTCACACGGTCATCCACCGCACCGCGCACCAGTTCAACGCCATCAAGAGCCTGCTCCATCGCCAGGACGTCGGCGAGTTGGTGATCGCCACGGATGCGGGCCGCGAAGGAGAGCTGGTGGCCCGCTGGATCCTGCTCCTGGCCGCCTGGAAAGGGACGACCCGGCGCCTGTGGATCAGCTCCCAGACCGACGCGGCCATCCGCGACGGCTTCCGCGCTCTTAAGCCGGCCCAGGCCTACGACAACCTGTTCCGCGCCGCGGAGTGCCGTTCCGAGGCGGATTGGCTCATCGGGCTGAACGTGACCCGGGCTCTGAGCTGCCGGCACGACACGCGCCTTTCCGCGGGGCGGGTGCAGACCCCGACCCTGGCCATGGTGGCCCACCGGGAGCAGGAGATCGCCTCCTTCCGCCCGGAGGCTTTCTGGACGGTCACCGCCGACTTCGGGCCTTTCCGCGGCACCTGGCAGGGCAAGGGCATCGCGACCCGCATCAAAGACCAGGAGCAGGCCCGTGCAATCGCCGAGCGGGTGCGCGGGGCAGAAGCGGTGATTGTGGAGGTGGAGGAAAAGGAGAAGAGCGAACCCCCTCCCCTGGCCTACGACCTGACCGCGCTACAGAAGGAGGCCAGCGCCCTGCTGGGCTTCGGGGCGGCCAAGACTTTGAGCGTGCTGCAGAGCCTGTACGAGCGGCACAAGATGCTCACTTACCCGCGCACCGACTCCCGCTACATCACCTCCGACCTGGTACCCACCCTGCCCGACCGCCTGCGCGCCCTGGCCGGCACCCGCTACAAGCAACAGGCCGAGGCGCTTCTGGCCCGCGAGTTGGCTCCGGGCCGGCGCTTCGTGGACGACACCAAGGTGCGTGACCACCACGCCATCATCCCCACGGAGGAACGGGTGAGGCCCGAGGCGCTGAGCTCCGATGAGCGGGCCCTGTGGGAGCTGGTGGCCCGCCGCTTCTTAGCCGTGCTCTCTCCGCCGTGCCGCTTCACCTCCATCCGTCTGCTGACTGAGGCCGCCGGCGAGCGCTTCGTGACCCGCGGTAGCCGCCTGATCGAGGCGGGCTGGAGAGCCGTGGCCGGCCAGCTCGACGAGGAGGAGCGCGGGGAAGAGGAGCTTCCGGAGCAGAGCCTGGCCAGCCACCGGCCAGGGGAACACCTGAAGGTGAACGACGTGCAGTTGAAGCAGAGTTTCACCAAACCACCGCCGCGCTATACAGAGGGCACTCTGGTAGCCGCCATGGAGGACGCGGGGCGCTTCGTCGAGGACAAGGAGCTGGCCCGCACCCTGGCCCGGGGAGGGCTGGGCACCCCGGCCACCCGGGCCGAGATCATCGAGAAGCTTCTGGACAACTACTACATCGAGCGCCGGGGCAAGGAGCTGGTGCCCACCTCGCGCGGCCTGGAGCTGCTGGAGCTGGCCCCCGAGCCGCTGCGCTCCCCGGAGCTGACCGCCCGCTGGGAGCAGCGGCTGGCCGATATCGCCGAAGGACGCGAGGACGGCGAGCACTTCCGCCGGGACATTCGGGCGAACACCCGCCAGCTGGTCGAGCAGGTCAAGGCCAGCACCGCCGAGTACAGGCCCCGCAGCACGAGCAATACCCCCTGCCCGGTGTGCGGGCGGATGCTGCTGGCGGCTCAGGACAGGAAGGGCCGCCGGATCCTGGTCTGCCAGTCCCTCACCTGCGGCTACGAACAGAGCGCCGACGCAGGAGACGCCCTGTCCCGCCGGCCTTCCCCGCGAGAGAAGGCCGTCACCCGCCGGCTCATCCGTCAGTACAGCGACGACAGCAAAGAGACCTCGACCCTCGCCGACCTGCTCCGCGCCGCGCAGGAAAAAAAGGACCGCTCCTGAGGCCGCAGGGTAACAACATCACCATCCTCAACTGTTTAATCAGAAGATCCGTCCTCCGTCTGGAGAACAGGCTGTTTCTATTCGGGAAGGCACAATGAACGGCATTACGATCACCGGATTGACCAAGGACTACCGGCTCGGCAGGACGGTGGTCCGGGCTTTGAAGAACATCGACCTCAAGATCCACAGCGGCTCCTTCGTTTGCGTGGCCGGACCCTCCGGCAGCGGCAAGACGACCCTTCTCAACATGATCGGCCTGATCGACACCCCGACCGCGGGAACGGTCCAGGTGGCGGGGCAGGACATCCAGGCCCTGTCGGAGCGGGAGCGCACCCGCTACCGCAACCGGACCCTGGGCTTCATCTTCCAGTCCTTCAACCTGCTGCCGGTCCTGAACGTGTTCGAGAACATCCACCTGCCCCTGATCCTGCACCGCGAGCTGTCCAAGGCCCAAAAGAGGGAGCGCGTGCTGGAGCTGGTGGAGGCCGTGGGCCTGAAGGAGCACGTGCGGCACAAGCCCTTCGAGCTGTCGGGGGGGCAGCGGCAGCGGGTGGCCATCGCCCGGGCCCTGGTCACCCACCCCCTGATCGTGCTGGCCGACGAGCCCACCGCCAACCTGGACTCCGGCACCGGAGCCGAGGTGCTCGATCTGATGGAGAGCATCAACCGCTCCCGGGGCACGACCTTCATCTTCTCCTCCCACGACCCGGGCATCATGCAGCGCGCGCATCAGGTCATCCGCCTGCACGACGGGCGGGTCGAGGCGGCCTGATGGAGCGGTTCGTCCTGGCCCTGAAGAACCTGGGCCGCCACGCCTGGCGCACCCGCATCATCCTGCTGATCGCCCTGCTGGGCTCCTTCCTCACCTTCGTGTTCGAGAACCTCATCGAGGACATCTCGCGCAAGCAGTCCGACATGTTCGGGCGGGCCGTCGCCGGCCATTTCCGGGTCCTGCACCGGGACATCGAGACCGACGGCACTTTCGGCTACTACTTCTACGAACCCAAGGAGATGCTGGCGCCTGAGGAGATCGCCTCAGTGCTCGCGTTTCTGGCCGGCCAGCCGGAGGTGAGCGGGGCGCAGGAACGCATCGTGTTCAGCGGGCTATACTATGGGGAAAAGGACGCGGAGAGCGGCTTCATGGGCGTGGCCATGGACATGGCCTCCTTCAATCGCAACTTCTCGGACCTGTATTACGCCCTGGGCGAGCCGGTCGAGGCGGGCGAGAGCGGGGCCTGCGCCGCCTCCTGGTACGAGTACGAGGAAGGCAAGTCTCTGAAGGTGGGCAGCGAGTACGTGTTCCTGCTGCCGAACCGCAACGCGGAGTTCGTCGACCGCTTCGTGACCGTGAAGGGCGGGATCGACTTCCGCAGCATGCCGCGGGAGGCGCGGGGCTTCGGCGGCGTGTACTTCGACCTGGCCGGCTTCCGGGCCCTGGTCGGCTACGAGGAGCCGCTCGCCTCGGAGGTGGTCGGCTTCCTACACGATGCCCGCACCGCCGGTCGGGTGCTCCCGCGCATCGAGGCCTTTCTGGCGCGGAACCACCCGCACCTGAAGGTGGTCTCCTGGAGGCAATACGCGCCGATCTTCGCCGAGATCGTGCTGGGCTTCGACGTGCTGCTCAAGACGGTCGAGGCGATCCTGCTGGCCATCTGTATCCTGCTGGTGGTCAAGCTCACCACCTTCTCGATCATCGAGCGCTACAGCGAGATCGGCACCCTGCGGGCCATCGGCTTTCGGAGGGCGGACATCGCCTTCCAATT
>CAYGWQ010000302.1:0-6633 GCA_964353465.1 uncultured Acidobacteriota bacterium | reverse complement strand
TAAGGGTGAAAAGGTGCGGTAAGAGCGCACCGCGTCGTTGGTAACAACGACGGCAGGGAAAACCCCACACGGAGCAAGGTCAAATAGAAAAGCGATCCCGAAAGGGATTAAGGATGGCCCGTTCGAAGCTTTTGGGTAGACCGCTAGATCCCTGGAGTGATCCGGGGACTAGATGAATGATTGCCGTCTCTGTCTCACAGAGAAACAGAATTCGGCTTATGGCCGCCTCCGACAATGCAGAATTCAAAAACGGGCTGCCTTCAGGCTCCCCGTCGCTTTTCCCAGACTTACCTGAACTTCAAACCGGACGGGCAGCTTACGTTCATCCGCGGTCAGCCACATGCGGAACTGTCCGCCGTTTTTAAACAGCCCTCCTAGTATCGCTACGGTATTGACGCGGCAAACCCGATAGACTCCGGACGGGGTTTTGATCTGTTCAATTTTTTCAACCTGAGCTTCCACTTCCTTAATGTGCTCATCATCGCCTACCAGAATCCGGTACGACGAGCCAACCTTGAGAGGTTCGCGGCGCAGCGAGTATAGCGCCGAGAACAAGTCTTTCACGCAAGGGGGGATGTCCTCATAGTTTTTATCCCTGATAACCCTCGGTATGACAGTGGAGACGTCCACCTCGCGCTTATGCAGCTGCCTGCTGTCCGGCAAATGGACGACCTCGATATCACGCTTGTGTTTCCCTTCACGGATCTTCTTGGCAACAGTGTGTGTGCAGAAGCTCTGGGCATCGGTAACGAATTCATAGGTATCTTCGACTCTGAGCCTGAAAAGCCTCATGAGCGTGCCGCTGGAGTGGGCACTGAAGACGATCTTGAGCGCTTTTGTGTCTTTGTAAAGGACTTCCCCTGCCAGGTTTAGAGTCACCTCACCCGCTTCAATCGGGGGCATGAAAAAGAGAAACCAGGGTGGATTCCAATCGACCCGGTATACCAACCGCTCTCCTACGGCAAACGGCAGGGTTCCGGGATCGGGCGGCGTCGCAGGTCCTGCTGCGGTGGTCGGGGATGGAGCGCTGGCCATGAACAAGCCTGCGCCGAGCAACAGCACAAGCCGGACCACGAGATTCTGGACCTTGAGACGAGTTGCCGTGTTCACTGACTGCGCTCCAGACGTCTGGCTACCGCCGCAAAAACCTCTGCTACCGGGATGTCCATGCATTCAATGGATGTGGGACACGATCTGCCGTTGCAATAGCTGCAGGGAAGATGGCGCACCACGACCTCGTCGTTCTCCGACCAGGGGCCGTTCCTGGTCGGGGAGGTTGGCCCTAACAGGCCCACAACGGAAGTCCCCAGGGCGCAGGCCAGGTGAAGCGGACCTGTATCTCCCGACACGATGAGGCGCGCCTTCCGGAAAAGAGGGATGAGTTGCAGGAACGGGACTCTGAGGTGAACAGGGGGCATCTCAGGACATTTCCCGGCAATCACCGAATAGAGGTGTTCTTCTCCGGGGCCGGTTGTTACGACCACGCGGAATTTCATCTCGTGCTGAATCCTCGCCGCCAAGGTGCCATAGGAAACCGGATTCCACCGCTTGGTAGGCCAGCCCCCTCCCGGATTGATGACAATATACTCAGAAAGTTGTTCCTGCCGCAGAAGGCTCTCAATCGCCTTTATGTCCGAATCGATGGATTTCAGAGGAGCGCGCCATTCGTCGGATCGGGCGCCTGCCATTTCGGCAAGGAGCAGGTTCAGACGCACGATATGCTCCTGGGACGCAGGCTTGGGTGCAGTGCGGTGATAAAACCAGTGCGCCGGTTTTTCACGCACCAGCGCCTTCGAAAAACCGATGCGCGTCGCCGCTCCGCTCAGGACGCTCAGGACCGCCGTTTTTAGCAGCCCCTGGAAGTCGATAGCCACGTCATAGCGGCGGGCACGCACGGCGCGCATGGGAGTCCAGAGCCTGCGCCACGCGTCGCGGCGCAACGGGTGGATACGCATCGCATGGGTATCAACGGGCAGAATTCCATCGATACCGTCGACAGCATTGAGAAAAAAGGCCATGCGGCTCTCCACCAGCCAGTCGATGCGCGCTTCGGGAAAGGTGGTACGCAGGCTCTGGAATGCGGGCAAGGTATGGATGATATCGCCCAGCGAGCTGAGGCGCACAATCAGTAGATTACGCAAAGCTGTCATGAGCTCATCTTGGCCAAAATTACGCTAATCAGGTCACGTGATGAATGCGCTTTTTCATCACCCACGATGGCCACCCGGCCGCCGAAGGCATGGACGATTTCGCGCTCCGGCACGCTGTCGACCGTGTAATCGGTGCCCTTGGCATGAATATCCGGTTTCAGGGCCAGCAGCAGGCCGGCCACCGTAGGAGCATCAAAGATCACCACATAATCGACGCACTCCAGGGACGCGATGAGCTCCGCCCGCTCCTGCTGCGGCTGTAGAGGCCGCCCTTTGCCTTTTAAGGCGCTAACCGAGGCGTCGCTGTTGATCCCCACTACGAGGATATCGCCCAGTGCCCTGGCGCCTTGAAGATAACGAATATGGCCGACATGAATCAGATCGAAACAGCCATTGCCGAATACCACTCTGGAGCCTGCTGCCTGAGCGGCGGCAACCCGGTGCTGGAGCCCGGGGATGTCCTGGATCTTGGTCTGGGGATCGACAAACACGTCTAAGCACCCGGTTTTAAAAATATGGTGCCATATTTCTATGCGGCGCGACTGCGAAAAGGGGAACAGTCCGGAATGGCGCCTGGTTAAGAGTGCCCCCAATCAGGTTTTAGTCCCGCCAAATCCAGTGCTTAAGCCCCGAAGGTGCAGGGCAGGAAAGCCCAGGGCGTGAGCCCTGGGATCATGAACATCCGGGAAACCAGCCCTGAAAGGGCGGCGCAGCCTGCGCCGCCCTTCAGGGCTGATTCCTTGCTCTACGTCAGTTCCCAGGGCTTGCGCCCTGGGCTTTGCTGCCGGACCCTTTCAGGGTCCCAATTGAAATCCTGCTCTCAGCACCATTCGGAACATTCCCCTTCCCCGGCTTGCTGTGGCCATTCGAGCGTCAAGCCGGGGAAAGCGGCATGTCCCCTTTCGTCACATGCGCATGCGCCTATTTTGACAGATCCTGCCTGATTGCGGAGAACAATTCCCCTCGACTCACGGTGGCTGTGCCCCGCTTCATAACGACGATGCCCCCCGCATAGTTGGCGAGCCGTGCCGCCTCCTCCGCCTGAGCGCTGCAGGCCAGCGCCAGTGTGAAGACGGCAATCACAGTGTCGCCGGCTCCGGTAACATCGGCGACTTCGTCGGTGCCGTAAATCGGAATATGGACGGACTTGCGGCGCCGCTGCAGCAAGGTCATGCCGAAGCGGCCCTGGGTGACCAGCAGGGACGCAAGACCCTGTTTGCGGATCACCCGGCGGGCGATTGTATTCAAGAGTTGTTGATCCGCGCCGATGGAAATCCCCGAGGAAGCCTCCAGCTCAGTAATGTTGGGCGTCATTGAGGTGACTCCATGGAATTCCGCCATGCGGAATCGTGAATCGACAACAAGAGGGATGTCTTCCTGCCTGCCGATTCTTTTGAGCTCATGGACCGACGAAGGGACAACCATTCCATAGCCATAATCGCTGACAATGATGCCATGCACCTTCCGCAGGGAGCGACCCATTCTGCCCCAGGGCAAACGCAATTGGCTATCCAGCCTGGATTCGCGGTCTACGCGGACAATCTGATGGGGCGCGGAATGATGGGCGCCCGCCAGGATACGTGTTTTGATCGGCGTGGAGTAGGAATCGAAAGCGGCGATGCAGCGGACATCGGCTCCTTTTCTTTCAAGGGATGCGACCAAATCCCTGCCCGCAGAATCGCGCCCAACTGCGCCGAACACGGTAACCCGGCAATCGAGGTCCAATAGATTGTTGGCCGCATTGGCCGCGCCGCCCGGCACGCGGACCAGGTCACGGTATTGCAGGACGAGAACGGGAGCTTCCCTCGAGACGCGCGCAGTCTGGCCGTAAAGGAATTGATCTGCAATCAAATCACCGACAACCGCCAGTTTTCGACCTGCAAATTGATCCACGACGCGCAGCAGCCGATCGCGCAGTTGAAGTCGATTCGTCATAGCCCCTCATAGGAGTGATGAGTGATGCGTACTCACTACTGTCCGGTTGATTGTTCTAACAAATGCTCTAGGCCATTGTTTGAGAACGCAATGGGAGAGCGTTCGCGCATGATCGATTTCAAATTTTGTTGAAATCGGGCGTGCTCATTCTAAGGCACTTAAAGGCCTAAAAACTGGCCGCTCAGTGTTTAACCGAACACCAGTGATGAGTACTATCTACTCATCACTCATGACTCATTACTTCCAGGATCCACTCCACACCTTCCAGGAGATCGGTTGCCACGAAATCCGGCTGTCTGGGCCAGCTATCGCGGTGGTATTCATATTCGCCCTTGCCATAACCGGAAAGGAGCAGGACCCCGCGCGCACCGGCCTGGAAGCCCATTGCCACATCCTGGTACCGGTCGCTGACGATGAAACTCGCGCCCAGGTCGAGGCCAAGATCCTGTGCTGCGCGATGAAGCATCCCCGGCGCGGGCTTACGACAATCACAGGTCTTGCGGTAGGCCGTCAACTTGCCATCCGGATGGTGGGGGCAGTAGTAAATGGCGTCCAATCGGGCGGTGAAACGCGCGAGTTCATCCTGCAGCCTGGTGTGGATTTCCTGCACCAGCGCCTCGGGGAAATAACCCCTGGCAACACCGCTTTGATTCGTTACCAGCACGGATGGAAGACCCGCTTGATTCAGCTTGCGTATCGCGGGAGCAGTCCAGGGAAAAATACGGAAGCGGTCGATATGGTTGACATAGCCGACTTCTTCGTTCACCGTGCCGTCACGGTCCAAAAAAACCGCAGCCTTCATGTCATCCTCAAAGCACATGACTCTAGCAAAGACACGGAGACCTCGCCAAGCGAAAACCGGTTAATCATCTCCGCTGTCGTGACCCCATACGGCGCCGGGAATGCCAAAAATAAGGAGCATTTGCGTGACCACGATCACAGCCGGGCGGCCGTCACAGGATTATTGTACATCTGACTCAGGAGAACATCGTTGGCCGGAATCGCAAGAGCAGGGATGTCCGGGGGGATGCTTCCAGCCTCGAACGAATCCGGCCGCGATGCTTTCACGCCTGCTTATTCCCTTCCGGGACCATTTCCGACAGTTTCCTTCGCGCCGCTCCGAGGACTTCAGCGACCGTGATTCCCAACATGCACCGGAAGTCAATCGGGCACTCGCGCAAAAAACAGGGATTGCAGTCGACTTGATGCTTGATGACCTGTGCGCGAACGCTCAAAGGGCCGGTAGCCGTCTCGCTTGTCGACCCGAAAATCGCCAGTTGCGGCACTGCGAGTGCCGCGGCAAGGTGCATCGGGCCTGAGTCATTGGTAATGAATAGATCGCACTCCCGAATAAGACCCATGAGCTGGCCGAGCGATGTCTGGCCGGCGAGGATCAGCGGACGCGATTGCATGCTTGCGGCGACCTCGTCTGCGATCTGCCGTTCGTTCGGCGCGCCGAAGATCACAATGCGGGCCCCGCAGTCGTGCGCCAGGGCATCGGCAACAGCGGCAAACCGTTCCACCGGCCACCTTTTGGCGCCGCCGTAGCTGGCCCCGGGATTCACCCCGACAATGGGGCCGGAGTGATCGATTCCTTGAATTCGCAGCATTTCCCGGCCGGTACAACAGTCCGATTCGCGCACACCGATTGCCGCGGAATTCAAAGGGTAGTCGGCACGCGCCCAAGGGCGCCGCTCGATCAAGCCGGCACCGGAGAGGATGCCCAGGTAGTAATAGGCCTGGTGGAACCTGCGCACCTCGGAATCGATTCGGATCGCATGGGTAAGCAGAGGTCCGCGGCCATCGCGTGCGTACCCTATCCGGAGAGGGATGCGCGCCCCCAGGGCGATCAGGGCTGCCTCGACGGCATTCTGGAGCAGGATGGCCATCTCAAACCGCCGCGCGCGCAGCCCCGCGCAGAGGTGCCGCATTCCCGCCCAGCCCTTGTGGATTCCTGCCTTGTCGAACAGGAGCACCTCATCGACGAAATCAACCGCGGCATAGACATCCTGAACCCAAGGACGCACAAGCAGGGTGATATGAGCGTTTGGGAAACGACGCCGGATTTCTTTGAGGGCGGGCACAGACATAACTGCGTCGCCCACCCAGTTGGTGCCGCGAACCAGCAAACGCTTGATGCGTTCAGGATGCAGCTGTCTCATCTCCTGCCTTCGATCATCGCCTGAATGATCCGCTCCAGTTCAACCTGTTCCACAAGCTGCGTGGATTGAACCGCCACGAGGAGAGGAAAGTCAAGCACTCGAGGCAGTTTGATGGCATCCTTTTCCGTTGCGAGGAGTGCGCCGGCTCCGCAAGCGCGCGCCTCTGCAACGCAGGATGACCAGTCGCGTGGGCTTGGGGGAAAGTGGTCCCGGTAAAAGCGTGCTCCTTTGATTCCGATCCCGCGCGCCGAGACATCACTGCGGAATCGTTCCGGATTTCCAATCGCTGCTACCAGGAAGACGGGTGGAACATCAACGCATGGATCGCACCCGGGGCCCTTTTCCAGCCAGGCGTCGAAGAATACCAGGCGTTCGATCTGTTGGGT
>CAYGWQ010000301.1:0-6640 GCA_964353465.1 uncultured Acidobacteriota bacterium | reverse complement strand
ATTGGTCTGGTTGGCGGAAGATTCGGTCCGAAAAGGGAGTTTCGCGACAGATACTAAGCGACATTCTTGCCTGTCACCGGAATTATCGCCGAGATTTCCCACAGAAATTTCTGGACAACTAATAAGGCATGGCACGCGTCTAACTCAATGTATGGATTCAGTTCCCGGGATCAGTGCATGGGGGATAATACGATGCAGTGCAGCATGCCGTGTCCGTCTGCGGGAAGATGCTGTTTCAAAAGCGGACACTCCCTGAACTGCCGGTGGTCCTTCACATATTGGAATCGGAATTCAACAGTTGGCCAAACTCAAATTTTAAAAGAAAAAAGCGGTAACATGACGGCGCTCACGGGCTCCGTCGGCGTCCTGGCACGATTTGTGCTTTGAAGCAGTTTATGGCAACGGTCTCCAGCACGATCAGCAAGATGGACATCAAAAACCCGGAAGCATCTTCCGCCGATCAGAAACTTGTCGAGCGGTGCCTCCGGGGAGATGATGCCGCCTGGGAGGCGATCGTAAGCTCTTTTGCCGGGCGCATCTTCCGCATGAGCTATCGTTACACGGGACGCCGGGAAGAGGCGGAGGACCTGACCCAGGAGATTTTCATCCGCATATATCAAAACCTGCGCAGTTTCCGCGCGGATACCGGAAGTTTCCAGAACTGGGCCCTTAGGCTCAGCCGCAACCTCATCATCGACCGTTACCGGCAAGCTAGACGATTTCAGCAATGCGGCGGGAGTCAGGAACTGGATGCCATGCACCTCGAGGATCACAGCCGGCCCAGCCCCCAAAGAAGAATGGAGCAGGCAGAAGCCTCTGTGCTGATCAGGCGTGCTCTGCACGCCCTGTCACCGGAAAGCAAGGAAGCGATTATCCTGCGCGACCTTGAAGGGATGGGCTATCAGGAGATGGCCGTGATCCTGGGAGTGCCCGAAGGGACGGTCAAGAGCCGGATCAGCCGCGGCCGAACCGCCCTTGCCAGGCAGCTGTCCAAACATATGGCCCGCGGAGAAGTGTGGGTCTAATACTCTGAAATCCTTCATACCGCAGGTGCCGCAGCGCATCCAGCTTGAAATACTCCCAGCCCATGGCCCGCAGGTCACGATAGATCGGGCGCACGAGGGCATCGAGGGCAGCGGGAACGGAGGCATCGACCATGTGATTGATCCAGTTGCCGCGCGCCACGTTGCCTGCAGCATCCAGGACGAACCAGTCTTTGTGCTGCGCGGCATAGTCCGTCTGGGAAAAGGTGGCATTGGTCCAGATGCCCGGTTTCAAGCCCTTTTTCTTAATGTAGGACGCCAGCGCCTCCAGACCTCCGGGGAATTTCTCGTTCGGCTTCAGCCACAATTCTGGCAGGCCTGTGTCCCGCTGATATCCATCGTCAATCTGAAGGTACTCATAGCCGAACGGCAGCAGGACGTCAGACATGACATCGGCGGTGCGCATGACATCCTGCTCTGTGATCTTGTTGAAAAACGCGAACCAGGAGCACCAGCCGACGACCGGCTTGGGCCACACAGCGTATGTCCAGGGCTGGAAGAAGCTGAGGCCGCGATGCTTCTGGTAGAAACGCGGCCGGAAACGCAGCACGATTTCGCTGCCGCGCGCCTCGATCGTGAACGTGCGTGACTGCGGCCCGTCGGTTTGGGGAACAACCCGCACAGCTGTGCGCGGCTGATCATCCACGGAAAACGCCCAGTCCCACTTGCGGTCATACACAGCCTGATTCAGCAGGCTCCGGCACAGGCCGGAACTGTGGCGCACGATCGGCCGCCCGCGGACGGCCCGATCCGACTCGCAAGGGAACGCCTGTTCGCTGGCCATGACCCTCCCGGCGATTTCGAGCGGATCGCGTCCGCGCGCATTGAAAATAATCACCTGATTGATCCCATCACCGGTTCGGACAACGTTTGGTGAGGCGCTCCGGAGCCCGGCGGAATTCTTGATCCGGCCATCAAAGATCAGACTGCCGTTGTAGTGGAGCTGCACCCTATCCCCATCCAGTCGCAGGGCGGCCGCGTCGTTCGGCGGCGGCGTGTTCTGGGCCGGTCCGCGCCCGGGTAAGAGTATGAGCGCAACAACTGCCGACAGCACTACTTTCAGCCTCGTCATCTGTCTCTCCTGTGCCGAACATACGCGGCACTCTAATCGAACCGTCCTGCGGCCGGGGCCTACCGTCGGCGCCGCATGCCAGGTGGGCGCCGGATGCCAGACGGCGCTCTTTCTTCATTCCCCGCTTCACCCAAACCCCGTCCGGCGGCCGGGGCCTACCAAGCAGCCGGACTTTTGGACAAATGCTCGGACACAAACTCTTGCTGAACCCCCTTTCCATCCCGGACATCTAAATAGTGTAGGCCCCGGTGAGGAGCAAACCTTTCCGGCAGGGGCGATGACTCGAATCACCAACCGGGCGCGGTCGATGCATTTTCCCGTCCGCTCCGTAAAACAGGAGCCAGGAAATGAGACGAGCTTGCCTTCTGGCAGGCATCTGGTTGTTCTTCTCTCCCACGCTCCTGGCCTACCATGTTTTTCATATACCCCACCTGGCAGGAGATGGCTGGAGGACCAGCATTACCATCTTCAATGAAGGAGACCGGCCGGCATCAGTTACCCTCAGGCAATGGAACAATGCCGGAATCAAAAGCGCGGAGACCACCTCGACTGTGCCGGCCCATGGAAGGTTCATCTGGATACCGGAGAATCTCCTCCAGGAAGGCATCGCATCGATCACCACCGAGGAAGACAAGATCCGCGTCAAACTAGGCTATCAGTTTGGCTACAGTCAGTCGATCTGCGGGTTTTTCGTCAACCCGGATGATCTCGGATCGCAATGGTTGCTCCCAAACTCCTCTTTGAACCCGTCATCATGGTTTGGCGTCACGGTCGCCAACCCCGGCACGCAAACGACGAGGATCTCTGTAACCGCATTCAAAGATGGCGTCGAAGCAAGAAATGCTGCATTTACGCTCAAGCCCGGCCGTGGGCGGATGGCTGCAAGCACCGATTTATGGGGCCTCGAAGGCCGGGAAGTGGATGTTGTTCTTGTTGCTTCAGACAGACCCATTCCCTCGCCGCTCGCTCTTTCCGGAACGCCGGACCAAGGCCGGCACGCCCTTTTCCCCGGCGACAGGATAGACGATGCGATCGGCGAAAGGCGCTTCTTCGTGCCCCACATCGCCGGAGATCCCTGGATTACACAGATAGTCGTTTACAATTTCGGAGCCGGTACAGCCACCTTCAGCCTTCATCAATATGACAACTCCGGCACCGAAAGCGCCGCCATCACCCGAAAAATCTCCGCCGGCCGCTCCGTTGTGATCGCAACCGACCATCCAGCCGAATTGACCGGCAGCGGTTCTGCGCTGATTACCGGCAGGGGCACACTGTCGGTGAAGTACAGTTTCCGTTATGGCACATCCGAGTCTTTGTGCGAGTTTTTTGCCGGCAGCGACACAAGCCGAAGATGGTTCCTGCCCAATCCCACGCAAAGCTGGTTTGACTGGTACGGGATCGCCATCCAAAATCCCGCAGCATCCTTCACGAATGCCTCCATCCGAGCTTTCAAGGACGGCATGGAGGTCGGAAACGCCCAAGCAACGGTGGGCCCCCGGCAGACATACGCGGCGTTATCGGAACAGTCTCTCAACCTCGATCCCCGGGAATTCGATATGGTCCTGATAGAGACCAATCAGCCTGTTCCCCAGCCGCTCTCCATCACCGGGAACCAGGCCCAGGACCGGCACCTTTTCTTTGGGGGGCAGGCACTGTCGGATCCGATCAAGTTGCGGAAATGGGTATTCCTATATTACGCCGATGCTGAGTTCACCAACGGATACAATCCCACCCGAGACTTTGCCCTGGAAGGCTACTCGGGACCCAATCTGGACGTGCTCATTCTCGAGGACACCATGAACACGCCCACGTCGCTCCTGTATGTCAATCCAAATCGATCCCTGGCGCTTATCGAGCCCCCTATAGAAAAAAACATGGGCGATCCCAATACTCTGTATGACTTCATCATGAAGGCCAAAACAGAATATCCCGCGGAACGTTATATCCTGGCGTTCTATGACCATGGTTTCGGCTGGCAAGGATGCTGCCTGGACCAGACGAGCGGAGACATGCTGACGATGGATGAGATTCAGGGCGCCCTCACCAGAGCCGGAGGCATGGATCTGACCCTGTTCGCCTCTCCCTGCCTGATGGGAGCGTTCGAGTCCATCTATGAACTCAGGGACGTGACGGACATATATGTCGGCAGCGAAGACCTGAGCGGGCTCATCTGGTTCGGCACGATTCAATTCATCCGCAGCACATTGGTCTCAACGCCAGATATCAGCAGCCGCGAGCTTGGCCGCATGGTCGTGGATTCTATTGCTGAAAACATGCCCGCCAATGATGCCAGGCTCGGATCCAATCTCGGCAACAGCTTCACCATGAGCGCGATTGAAACGCAGGCCATACACCAGGCAGCCTCGAGTCTGAATGAGCTCTGCGAGGTGCTCCTCGAACAGCCTCAAGAAGTGAAAACCCGGATCCAAGCAATATGGAGTTCGGTGCAGCATTACGATAATTACTCGAGTATCGATTTGTACGACTTCCTCGAGAAATACGCCGCCCTGGAAAGCCGGCCTGCGGTACTGATGCTCATCCGGAAGGTTCAGGAAAGCCTGAGGGCTTGCGTCCTGGCCGAGCGTCACGGTCCGGGAAATCCTGGAAGCTATGGGCTCTCCATTTACTTCCCGCTCCATCCGGACAGTGCCTATTCGAGCCTCTACTCCGATCCGAAACTGGGGCTCGACTTCGCCGCCCAAACCCAATGGGACGAGCTGGTGCAAGCCTGCAAGGGCGATCCTCCCAGCCGATCCAAATAAGCCGAGATGTGCCGGCTATTCAGTTGCATGCAGTATCCAAGCTTCCGATTGGCTGCCAGACGGCGGCCGGGGCCTACAGTGGGCGCCAGATGCCAGACGGCGCTCTGCATCCCCACCGCATCACCCCAAACCCCGTCCGGCGGCCGGGGCCTACTCATCCGAGCAGAACTGTCCGGAACAAAATCCGTAGTTTTGAGACCGTTACTTCTCCGCTGCTTCAAGATAACTACACCCGCCCCATGATGAAGGCGAGCGCAAAAAGAATGAGCGCCGCCGCCATGGCGATGGGGAAGCTCTTCTTGATGGGCTTGCCCTGGGAATACATGCCGATGGCCGCCGGCAGGGTGCTGCCGCCGAGGAGGCCGACAGCGAAGATGATGCCGAAAGCACTCCCATAGATGCTCGGGTCGATTTTTGCGAACGTGACGCCCACAACCGTCGGGAATATGGGTCCAAAACAGAGCCCAGTGAGAAACACCAGGAGCGCTGCGAAAGCCTTGGATTTTGCTGCAATCATAAGCCCGATGATGACCGTAGCCGCCAGCGCCAGGACGGAGACCGCCCATATTCCGTTGGCAGAGGTCACCACGACCGTCGCAATGAGCCGGGCAATCATGAGTCCAATCCAGAATGAGGACAGGACCATGTTGGCACCGCGGGGGTCGAATCCCTGGTTGGCGGCGTAGGTGGAAATCCATCCGCCCATCGAGACCTCAAGCCCGACGTAACAAAAAAGCGCCAGGCCAGCAACAATGATCGCTGGATTGGCCAGGAGTCCGAATGCGCCGGCAAAGGCCTGCGCGAAGGTCAGCCCCGTCTTCTGCACCTCCGGGTATATTGCGAACGCCGCAATCACCACAGGGACCAGCAGTATCAGGGCGATCACCATGCCTGTAACCCTGTAGCCCAGCCGGCTTAGGAGTATCCCGACCAGGAACGGAGTGATGAACGCGCCGATGCCGAAAAACACGTTGCCGAAATTCGAGGCCGCAGCGGGATTCCCCTGGAAGAGCACCATGGGGATCAGGGTGTTACCCAGGTTCATGCACATAGCACCGATACCCAGCACGATGCAGGAGACAATGGCGCTTCCGTAAGAGCGGGATGAAACGAGCAGGTAGACGGCCAAGGCTCCCAGCAGGAAACCAGCGATCGCGATCGGCCGGTATCCAAACATGTCGACCAGCGGACCGAAGGCCAGCACCACAAAGATGCTCGTGAACATCAGTGCGGAAATCAGCTTGCCGAACCGGGCATCATTGATCTGCAGCTGCTTAACCAGCTCAAGCTTCAGCGCACCGATGACGGAAAAAGCGATACCAAGACCGAAAACACTGAGCAGCGCAACAGTCTGAATCATTTCAGCTCCCTTTCTCGAATAGGGGTAGGCAACGGACCTTGAAGCCGGGATCGCCCCGGTAAATGCCATTGTACTTGGCAATCTCTAAAAAAGGATGGACAAAGTGGAGGATTCACGAGTTGCTCGCCCGGATCTTCTCTCCGCAATTCAGACACTGGGTGTCAGCCGTTCTGAATTCGTATCTGTTTAGCTCTGAGGTCAGAGAGATGTCCTTTAACAGCAAAAAGCTGCCACGGATTTCACGGATTTCACGGATTTTATCAAGGCACTGCCAAAGGGCGGTGTTTCTTGCAGCCTCCAGGATGGAGGCAAAGACGACGACATCATTTGGTGCGCCTCGATACGTGTATGCCCTATGCATATGAATTCGTGAAATCCGTGGAATCCGTGGCTGCTTTTGAAG
>CAYGWQ010000300.1:0-6649 GCA_964353465.1 uncultured Acidobacteriota bacterium | reverse complement strand
GCCCCGCTTGGCACGCACCGCCATGACGATCCAAATGCCGGTTATCGTGATGCTCACATAGCTGAGCTTCTGCCAGCCGAGCGCCAGGCCCCACGGACTGGGCAGGATCAATACCAGCAGCAATACTGCGGTCAGTCCTTTTGCGAAGCGGTCGATGCTGACGTCGACGAACGGCTTTGCCTCGTATTTGATTTCGTTAGACAACGGCATGTAGAGAATCTCGCGCGTCGTCTTGTCGACGGTGTACCGTAGCGACTGGTCGAGCACACGCGCCATCATGGGCGCCCACAACGCGGCATTGAGCAGCATGATGACGCCAGATGTGCCCAGGCTGAAGGGCAGCAACATAAGGGCAAAGCCGACACCCAGGTACCGGTGGATGCGGCTGGTCAGCGCAACCTGGGCGAGAAAGCCGATGATCGAGGTCCAGAGCCGGACCTGGGCGAGGAGGGTCGTCATCGCATCCTTGCCCAGCAGTTTCTTGTAAAACTCCGTAGCCATGTTCAACTGCTGGTCAATGACAGCCGCACCGATCGCACCAAAGCTGATTACAATCGCAATCAGCCGCAGGTGATTCGAATCCCGCAACAGCTCGATCGCTCTCCTGGCGCCGACTCCCGCTTTTTTCTTTTCTGCCGGCAACCGGGCTTCCCCGCCCACATGCTCTCTTTTCGCAGTGATGGCGACCACGACTATGCTGGCCAACATGAAAGCAGCGCTGATGAGCAGCAGATTGACGGTCCCGACCCGGTTCGCGAACCAGAAAGATATCAGTGCACCCAGCGCGCCTCCGAGCGAAGATCCGCCCCCGATGAATCCAAACAGCCGCTTTGCCTGACGCGGGTTGTAGACCACGTTCGCGAGAGTCCAGAATTGGCTGATGAGGAGAATTCCCAAGGTGAGTCCGAAGACATAAAAGCATGCAGCCACCCACTTCTGGTCCGGCAGCGTGCGAAATAATATCCAGAAGGCGATGAACAGGACAGCGATGCACCCTTGCGTGATCGGGATAGACCAGCGGCGCGGGAGTCGGCTCATCAGCCAGGTGTAACCCGTCATGATGACTCCAATGGACATGCCCGCTGCCAGTTGGGCGAATGGGATCATAGTCGCGCCGAGTTTATCAATGAATAACGAGCGTTGGACTGGCTGGATAATGTTGTAGGTGGTCATCGCCAGGAATGAGTACGAAAACATGAGGAGAGCGGTGAACACCTCGTTTTCCTGGATTTGGCCAAAAGGTCGAAGGATGCGCTGCAGGAACGGCCGGCCCATAATGCTCCCGCGAAATTCCCGGAAGTTGGTAAAGGGTGCACTCTTATTTTTCGATCAGCTTAACGCCGTTGGGGAAGAAATATCAACCTCGTTGTGAAACAAATCCCATCCCGGTGATGCGCTCTGCTCACCACAAATCCTTGCAAGACGTAAGAGTAGGGATTAGAGTGACCTCGCCTACAAGGGAGCGAATCATGAGAATAAAAGGGGGTCCGGTATCCCGGATCTTCGCAGCTGGTTGCATTTTCATCTTACTGCTGACACTGGCGTTCGCCGCGCAAGCCCGGCAACGGGTGATTGCCATCGGCGACGTTCACGGCGGATACGCGGAATTTACCGCCATTTTGCAGCGGGTAGGTTTGATGGATGCCGGCCTCAAGTGGAAGGGCGGTTCGGCCACCCTGGTTCAAATCGGAGACATGATTGATCGGGGCGCGCAGACGCGCGCCTGCCTCGACCTGCTGATCAAGCTCAAGCAGCAGGCGGAAAAAGCGCGCGGGAAAGTGATCCCCTTGATAGGCAACCACGAGGCCATGAACCTCATGCACGACCTGCGCTACGTGACCCCCGAGATATACAAAACCTTCTCCACGAATGCATCGGAAAAGGTGCGCGCGAAGGCGTACCGGGACTATGTGAAATTCCTCTCCGCCCACAGCGGCCACTCCCATACGGCGGTCGCGGCCGAGGATGAGGCCGCGCAGCAGAAGTGGATGGACGCCCACCCGCCGGGCTTCTTCGAGTACTGTGACGCCTTCGGCTCTGACGGCAAATACGGGCGCTGGGTGCGCCAGAACCGGGCCATCATCCAGATTGACGACGGCATTTTCGTGCATGGGGGCTTGAATCCCCTGCTCCGCTTTCGCGACCTCGCCGAGCTGGACGCGCAGGTCCATTCCGACCTGGCCGCTTTCGACTCCCTGTGGAAGTCGCTTGCCGACCAGAGGATCATCTGGCGCTACATGACGCTGAACGAGGCGATGCAGCAGGTGGCGGAGGAGTTGCAGTGGATGCAGGCACGCGGCCGCCCGGAGGACGCTGACGCGGCAGACCAGATGCAAGGATTCCTCGCCCTCAGGAATTGTCTGACCGTCTCTGCCGACGGCCCGCTGTGGTACCGCGGCCTGGCTCAGAATCCGGAGGAGAAACTGGCAAGCGAACTTGAAGCAATGCTGACGCGTCTGAAGGCCCGCTACATCGTCGATGGCCACACGGTTCTGTCAAAATCCGACATTACGCCCCGTTTCGAAAACCGCGTCTTCCTGATCGACACCGGCATGCTCAAGGAAGCTTACGGCGGCAGGGGTTCGGCGCTGGAGATCCAGGACGGTCGATTTACCGTTTATTATACGGACAGAGAGCCGCAGGTCCTCACGGCGCCTGCAGCGAAGAAGGCGGGTTGGCCTATTGCGCAGCAGCCGGCGGGCAAAGTGGAGCGGCGATGATCGAACACGTCGGGCGGATTTTCAGCGTGCGCCGCAGCGAGGTTGGCACGGCATCGCTGCTATTCTTCTACCTGTTCCTGGTGACCGGCGCATACATGATGGGGCAGGCTGTGGGCGACGCAATGTTTTTGAACGTGTTTCCCAACCATCTGCCCTATGCCATGATCGGCTCGGCACTGATGTCGGGAGCATTGGTCGCCGTCTACATCCGCTTATCCGCCCGGGTTCGTCTGGAGTCGCTGATTGTCGCTACGCTCGCCTTTTTTGCTTTTTCCTTCGCCTTGTTTTGGTGGCTGACCCAACTGCAGAATCGGTGGGTCTGTCTGCTGGTCCTCATCTGGGTTTACGTAGCCGGCGCGATCTGGCCGATGATGGGCTGGACCCTCGCCAATTACACGTTGACCACCAGAGAGGCGCGGCGGATCTACGGATTTATCGGAGCGGGAGCTCTCCTTGGCGGTGCTATCGTCAGCTTCACTACGGCGGACATGGTGCATCGCGGGCGCCTGCAACCACAAAACGCGTTGCTGGCAATCGCCCTGATCCTGGCAGTCTGCACCCTGCTGGTTCGTCGCTTGTTCCGGAGCGCCGGCCCGCGAATGGCGATAGTGAGTCAGGCAGCCGGATCCGGACAGGAGACACCTCAGAACTTCGGCCAGAGCCTGAAACTGATTCGCAGCTCCCGTTACTTGAGCCTGCTTACCGCGTTGATCGCGATCGGCTGTCTTGCCACCTGCATCCTGGGCTATCAATTCAAGATCATCGCCAAGGACGCATACATCGGCAACACGGAGGGGCTGGTCGACTTCTTCTGCCGCTTCAACGGCTACATGGGGCTGGCCGCATTCATTTTCCAGCTGGCCCTGACCCCGCTGCTGCTCAGCAAGGTCGGGATACGCGTGACTTTGTTCGTGGTTCCGGTGGTGCTGATGGGCACCAGCCTCGGGGTTCTAGCGGCGCCGACCCTCCTGATGGCCGGCATCTTGAGGGGCAGCCACTACATTCTCCGCTTCTCGCTGGACAAGTCTTCGACAGAGTTATTGTATGTGCCGGTTTCACCCTCGGTGAGGAGCCAGGTGAAATCCTTCATCGACAGCTTCATCTGGCGGTCGGCGGACGGAATCGCGGGTTTGATTCTGCTGTTATTCGCGAACGTACTGAGGTTCGGTCCCAGCGAGGTAAGTCTGGTGAATCTGGCCGCTCTCGCTGGTTGGGTCTGGATCGCCAACGCGGTGCGCCGCGAGTATTTGAACGCTCTGCGCCAGGCGATAGAGCGCCGGGTCCTCGACCCTGAGCGGACCGCTGCCCAGATGCTGGATTCCACTACAACCGAGATTCTGGCACAAGCCCTGGAATGCAAGGGCGAGCAGCAGCTCCTGTATGGCATGAGCCTGTTTGAAATAGGAAACAAGACCGGATGGCATCCTGCGTTGCGTTGCCTGTTGGAGCATCGCTCGCCCGCCGTTCGCCTGCAGGCGTTGCACCTGCTCGACAATGCGGGCGACCGCGCGATTCAGCCGCAGGCGGAAAGGCTGCTGGGGGATGAGGACCTGGAAGTGCGCGCCGCGGCTCTGCGCTACCTGGTGGCGCATGCCGAGCGCGACCCGCTGACGCTTCTCAGCCGCAGCAGCGATCTGCCCGCCCATGTGATGCAGGGCGCCGTCGTGGTTTTCCTGGCGAGAAGTGGAAAGCCGGAGTACTTATCCGCGGCCAGGATCATGCTGCAGAGCATGCTTGCTCAAGCCGGCCAGGAGGGTGTGCCCGCGCGCCGCGAAGCAGCTTTGGTGCTGGGCCTGGTGCCGCCGCCTTCGGAGCTGCACGCCCGGCTGCGGGAACTGTTGCTCGACGAGAGCCCCGAGGTGGTGGAACAGGCTCTGCTGAGTGCCGGAAAGAGTCGAGTCCATGAGTTTTTGCCGATGGTCATCGGAAAACTGGGACAGCCGCGACTGGTGGCCAGCGCCCGCGCCGCGCTGGTCGAGTATGGCAGCAGAGCGGTCGGAACGCTTCAATCCTGCCTTAATGACGATGTGTTGCCGCCGTCCGTCCGCAGCCAGATTCCGAAAACCCTCGCCCGCATCCCGGTCGCGGAATCAGCGGCGGCGCTGGCCCACAGCCTGTGGCAGCGTGATCCCGGCTTGCGCTACGAGGTGCTGAAGGCGCTGAACAGCCTGCGCGAGCGGGATCCCGCCCTGCTTCCCGGCGACGTGGACTATGCCGACATGGTCAATGCCGAGCTGATCGGCTACTACCGCTCCTTCCAGGTTCTTGCAGCCCTCGATTCTCCGGGAGGGGAAAATGAAGGGATCGATTCTTTCGGCGCCGGCGCGCTGCTGTTGAAACGGGCGTTCCGTGAGCACATGGAGCGTGAGCTCGAGCATATCTTCCGCTTCCTGGCCTTGATCTATCCGCCGCGTGATATCCATAACGCTTTCGCAGGACTGACCTCGGACCGCCCGCAACTGCAGGCCAACGCCCTGGAAATGCTGGAGCATTTGCTGCAGCCGGGCCTCTTCCGTTGCCTGTCCGGCGCGGTGGATCCTGACACAGACCTTCAGAAGCGGCTCGATTCCGCCCGCCGGTTCTGCGGTGTGGAAGGTGTCTCCCGCACCGAGGCGCTATGCATCCTGCTGCATTCGGAGGACTGCTGGCTGCGCGCTTGCGCGCTTTATACGGTGGGCAGATTGCGCTTGACAGAACTCTCATCGGCAATGAACCGAGTCGCCTGCGACCACGCCCCGCTGCTGGCCGAAACACGTGACTGGGCCCTGGCGCAGCTAGCCCGCACTTCTCACCAGATTTCGTAGCGAGGCGGTGCAGACGGGCATGGATACAAGGCGCGCGACCGAGGGCTCCGCAGGCGTACTCGACAGTACGTCGAGGAGCCCGACCGAGCGCAACGCAGTAGACATGCCCGGATCCGCCGCCGCAGTAGAAAGCTGGTGAGAAATGTGGGCTAGCATCAAGCGATCAGGCCTGAGGGAGTACTATGCTGACTATACTGGAAAAAGTGGATGTGCTGCAGAATGCCGAGATCTTCCGTGATGTGCGGACACAGAGCCTCGCCCGCGTGGCCGGCGTAGCTCAAGAAACCGACTTCAAGGCGCGTCAAAGGCTCTACAGCGAGAATGAAGCAGCCGATTCTTTGTACGTCCTGCTGGAAGGCGAGGTCGCTCTGACCCGGCCTGGGAGCGAGGAACGCAAGCGGACCCGGTTTCAGGTCGCCGGCGCTCTGGCTCTCTTCGCCGACCAGCCGCAGACGGAAACCGCCACAGCTACCCAGGCCGTCCGCGCGCTGCACATCCGGCAGCAGGACCTTTTCGATGTGATGGCGGAGGATTTCAACATCACCCGGGGCATCCTGCGCGCGCTGGCAGCCCTTGCCACCGCTCCTGATTAAGCAGGAATAGAAAAGTTTCAAGGGCATTTGTCGGAATACAGCACTGCATTCTCACCTTTCTTGGCGATGAGATCCGTAAAGATCGCGACGATCTTGTCCCGGCGCGCCATCACACCGTCGATCTCGGGTTTGGTGAGGTACCGTTTGGTTCTTTGCGTAAGCTCGTCGCGGTCCAATTTCTTCAATCGCTCAAACAGCTGCCGTTCGCACTTCGACTGGATTATGTTCTCGCGGTTTCTCAAATCTTTTAGCATGCGGAAGGCACGGGTGAAGTCAATCATCCACAGGTGCCAATCCGCGGAGATCAAGACGTTGGTGAGGTTGGGGTCCGTGTCAAAGACGAGCTCAGCGAATATCCTTTTCTTGTACATCTGCCTGTTATAGGCATCCACGTCGGGCGGGTCGATGTGCTTGTTTTGGCGATCGAGCTCGTCCATCTTTACCGGCAGCCACCAGATCAGCGCTCCGGTAATACCCTTCCACTTGCGTTCCACCGTGACCGGCATCATGTCGCCCAGGCCGAGCAGTTTAG
>CAYGWQ010000299.1:0-6708 GCA_964353465.1 uncultured Acidobacteriota bacterium | reverse complement strand
ATAACCAATGCGGGCTATTCTCTGCCGGCGCTTCGCGCCTCCCGGCTTTGTATTTCGGGGGCGCAAATCCCTTCCTTCGTGCAAAGGATTTGCACGCAATTCGTACGACAAGAGACGAGCTGAGGAAGCAGCCTGCCTCGCTTCGCATTCCGGGCGTGAAAATATCCTCATCCCTGATTGTGCCCTGGTTCCTACCTTTCGTGTATTTCATGTATTTCGTGGTTTGCAAAAAAAGGCATTCCCGGCTTCGCAACTTTTGTCGGGTTCCTGCATCTGAATAGCACAGCGATGGGTAAGGGAAGTCATGATCAAGAGAGAAATCTCATCCGATTACAGAGTTCAGGAACTCCTGAGTGCCTTGAATGAAGGGATTCTCGACCGTGAGTTTGTTCAGGCCAGAATCGCGGAGTGGGCGGGTAGCCCCATTGACCTTATACAATATTCCGACGGGCAATATGGCATCCTGATCGACGAGTTTCAGAGATCAACCTGAAGCAAAGCAGCTTCCTGCCGATCTTCTTTTCAAATTTTAAAAAAATCATCAAATAGAGCTCCTGCCGGGTACAATAGCTGGCAAAGCCGATAGCGGTTCCTGTAAACCGGCGAGGCAGGCATGAGCGAAGTAGAAGCGAGGATGGCTGGCGCGGCAGAGAAAGCCAACGAGTTGGCAACGCTGTTGCGTTACCGGTTCCAGAACCAGACCCTGCTCCTCACCGCTCTGACGCATCGATCCTTCGTCAATGAAAATGAAGGCCAGAGACTCCGGCACAACGAATCGCTGGAGTTTTTGGGCGATGCGGTGCTCGGATTTCTGATCAGCGCGAGAATCTTCGAGCGCTTTCCCGATTGCAATGAAGGGGAACTCAGCAAGATTAAAGCCTACCTGGTCAGCTCCGCGAACCTGTTCCAACTGGCCGAGAAGATCCGTCTGGGGGAATTCCTGCTCCTCGGCCGGGGAGAAGAGAAAACAGGAGGGCGAAAAAAGCGGGCCATCCTGGTCGATACCTATGAGGCTATCCTCGGTGCCCTCTATCTGGATGGTGGTGTCGGTGCGGCCACTCGCTTTCTCGAAAGTCAAATCGATGATCTTCTCAACTCTTTGGACCTGGGGAAATTAACGTATGGCGACTTCAAATCTGCGCTCCAGGAACAGCTTCACAACATGGGCCGGCCGGAACCGGTGTATCGGGTCGTCGATGAGATCGGTCCGGATCATCGCAAGGTATTTGTTGTCGAGGTGATCATCGAAGACCTTATCATTGCGCGCTCTTCGGGAAGGACAAAAAAGGAGGCGCAGCAGGAGGCCGCCCGGATGGCGCTGGAAGGGTTGCGGCCCGGCGAGCCTGCTCTCTAAACCACGAAATACACGAAATGTCTGAATCAGGGCATAAATAGGAAGTGGAATGCCCGTGCTCTCTGAAGATAGAGCCTGGTATCCTTTGCTTGTCGCCGGCACGTTTTCGTGTATTTCGTGGTTGTTGTTTTAGCGGTTGCCGGCCGCGCTTTGGAGTTCCTGCAGCAATTTCAATGCCTCGGGATTGTGGGGATCCCAGTGCAGCGCTTCACAAAGTTGACTCTCTGCCCTTTTTTTCAGGTTCACCTTCAGATACAAGCGGCCTAACTCCACGTAGCTGTCCGTGCGGGTGCTTTCCAGCGCAATCGCCTTCAGCAAGTGCTGCTCCGCCTCCTTACGTAGGGGAGCGATCTCAGACTGTGCGACACCGAGGAAGTGGTGATAGCGAGCTGTGTCCGGGCACAGCCACACGCACTCCTTGAATTGGCTGACCGCTTTCTCGAATTCCCGGTTCATCAGGGAATGCCGCCCCGCGCGGAAAATGGTTTCGGCCATTTTGTCCTTATCCGCATCCGCAGCAGCACGGCCCTGCAGGGTCGCCTCCACCTGGCTCTCCTTTTTCAGGCGTGTCTCATCATAGCTCGCGCGTGAGACAGGGTCGATGAGGGTCGTATATGCCCCGGTAATGTATGTGAACAGCTTTTCCACCTGGGCGCGAAAGCCGGAGGTGTACTCCTTGTTCTCGAAGCGGTCGGGATGATAGAGCTTGGCCATCTCGTGGTAGACTGTTTTGATATCATCCTCGGCGGCATCAGCGGGCAGCGACAGGATCTCATAGAGATTCGCCACCTCGAATCGCTGCAACATGCCCTCCACTTGATAGACTATACCGCTTGCCGGCAATCCTCCTGCCTGGGCAGCCTGAGTGGGCGCCTCCGCTTCCAGTCGCAGCAGACCGAGAAGGAGCAAACACTGGATCGAGTCCTCCGGCCTGACTTCACCCGGAGGGATCATGGGGAGGAGCTGCAGGATGGGCGTGACTCCTTTGACCTGCGTATAGGCGAAGGCTTCGGCACTGCTCAGAGGAATGGTGGACCGCACACCGGTCAGCGGTTCAGCCGAGATTCGACCCTTCAACTGAAGAACGGCCGTCGGGATACTGTGGTTTTTGACGGCGCGGCGCGCAGCCTCAACGAGCGCCTGCGGGATCGGCAGGCGCAGCTGTAAGCTGCGCCGGGACACTCCCGCGTCGGCATAAAGCCTGATTTCTGCTCCCGGCCAGGCGAAGAGCGACGACAGGATCGTAAATGCCTGCTCGCGCACTCCTTCCTCGAGCCTCTTGCCATCGAGGCCGGTGGCGAGGACGACCGCATCGTCGGAGCTCTTTCCGCTCCTCATCAGGAGCGAGACCTTCTGCAGATCCTTCTTGGACAAATAGCCCAGCCTGATCAGGACATGCGCCAGGTGCTCCTCCGCAACATTGCTCTCGGCAAAGGCAAGATCACCCTGAGAGATAAGGAGCTGCTTCTTTAAAGTACCACGCTCGAGCCGGACGACACAGCTGCGCCTAGCTCTATGCAGTTCCAGCAAAGTCTCTGTGAGCCTCAGATGCGAAGCCCCGGAATCGACGCCCATAGCACATTCCCAGACCGATTGACACCGGCACCCTAAACTTATCGGCGGGGAGGATGAAAGGTCTCGGAAAATGCGCAGATATTCCTTATATGTGGGACCTGGTGAACCAGTAGCCGAGCAGAGCGACGGCATCATAAGCGCCGTGTGCCACCATTGGGGCGGTCAAAGTGCCGCGCACGAGATAGATAATGCCGAAAATCAGTCCATATATCCCGGCGACCACCATTCCCTGTTCTCCCTGAACTCTGTGACCGATGGCGAAAACCGCACTCCAGACAATCAGACCGAGGTTGGCTCCTCCCAAAAAGGCCTGGAACCGCCTCAAGATGAAGGCGCGCTGAAGCTCCTCCTTGATGCCTCCGGCGATCAGTGCGGTCGCTATGAAAAGGGCAAGGTCCTGGGGCGTGCGCACGAGCTCGGCCAGCGGATTGCGCTCCTGAAACAACTTCGGGAAGTAAGTCTGGAAGATCACGTTGACGACGGCGTTCACGCTGAACAGAATGGGGACAATCGCCAATCCGAAAAGCACATCTGCGCGCCAGCGCTCCCATGACAAGCCGAAATCGCGCAGCTTCTCTCCGTGCGCCTTCATGACCAGATGGAGAAGGGTGAAAGTAACGGCCGCTTCCAGCAGCAGGAAACCGGAAAGCACGCGGATGTTGGCCAGCAGGCCAGCTTGATCCTCAGCTCTCCAGGCAAATGGCAGTGTAGCAAGCAAGCTCGAAACCATTCCGGCGAGGAGAAGGACCTCGAAGAGCGCCTGGATCCTGTCTGCCCAGGTTTTCGGGGGTGGATAATGCTCGGGCGCTGCCACAATTTCGCTTGGATCCATCTGAAAGACGCTACCAGCTGGATACCGTCGCAGTCAAGCGCAAGATCTGGGGAATCTCTTTTATCTTCAAACAGTTGTAAGTTCCAGTGCGAGTCCTTATAATAAACCTGCTTGCCGGAGCCGTAGTTTTATGAACCCTTCAGGGTACAGCTTCATCTATATGGTATATTAGCCGAACATTAGTGTGTCAAGTTCGGTGGGAGGTTGGGAGTGAGGAATTTGGGTCAGAAATGTCTTTTCCTCGCTTTTGTTCTGCTGCCGGGAGTGGCAGGTTCCCAAGTCGGCTCGGAAATAGTCCTCGGCGAAGGAACCCGGATCAGCCTTCAGTTGAATGACCATTTAAGCACCAAGCTGAACAACGAAGGGGACACTTTTACCGCCACGGTGACCTCGCCTGTCTATCTGAAAGACCGGCTCATCATTCCCAAGGGAAGCATCATCTCCGGCAGCATTTCGCGCATCCTCCGGCCGGGCCGGTTCAAAGGCAAAGCCGTGATGAATCTCCTGTTCAATTCCATTCGTCTCCCGGGCGCTGCAGGGCCGGTGCCGATCGTAGCGTCGCTGGCCCGCGTGGATCAGGAAGGAAACGCAGGAGTCCGGGGCGAAGGCACCATAGCAGGAGAGGATTCCAAAGGAACGGATGCGGCGAAGGTTGCGGTTCCGACCCTGACCGGCGCGGGCATAGGAGCGATCGTCAATGGCGGCCATGGCGCTGGGATCGGCGCCGGTATTGGCGCTGCCGTGGGACTGGCCACGGTGCTGGCAGGACGGGGGAAGGATCTCGAGCTCAAAAGAGGCTCCACGATGGATATTGTGCTGGATCGCCCCCTTGCGATTCCCGCCGAAACCGCGAAGCGCATCGACTGATTGAACCCTCATCGAGCATAAACCACGAAATACACGGCGCGGCATAGCCGCAACCAGAGCCAGAGTTCACCGCAGAGCCGCGGAGAAAAGGAGCCTCGAAGAGGCGGCAGACAATAGCCCCGGCCGTGAGGCCGGGGTGTCCAGGCAATCGGAACGAGCGCCGAAGGTGCGGCACATGAGATCTGTGCCGGTCCTTCGGACCTCCATTCCTTGTCGCACGCAACCCCCCTCACGGGCGGGGCTGTTCTCTGCCGGCGCTTCGCGCCTCTGTGCCCTGCGTTTCGGTGGCGCGAATCCTTTCCTTCGTGCAAAGGATTTGCTTGTAAGTAGTACGAGACACACGAAAGCATGCCGGCGACCGGCGAAGCGCTGTTCACCATGGGGAGTGCTGAGCACCTTCCCAGAGGGCTTTCTATTCGGGGAGGCCTTATATTCCATTCCCTGATTTATGCCCTGATTCCGACATTTCGTGTGTTTCGTGTATTTGTGGTTTAGGTAGGCCCCGGCTGCTGGACGGGGATTTTCACTGCCGAGCGCCGGCTGCCAGACGGCGCCCACTCTTATTCTCCGGTGATTCGATCCTGGCCGCCCATGCAATCCCGCAGAGCTTCCGGGATCATAACCGAACCATCCGGCTGTTGATAGTTTTCCAAAATCGCCAGCCAGGTTCTGCCGACGGCCAGACCGGATCCGTTCAAGGTGTGCACGAATGACCGTTTCCCGTCCGAATCCTTGAACCGGATATTCGCGCGGCGGGCCTGAAAGGCCTCGAAATTGCTGCAGGAAGAGATTTCACGGAACCGGTTCTGGCTGGGAAGCCAGACCTCGATGTCATAGGTTTTGGCGCTGGAAAAACCCATGTCGGCGGTGCTCAGGACCACGACGCGGTAGTGAAGCCCGAGGCGCTGCAGAATTACCTCGGCATCATGCGTAAGGGATTCGAGCTCCTCGAAGGAGCTGGCCGGATGAGCAAATTTCACCAGCTCGACTTTGTTAAATTGATGCTGACGGATCAATCCTCGCGTGTCCTTGCCGTAGGATCCCGCTTCGCTGCGGAAGCAGGGTGTGTATGCTACGAACTTCTGCGGCAAAGTGGCGCCGTCCAGGACCTCACCCTGGTAGAGATTCGTGACCGGCACCTCCGCGGTCGGTATGAGATAGTAATCGGTCCCTTCGAGCTTGAAGAGATCCTGTGCGAATTTGGGCAGGTTTCCTGTGCCGAAGAGGCTTGCCCCGTTGGCCATGAACGGGGGCAGGACCTCCCGGTACCCGTGCTCGCGCGTGTGCACTTCGAGCATGAAGTGAATCAGCGCCCGCTCCAGGCGCGCCCCCGCCCCTAAGAGCAGGGAGAAACGAGCTCCCGCAATCTTGGCTGCGCGATCCAGATCCAGGATGCCCAGCCTCGAGCCGAGATCGACATGGTCTAGCGGAGCAAAGTCGAATTTCGGGGGAGTTCCCCAGCGCCGCACCTCTACATTGTCGTTCTCATCACGGCCCACGGGCACGGAGGCATGGGGAAGATTGGGGATGATGTGCAGGATGGAATTCAACAGCTCTTCCTGAGCGTGCGCCCGCTCTTCCAGCGACTTGATTTCGCCGCCGATCTCCTTGACCCGGGCCTGCTGCGCCGCAGTATCCTGCCCGCTGCGCTTCAACCGGCCGATCTGCTCGGAAGCCTCGTTGCGCTGGCGCCGCAATTCCTCGATGGACAAGACGATTGTGCGCCACTCGGAGTCCACCGCGACGAGTTTTTCAAGCGGGTAATCGCCGCCACGGGCAGCCAGGCGGTCCCGGACGAACTGCAGATTGTCGCGCACGAAGTTCTTATCAAGCATTGTTGTAGCCCCAGGTCAGTAGAATGGGGCGCCGGAGCGCCATGCAGCCACGCCAGTGACATGTTGTAGGGTAACAGACCCTTGAAGCCGCTGACAAGCCGCAAACCCTGCCTGGAGGTCGGAGCAGTCATCCATGGGCCTTTGGCGCACCCTGCGACGCATGGAAATCTGCGCTTATTGTGGCAAGTGTGCGGGCTTTAGCCCTTAAGCGCTAAGTTAAGTCATTTCGGCATCGCTGACCTGGC
>CAYGWQ010000298.1:0-6756 GCA_964353465.1 uncultured Acidobacteriota bacterium | reverse complement strand
GCTGAGCAAGACGGTAACCGCCACCCTGCCGGCGGCGTTGTTGGTCGTGTTCTGGTGGCTACGGGGCCGGCTGAACTGGCGACGCGATGTGTTGCCGCTCGCGCCGTTTTTTTTATTCGGCGCCGCCGCGGGGCTGCTGACCGCGTGGGTCGAGCAAAGCCTGATCGGCGCCCAGGGCACGGAGTTCCAGTTCGCCTGGTTTGAACGGCTTCTCATCGCGGGGCGAGCATTCTGGTTTTATCTGAGCAAGCTGTTGTGGCCGGTGAACCTCACCTTCGTCTACCCGCGCTGGCAGATCGGCCAAAGCGTAGGGTGGGAGTCGCTTTATCCCCTGGGCGGCGCCGCCTTACTGGCAGGATTGTGGCTGTTGCGGAAGCGTTCGCGTGCGCCTCTTGCAGCGGCACTGATCTTCGGCGGGACACTGTTTCCTGCGTTGGGCTTTTTCAATGTGTTTCCATTCCGTTTCTCGTTCGTGGCGGATCATTTCCAATACCTGGCCAGCGTGGCGATCATTGCCCTGTTCTCGGCCGGCCTGGCCAGTGTCGTCAGGCTCTGGAATCTTCATCCCGGAGGCGAAGTGGTGGGGACTCTGCTCCTGGGAACTGCTCTGGCCTTGCTGACGTGGAGCCAAAGCCGCCAGTATGCCGATGCGGAAACGCTATATCGCACCACGCTCAACCGTAATCCATCATGCTGGATGGCACATGTCAACCTGGGCAAATTGAAACTCGATCGCGACGTCGAAGGAGCTATGGCACACTTTTTGGAGGCCCTCAGGCTGAAGCCGGACCTTGCGGAGGCTCACCACAACCTGGGCAACGCATTGCAGAGGCTTGGCCGTCTGGAAGAAGCGGTGACCAGGTATAAGGAAGCTTTGCGGCTCGAACCGGATTTCGCCCAAGCGCACAACAACCTCGGCAACGCCCTGCAGAAGCTTGGCCGTTCGGAGGAAGCCTTGGCGGAATGCCTGGAAGCCATCAGGATCGACCCGGACTACCCGGAGCCTCATTTCAATCTTGGGGTCACGTTGCAGGCAATGGGCCGTCTTGACAAGGCGGTCGCGCACTTCCAGGAGGCTTTGCGGCTCAGGCCGGACTATGCCGAAGCCCACAACGACATCGGTAACGTTCTGCAGAGCTTGAACCGTCTTGACGAGGCGCAGATCCATCTCCGTGAAGCATTGCGGCTCAGGCCGGACTTCGCGTTGGCCCGCTATAACCTGGGCAATACCCTCCAGAGGATGGGACGCGCTGAGGAAGCTGCGGCAGAGTACCAGGAGGCTTTGCGGCTCATGCCTGATTTCGCTTTTGCCCACAACAACCTGGGTTCCATCCTGCAGGGGATGGGGCGCCTGGAGGAGGCAGCGGCACACTACCGGGAGGCGCTGAGGCATAGGCCGGATTACCCCGAAGCCGGCGCCAACCTGACCAGGGTATTGGCAATCCTCAGGCGCAGGAAAGCGCGTACGGAGTCATCATCTCGTCCGGCGAAAACCACCCGTACGTCCACTACAGCAAACACGACCGCCTGCTGAAGGACGGCGACTTTATTGTGGTCGACGCAGAGCCGGACCTTGATTACTACGACATCGATATCACCACATCCTTCCCCGCCAACGGCAAATTCACGCCGCGACAGAAAGAAATCTATGAGGCGGCCCTGGCCATTCACGAGGCCAACATGAAAGTCTATCGGCCCGGGCTGACCCTGGAGCAGTGCCGGAAGGAAGTCGGCGAGATCCTCACCAGGCAGGGCTTTGATATCACCCAGGACCTCTTCAAGCGCATGCGGCCCGGCTTCGGCCACTACGTAGGCATGGCGACACACGACGTCGGCGGAGGGCCGCAGGTGCTCAGGCCCGGCATGGTTTTCGCCAACGAGCCGTACACAACCTTCCGCGATGAAAACCTGGGCGTCCGCGTGGAGGACACGATCCTCATCACCGAAACCGGCTGCGAGAACCTTACCGCCGGCATTCCGCGCACCATCAAGGAGATTGAGGAGCTCATGAAAAAGGACGGCATTCCCCAGCTCCTCAAAAAGGAAAATCGCTGACAACAGGTGAAGCAAAGCCTCAAGATTCAACGCGTGGCTTTGGCAAGGTTCGCGCGTGCTTCGGCATAGTCAGGCTTGAGCCTCAGCGCTTCCTTAAACTGCACTGCCGCCTCATCGAGGCGTCCACTGGCAGCGAGGGCAATGCCCAGATTATTGCGGATCTCTGCCATGCCCGGCAACCTTCGGATCGCTTCCCGGTACTGTGCGATCGCTTCATTGAGACTGCCCATCTTGTGCAGCAGGATTCCCAGGTCATAGTGTGCGGCGCCGTAGTCGGAATTCAGCCGCAACGCTTCCCTGAAGCACTTCATTGCCTCCGTAAGATGACCCATCACCTGCATAGCCAGCCCCATTTGGTCAAAGGCCTCGGCGGATTCCGGATTTCGGCGAAGTACCTCTTCGTACTGTTTCAGCGCCTCTTCGGGCCGGCCCAGATACAGCAAGGTATTTCCCAGAGCGCCATAGGCATCCACAAAGGATGGGTTGTGCGCAATTGCCTCTCTGAATCGCGCCGCTGCCTCCTCCAAGCGACCCAGCGACAGCAGGGCCTTTCCGAGGTTGAAATGCGCCACAGATAAACCCGGCTGGAGGCGCAACGCTTCCGTGTGTTGCGCTATGGCATCCTGGAGACGGCCCGAAGCCTGCAGGGCAGCACCCAGATTGGTGTGCGCCTGGGCATAGTCCGGTTTGATTCGCAAGGCCTGTTTGTATTGCGCGATGGCATCTTCGAAGCGGCCCATCCTCTGGAAGGCGTTCCCCAGGCTGTTGTAGGCCTGGGGGTATTCCGGCTGGATCCTCAGCACTTCCCTGATGTGCTCTACCGATTCCTCGGCACGCCCCGATTCCTGCAAAGCTTCGCCGAGGAGCAGATGCGATTCGGGCAAATCAGGCTTGAGCTTCAGGGCTTCCCTGAACTGGAAGATCGCCTCATCGAGACGGCCCAGCGAACGCAAGGCAATACCCAAGTTGGTATGGGCCTCTGGGATATTCGGATTGAGCCGGAGGGTCTCTTTGTATTCAACAATCGCTTCCTCATAACGGCCCAGCGTCCGCAGCGCCGTCCCCAGATTCATCCGCGCCCCGGCGTAGTCGGGTTTGAGTTTCAGGGCTTCCTTGATATGTGCCATTCCCTCCTCTACGTCAGCCCTGGAACCACCCAGCTTCAGGGAGCCCAGGTTGTTGTGCGCCATCCAGGAGGACGGATTGCGGGCGATGGTTCCGCGATATAGAGTTTCGGCATCCGCGTACATGCGGCTTTGGCTCCAGGTCAGGAAGGCCAGCAAGCCCCCGATGATCACGGCCGCAGCAGCCGGCGCAAGCCGGACATGCCACCGTTTGAAGAAGCTCACCGCCGCGGCGGAGAAAAGGGTGATCCCTCCTATGCTCGCCAGGTATTGGAAGTGATCCGCCACAAACGAGAAGCGAAAGGGAAACACGTTGAAAAAACCGAGCGCGGGGAAAAGCGCTCCGCAAAAGAACAGCATCGCCGCAAGCGGAGCCCGGCTGCGTTTCCGGGCTTTCCATAGTCCCGCAAACAGGGCAACCACGGCCAGCGGGTACAGGTACTGCCACCACACACCCTGGTCGATCTGCCATCGAGGGTATTGGAAGGTCAGATCCGCCGGCCAACACAGCTTGCCAAGATAAAACCAGATGGCACGCCCCGCGATCAGACACCTCTCGATGAGGTTGAAACTGAATTCTGCGCCCTCGGCGCCGATCAAGGTTCGCTCGACCCAGACGGTGAGGAGGCCCCCGCCTGCACCGGCCGCAAATAACGGCAGCAGCGGAATGATGTCACGACGCCAGCCGAGAGTACCGCGTTGGTACCAGAAGACGACCAGCAGCGCCGCCGGCAACGTGGCGGTCACCGATTTGCTCAGCAATGCCGGCACGAAAAGGGCCGCCGCCAGCCCATAGAACCGTTTCTGCCGCCCCTTGTCAAATTGCAGGTAGGACAGAGCGGCACCTAGAAATAAAGCGCCCGAAAGCGTGTTCTTCAGCTCCGAAATCCAGGCGACCGACTCTACGTGCACGGGGTGCAAAGCGAAGATCACGGCCGCCAGCCAGGCGCCGGGAACCGACAACCGGCGCAGGATCAGAGCCAGCAGGAAGGCCGACAGCGCGTGCAGCACGATGTTTACGATGTGGTAGGCCGTCGTCTGGTCGCCCCAGAGCGCGTACAGAATCCAGAAAACCGAGTGAACCACGGGATAGTACTGCTGTGTGGCTTCCAGATCGAACCAGATGCGCCATAGTCCCGTTGCGGAGCGCAACTCGGGAATGGTGATATGAGCCTTGTCATCCCAGAGCACGCCTCCATGCCACGCCGGGTGATAGGCCATCAGCGACGCCAGCAGCAACACCGGCAGCAATAGCCACAGGAGCCGGTCCCGGTGTGCAACGGGGATGGGCTCCGCCGGCGGTCCCGGTTGTTTAGCAGGACGATCCATGGATTTTGGTGGAGTTTTGCGCTTTTTCGTGCTCATTGGAGAAAACCATATAAGACTGCGTTTCAAGGGGCAAGCAGCTTTTGCCTGTCCTGTGAGGGGAAAGGTCAACGGCATGCATCTTGTTGGAGCCCCTTTTGCAGCTGAGCCGGCTAACCAGTTTCTGTCGCGAAACTCGTTATTCGACCCATAGCTCCGGCTGGATTGAAGTCAAATGTGGGGGCGGGCTTTAGCCCGCGCATTAGAGATAACAACCACGATACGGTTGATTTCATGAGCGTAATTCATTTTTTTATAAGGCGATGTGTGCATTGAGGTATCGATCTCTCATTTATGTAAGCCGGGCACGGGCTAAAGCCCGCCCGCACATGATTGCTCTGGTTAACGGACGACTCAGCCCAAAAGAGAGTTTCGCGACAAAAACTAACCGATGCACGATGGCGAGGATCGGCTTCGGGCAGGGGTTCCATTCTGGTTTTTGCCCCTCACCATAATTTCCGTGAGCGTGTTATAAGTTTTTCGTGGAAAACATCGCCCACACGCTTGTCGGCTATTCGCTCAGCAAGGCCGGATTGGAGAAGGTGACCCCCTTCGCCACTGCGGCGATCCTGATCGGCGCCAATTTTCCCGACATTGAGATTGTCGGCAGTCTTTTCGGCGCGAACTATCTCGACTCGCATCGGGGAGTGACGCACGGCGCAGCCGGCATCCTGGCGCTTTCGTTCGGGCTTGCGGGCGCATTCTGGATCGTGAGCCGCATCAGAAAAACGGGGACTCGTGAGCAGCCGAAGCTCTTCCCTCTCTGGTACGTTTCGCTCTTCGGATTGCTCTCACACACGTTGCTCGATTTCCTGAACGACTACGGTCTGCGGCCGTGGCTGCCTTTCAGCAGCCGGAAATATTACGGCGACCTTCTCAGCATCGTTGATCCCTGGCTCTGGCTTATTTTTGGCAGTGCCGCGTTCCTGATGACGGCCACGCAGCGGGGCCGTATCCGCTGGGCGGTGTTCGGTTCTATCCTGGCGCTGATTACCGCGGTTATCTCCTCACCCGCACAGGGACTGTTGTGGATCCCGGGTGTTGCAGGGGCGCTTTGGATCGGCCAGTTCCTCCGCTCGCGTGGTTTCAATCCGGCGAGTGCGGCATGGCTGGCCTTTCTCCTATATGTGGGCGGCCTGGCCGTGGCCCGCGAAATCGTCGTGAAGGCCGCGCGCGAATCCGGGTCTGCATTGGTCGCGGACAAGATCCTGGAGGTCGAAGTTCTTCCGGGCCGGCCGGCCTCGATCAGGCACTGGTTCGTCGTAATGGAAGCGGCTGACAAATACTATGTCGCCGATGTCTATCTCCAGAACTGGTCCAGCCGGCCGCCGCAATTCGAGGCTTTCGATAAGAACCTGCAGAATCGCTACTATCGGGAGTCCCTATCCCAGGACGGCATGGCCGCGATGGCCAGGTTCGCCCGCTTTCCTTTTGTCCGGGTGGAGGAGGGCCCTGCAGGATCCCACACCGTACTACTCCGAGACCTGCGCTACGCGCGCAACCGGACCGACGGCTGGGGCACGGTGCGAGCTACCATCCCTGCCCGATGATCCTGGGACCTAGAATGTCGGAAGGAAAAGCAGGGACGTCTCCCATGTTTCCCGCATTTCGCGGTAGGGAAATCAGGTGAACATGGGGGACGTCCCCAGATTTTAGGAGAAGGCTCGAGCCTGCGCCCATTACAGATTCCGGATGTCAAAGCTGACGCTGTCGGCTCGCAGTTTGTCCTGAAGTTCAGGAACCTTCAGTTCTCGGGGCTGAATCCCCTTCTTGGCCGCAATGGAAGCAGCCATGCCTGCGGCATGACCGGTTGCCATGCAGTTGCCCATGCTCTTGGCAGCCGCAGCAGCCACATGAGTGGTGGATATGCAGCGCCCGGCCACAAGCAATCCATCGAGTTTCTCGGGCACAAGGGCGCGGTAGGGCACATGGTGGGTCTTCATGCTGCCGCCCGGTCCGCCTTTCTCTCCCCCGGGGTCCATCAGCCCGCTCCGCCAGGCAATTACATCTTCGAATGTCTGGCCGCTTCTTGTGTCCGCTTCTGTAATGACATACAGGCCCTTGACGCGCCGTGATTCCCGGACACTGACTTGCGGTCCGCCGGCAACCCATTCAATCTGGCTGACATCTGGGTTTTCCGACTCGCGCAGGGCCTGCGCCATCTGGAGAGCCTGCCGCCGGCTCGCGCATTCGGCCTTGGTCCGCTCCAGCG
>CAYGWQ010000297.1:0-6760 GCA_964353465.1 uncultured Acidobacteriota bacterium | reverse complement strand
AGAAGTACGAAGACCTGGTGGCCGCAGGGGTGATCGATCCGACGAAGGTGACGCGGACGGCGCTGCAGAATGCGTCGTCGATCGCGGCGCTGCTGCTGACGACGGAAGCCCTGGTGTCGGAGATCAAGGAAGAAGAAAAGGCGCCTGCCATGCCTCATGGTGGAGGCGGCGGCATGGGCGGCATGTACTAAATCCGTTCCTGTTGCGGAGCGTTACAAGGGGCTCACGGGTCCATGCCGTGAGCCCTTTTCTTTTTGGGGGAAAAATCAGGAGGCAGGAGACAGGAGATAGAAAACTGAAGTGGGGTGACAGAAGACGGAGGTCGGAAAACAGAGGTCGGAAGCCGGAGGTCGGATGATAGGCGACTATCCCGCAACGGACCGCCATCCCGATCCTTCTGTCTCCTGACTCCTGTCTTCTGACTCCTGTCTTCTCCTTCTCCCTGGTGTATGATTAGCGCCGTGATACATAGGATAGTTCGCAGCCCCGCCGGTCCGTATCTGCTGTTAATTCTTACAGCGCTGGCTACGCTGTTTTTCCGCCTGGGAGCACTCCCCTTCCTGGGTGCCGACGAACCTCGGTATGCCCGCATTGCCGAAGAGATGAGCCAGGCGGGGCGCTGGATTACGCCGCTGCTCCAGGGTTATCCCTGGCTCGAAAAGCCGCCTCTGTATTACTGGATTACGATAATTGACTACCGGCTCTTTGGCGTGAGCGAAGCGGCGGCCAGGGTTGGGCCCGCCGTATGTGCTGTGCTGGCGAGTGCGGCCGTGCTGTGGTTGGGGACGAAACTGTGGTCCCGGCGCGCAGGGCTTCTGGGTGGTTTGATTCTGCTGACCACCGTGGGTTTCAGCGCCTTCGGCCGCAGTGCCAGCCCGGATATGCCGTTCACGACCTGCTGTACCCTGGCATTTTCGCTGCTTGCCGTGGCTGCTGTTAAGGGTACCCTGAAATCATGGCAGGTCGGATGCGCCTATGTCTTTTTGGGCCTTGCGGTGTTGGCCAAAGGGCCCGTCGCGCTCGTCCTGGCGGCAGGGATCCTGCTTTGTTTCTGGGCGTTGGATGAGCAGGGAGGAAGCCTCGGCAGGATGCGCGTTTGGTCGGGGGCCCTGGTTGCAGCGTTTGTGGCTCTGCCCTGGTTTTGGCTCGCATTCAAAGAAAACGGTTTTTCCTTCATTGCCATTTTTTTCATCAATCACCACCTGGCTCGTTATGTGAGCGACCTCCATCATCACGAGCAGGCCATTTACTATTTCCTCCCGATACTGGTGGGCCTCTTTTTTCCCTGGAGCGGCTGGCTGCCGGCGCTCTTGCCTGCTCCGCTGCGATGGAAGGCTTTCGATTGGCGGACCTGGGATCGAGGTACGGTCTTTCTGGCCTGCTGGGCTCTTTTCCCGGTCCTGTTCTTCTCGCTGTCAACCTCGAAGCTTCCCGGCTATATCTTGCCTTCGTTGCCGCCCTTGGCTCTATTGCTGGGCCGCAGCCTGGCCGAAGCCATTGAGAAACCGGACTGCCGAAAAGCTCTGAACATGGCCCGATGGGCAAGCCTCGCTCTCTCGCTCGGTGTGGCTGTGGCATTTCCCATTGTTATGCAGGTGAGCTTCGGCACAGCGTGGGGGATCGGCCTGGTCATGTCTGCCGTCGTGCTGCTCCCCGCAATACTGGCCTTCCGGCTTGCCCGTCGCGGCCTCTTTCGCGGCGCGGTCCAGGCTACTCTTGTGCAGGGGCTTATACTGATGCTTGCGGCAACGCAATTCGGCTTTCCAGCCCTGGCAGCCTATCATTCAACCCGGGATATCGCGCGGCAGGCGCTGGCTGCGGACCTCGGCGGGGAGCCGATCGTTACGTACGGCTATTTTCACCAGACGCTCCACTACTACACCGGCTATCGGATCAGCGCAAATCTAGTGGATCCCCCTTCCCTGGCGGATTACGCCCGGGCACAATCTCGCATCCTGGTCGTAACGGAGGCCGAGCGGATTCCTGAGATTGAGACGCTGCCAGGATTGACCGTTACAACATTGGGTGAACAAGGCAATCTCCGCCTCCTCCGCATCACCGTGCACCCCAGGTGATATATCGGCAAGACAGGAGACAGAAGTCAGGGGTCGAGGGGTCGAGGGGTCGAGGGGACAGAAGACAGAAGTCAGAAGACAGAAGTCAGAAGACGGAAGGCGGAAGACGGGAGACGGAAGAGGGAAGGAGGAAGATGGAAGGAGGGAGGCGGGAGACGGAAGGCGGAGGACGGGAGACGGAAGACAGGCGTTAGAAGATCCCTCGGCCTTGCGCACCGGACATATCCTGACTCCCGACTCCCGACTTCTGACTCCTGACTTCAGATCCCTGGTTTCTGACTCCTGACTCCTGTCTCCTGACTTCTGACCCCTTGACCCCTGACTTTAGACCCCGGTTTCTGACTCCTGACTTCTGATCCCTTGACCCCTCGACCCCTTGACTCCTGACTCCTGACTCCTGTCTCCTGTCTCCTGACTTCTGACCCCTCGACCCCTTGACCCCTCGACCCCTTGACCCCTGACTTCTGTCTCCTGTCTTCTGCTCTCCTCTGCCGGTCCGTTCCTTGACTCTGCGTACCCGGGATAGTAACCTGCGTTACCGATAGTTGCGGGGACGCCTATGTTGGTGCTTCACAATACCATCAGCGGGAAAAATGAGGCATTTCAGCCTCTCGAAGCGGGCGTAGCGCGCGTCTATACCTGTGGTCCGACGGTCTACGACTATGCGCACATCGGAAATTTCCGCACCTTTGTCTTCCAGGATCTTTTGACCCGGTACCTGCGCTACCGCGACTATAAGGTCTTGCACGTCATGAACATCACCGACGTCGACGACAAGACGATCCGGAATGCGCACGCGCAGGGGATGAATCTCAAGGACTACACCGCCAAATTCACGAAGGCCTTCCTGGAGGATGCCAGAACCCTGCACATTGAGTTGCCGGCGCTGCTGCCCCGCGCCACGGACCATATTGCTGAGATGGTCCAGCTGATCCGGCGTCTTGAAGAGAAAGGGTACACGTACCGCAAAGACGGATCTGTGTATTTCAGCATCGCGCGCTTTCCCGAATATGGCAAGCTGAGCAAGAAGGATTTTGCCGGCATCCAGACGGCCGGTCGTGTCGACAGCGACGAGTACGAAAAAAAAGACGATGCCCGGGACTTCGTCCTCTGGAAGGCGCGCAAGGAAGGTGAAGATTTCTGGGAAACCGAACTGGGGCCGGGGCGGCCGGGCTGGCATATCGAGTGCTCTGCCATGAGCATGAAGTATCTTGGCTCCACTTTTGACATTCATTGCGGCGGCGTGGATCTTATTTTCCCACACCACGAAAACGAAATCGCCCAGAGTGAAGCGGCAACAGGAAAGGCATTCGTGCGCCACTGGCTGCACGCGGAGTTTCTGCTGGTCGAGGGCGAAAAGATGGCGAAGTCGAAGGGAAATTATTTCACCCTGCGCGACCTGCTGGCCGCGGGACATGCCCCCGAAGCGATCCGCTACCTGCTGTTGTCGGTCAACTACCGTCGCAAGCTTAACTTCACGACGGACGGGCTGCATCAGGCCGAGGCCTCGGTTCGACGGCTTGAGGACTTCCTGCTGCGGATGCGCGAGAAATCGGGTGCGGGCGAGCCGTCCGCAGATTTTGCCGCCATCGTTAGCGCCGCCCGTCAGAAGTTTGTCGATGCCCTCGACGACGATCTCAACACCTCCGCCGGGCTCGCTGTCCTGTTTGATTTTGTGCGTTCGGCATACCAGCTCGATGAGCAGGGAGTCCTCTCAGGCGGAGACGCGCGCGCGGCGCTGGATTTCTTCCAGGATATCAACCGAGTGCTTGCGGTGCTGCGGCCGCAGCCTGAATTGCTCGATGCCGAGATCATGAAACGGATCGAAGAACGCCAGGCTGCCCGCCGGCGCCGCGACTTTGCCGACGCGGACCGGATTCGCGTTAGCCTCCTCTCCCAGGGGATCCAGCTCGAAGATACGAAAGACGGCGTGCGCTGGAAGCGTAATCGCTGAAATATTTGTCCTCCCACCAAAACTACTCGGTCATGGCCGCGCCGCATCTGTTATCGGGGCGAAGAGGGGAGCGCATAGCCTGCCGCTTTCTGATGAGGCAGGGATTCGACATTCTGGCCCGGCGCTTCCGCGCGCGCCGCGGGGAAGTGGATCTGGTCGCGCTGGAAGGAGACACGCTCGTCTTTGTTGAGGTCAAGACCCGCGCCTCGCGGGAGTTCGGCGATCCGTGGGAATTTGTGGGCTGGGAGAAGCAGCAGAGCCTCCGGATGGCAGGAGAAGAGTTCATCGCGCGCTATGACCTCGGACAATATGCCTATCGATTTGATGTGGTCTCCGTGATTGCTCCGGGAACTCGATCGCAGGAGGTCGCGCTCTATCGGAACGCTTTTTAGTCGGCACGCCCGCTGTATGAGACCACGAAATACACGAAAGGTCCGAATCAGGGCATCCTTAGGAATTGGAATGGGATCACTCTCCTGATGTAAAGCCCGGTAGGCCCCGATTGGGATTGCAGAAGCGCCAGTTTCCTTTGCTCGTTGCCAGCACTTTTTCGTGTATTTCGTGGTTTTTGTCTTGGCTGCTGCCACGGAAACTTCCGCTTTCTCTACATGTCGGTCTGATGATATAAAGGCCCAGGAGGCAGCTGGATTCTGCCCCCCGGCGTATATTCAGCGAATTGACTCATAACAGGTCCTTTATGAAAAAAATCGTCTATCTGAAACGCGTTAAGTTGTATACCCTCACCTTGGGTTTTGCGCTCATCCTGATTGCTGTGGGGGCAGCAGGTGTAATTCTGGCTCAGGGCACGGCGGCCAGGAAGCCTTCGGATGCAGGCAAGGCCGTGAGTTTGGTGCCGATCGATCCGCAGAAATGCCAGGATCAGCAGGACATGACGTGGGCCGATTACCACCCCATTCCGGGAAAGGATTGGGCCGATCCAGCTCTCGTGCCGCAACGCATGCTCCGCATTGCGCTCGTCGCGGTCGACTTTGATGATCAGCCGTTCGTGATCACGCTGCCCTGGAAATTGGATCCATTCGGCAACCCGCAGCTCGACCCGGTCAAGCGCGAGCAGGTGCCGCAGTTCTACGCTGATTTTTACAACAAGCCGAGTGCAGTCAATCACGGGCGCACGATCAACGGCTATTGGATGGATCAGTCACGGGGCAAGATCGGCATCCCGCCGATGGATGTCTACGGTCCCTATCGGATGCCCAAAAAGCTGTTCCAGTACGGCCTCAATGAATACGGCCAGGCCGGCGCATGCCCGGCCGGATACACATGTGACGGCCGGCTAGAAAACGATGCGGATGCACTCTGGCGTCAGGCCACCGGGATGACTGCCGCTGATATCAAGCAAAAATATGACATCATCTTCCGGGTTTACGCCGGGTACGACGAGACCAGCGTCTGGCAGGAGTTCGGCGAAATGAAGTTCCAGTCCCAGGACACCATTCCGCCGGAATGGGGCAATCCCGACACGACCAAGCCCAGATGGGTCGTTACTCGATACGTCCCCTGGACCTCCTGGCTGGCCGGCCAGATGCAGTGGGGGCTCTCCTCGATGCGCCAGGGAGAAAACTCCGGAACCATTACCCACGAGATCGCCCACTTTGCGTTCAGCACGGGAGACAACAACAACAATCCGTACTCGACGCCCTATCACCGCGTGGGCTCGGGTGTTTGGGACATCATGGACCGCGGGTCATTCAACGGTCCGGGGGGGCCGCATATGCGCTGGGTCGTTCCGGCATCCCAAGGGGCAGCCATGCCGGCCGGATTCATGTTGCGCGAGAGAATTCGCTTTCAATTTGTCCGCCCGGAAGAAGTGCTGAAGCTCAACCGCAATGGACTGGCACAGTCGGGCCCGGCCGTGGCAACCATCACCGCCAGGGCTGTGGAGCCGAGGCCGAACGAGCTCGCAGGCATCGTCGTCCTGCTCGATGGTGATGCGCCGAAAGACAAGATGCCGCCGTGCGACATCAAAACGGATCCGCTCTGCCCCGGGGCGCCGACCTACAACTCCTACTCTCTCGAGGTGGTCCAGCGCATCGGATATGACTCCTTCACGCCGGACAACGGCGTCCTGATCAACAAGATCAGGGACCGGGCCGACTCATCGGCCGGCTACGGCTGCTTCAACTGGGTCATCGACGCCCACCCGGAAGACATCAACATGCTCGATTTCAGGCGCCCGGATGGCACACCCGTGATGCGCACCATTGCCGATTACCGGCAGCTGAACGACGCGCTCTTTCACGCCGGGCTCAACTCCGGGAGCCAGTACGAGTGGGAAGACACGCCCAACCGGTTGCACTTCTACATCATCGATTTGAGCAAGGACAAAAGCGGCATCCTGAGTTACAAAGTGGGTGTGCGGTCGCTGGATGGTTCCGGGCCACAGGTGCGCGGCGTCTTGGTCTCGCCATCGAAAGCGCAAAATGCGACACCGTCATCCTGTGCCTTTACGGTGACGAACACGGGCAAGGCCGCCACAACGGACGCATCGCTGCATCCTCAAGATGCCTCATCTTATCTTAACCATGATATCTATCGTCTGTCGGTTTCCATTGAAGGCCAGGGCTGGTCGGCGCAGTTGCTAAACGTGCTCGCGGCGGTGCCGTTTGGCGACTCGATTACTATCCCTGTTTATGTCGACCGGCTGCAGGGTGGTGCCGCATCCGCGAAGGTGACCCTGAAGGCTCAATCGGAAAGCGATCCGGCGAAAGTC
>CAYGWQ010000296.1:0-6792 GCA_964353465.1 uncultured Acidobacteriota bacterium | reverse complement strand
GCGATGCCGAAATGACTTAACTTAGCGCTTAAGGGCTAAAGCCCGCCCCCACATGTGACTTCAAAACAGCCGGCGCTATGGGTTGGACAATGAGCTTCGCGACAGATACTAGTTTCGAGCGCGGCGTCTCTGCGTCGGCACAGATGTCGCCAGGTTGTGATACGTCTTGGCGATCAAAGTAGACGAGTCGAAGGGAGGCCATGGCGCCGGCATCAGGGCCTCCGGCCGAGGCTCATACGCTATTCCGGGTATCGTCGGCAACCCGTCGCACTGTGCAACCACACGCAGATCGGGATTGGCCATCGAGGGGAGCCTGAGTTCAAGGAATAGACCACCCTCGGGAATTCCCACATAATAGATCCTGGTGTTGCCGTTTCTCGTCTGGCCGGTTACCTTCTTGCCACTGAACCCCGCCTCCAGCACTTCGGCACCGCGAACTTCGAGCCAAAGAGCCCGCGCCTGCCGCGGGGCGCTGATCAGCAATGTAATCCATGTGGCCCGATGATCCGATGTCATACCAAAAACTGCCAGCCCGGGTTCCACCTCGCGCAGAGGGATCGCAGGAGTCCTCAGGATCGGCCTGTCGAGTCCCAAAAGCTCCTTTAGATTGCCCTTTGCGGGATTCTGCCCCAAATACTGGTGTGTCCACGCATCCGGAGCCGCGTCGGTGCTGATCCATTCAGCTTGGCCACTGTCGGCATCCAGCCAATAGAGCAACATATCGGTGGCGGGATTGACAGCATCATACCCCCTTGCGGCCACGCCTGCGGCAAACAGCAACAGAGCGACAAGTGACAGAGATACCGTCACACGTCGCCCGCTCGTGCCGGCCATGGCGTGGATCAGCGGCAGCAGAAATCCCACCATTAGAGCGGTGGCTATTGCGAGAGGCACCAGATTTGCCGTGCTCAACATCAGGAACAGGGCGTAGACAAGCGGAATAAACAGAAGAATGCCCACGAGGGCCGGCACAAGCCAGATCAGGACTCCTGCCCGCGTCGCGGGCAAAGTACCGCATTTGATGCCGTAACCCAGGCCCCCTGATGCGAAGGCCAGCGGCCAGACAAAAAGATAGCTGGCCCCCGGGAAAAAGAAACCGCTTATCACGGCCGCCAACCACCACCAGAACAATAGCCCGGCCACCAGGTTCTCGTCGGCAGTTACCTCACGTAAGGCCGTACCTGCGCCCGCGACGAACGCTGCCGTCAGCACAAGAAAGGCAGCGGCGTAATGGCCGCTGTTATAGCCTATCCCGTACTGCGTTAGAGACGCGAGAGATGTCTGTGCAATCATCCGCCAGACGCCATAGGCGACGATGGTGGCCATGAGCGTTGCGCCCAGCCACCCCGCACTGCCCAGGATGATGCCCCGCCAGCTAAGACGGCCGCTTATAATTCCCAACCGCACCACCCATGCCAACAGCAGAGTGACCGCGGCGGACAACGGAATCGTCCATCCCTGCGAATAGCAAAGAGTCCACCCAAACAGGCTGAAGTAGACCACGTCGCCATCGGCTGGCTCCGTCAGGTCAAGATTGCCAAGCCTGTGCGCCAATGCCACGGCATAGGAGCCGTGGTGCTGAAGACTGCGCAGGTCGAGGTTTTCAAGATTATCCTTCATCGTGTGGTAATGCACCCAGCCGTCGGCGTATGCAAAGTTAAGGCCGGTCAGCCCGCCGCGCTTGAATACCGAAAAATCCGTTTGGTTGGGCATGCGCCGGTAAAACTCGTAAAGGAAGGAGTACCCGGCCGGGTACGGGCAGGCGGATGCGAACTGGCGCACCAGCCAGCCGTTGCGAGGGCCGGTCTCAAACAGGAAAGACGCGCCGCCGCTGCCGCGTGCCTCAAAGTTCAGGACCACAGACGCATCTTTTGCCCAAGGATGCCCATTCATAAAGGCCTGTGCGCCCTGCAGGCCGAGTTCTTCGCCGTCAGTAAAGAGAAAGATCACGTCATTTTTCAGGGACGGTCCCGCCTTAAGCGCTCGCGCAGTTTCCAGCAGCGTGGCAATCCCCGCGCCGTCGTCACTGGCTCCGGGTCCGGTAGGCACCGAATCGTAGTGGGTTACGAGCATCAGAGCCCTGCTGTTGCTGCCGCCGGCCATGCGCCCGATCACGTTGCTCACGGTTGCGGCGTTAATCAGCCCGGCCGTAGAGCTTACTGCCGCCGTGGTCTGAACCTCAGGCACCAGATCCAGGGCAGCCATCTGCCCAACGATGTAGGCGCGGACTCCGGCATTCTCCGCCGAGCCGGTCGGGTGGGGTGCGCGAGCGATTTTCTCGACATGCGCAGCGGCCCGGGCAGCAGAAAATTCGCCGGGAGGAGCGGTCGCAGGAACAGGCGCCGGCGGCAGGAGCGGGTAGAACGCCAGGTAAATAAAACCGGCGATGAGCAGAAGGATCAAGGACGAAAGCGCGGCGGATCCGGAAGGACGGCCTGGTTGTTTCGGCATCGGTGTCATCCTTTCCCCACTGTCGACCAGCGGCAGGACATGGCTGGACAGAGCCTATGTGAAGAGAGCCGCCGGAGTCAATATCGGCCATCACGAAATCCGCGCCGGCCAACCTCCCAGGCATTCGAAATCGATTGCTCCACTGAGAAAATGCCGGGAACCAAGAAGGTCGGTGCCGGCAAGATCGAAAAACTTGCTCGGATATGGCTGAGCGCTGAGAAAGCACGGTTCCGGAGGGTGGGCAATCCTTGCGATGCCGGAATACGTGAGATAAGATCGTCGTGCTTTAGCGGAAAATCCTCATGGATGATACGATGGAAGGAGAACGCAGATCCGGCCGGAATGGTGCCTCCGGGGATTTGCCGTGAGGTGTCGAACGGCATTTTGCGGCAGTTGCTAACTGGAGTCAGATTCGTTACCTATGTCTCGCCGGGCTTCAAATATAGCCCCGTGAGCTGAAGGAGTTGATGCTATGGATCCATCCGTCAGGCTGCTGCGCGATCTGGTTGCTGTGGACTCTGTCAACCCTTCCCTGGTGCCGGGAGGCGCCGGCGAGGCGGGCATCGCCGCTGTCCTCGCCGGCGAGTTGCGCGCCTCGGGATTGGATGCCGAGATCGCGGAAGCCGCTCCCGGGCGTCCCAATGTAGTCGGCATCCTCGAGGCACATGCGCCCGGCCGGTCTCTGATGCTCTGCGGTCACATGGACACGGTCGGGGTCGCCGGCATGAAAGCCCCGTTTGATCCCGTGATACGCGATGGGCGGTTGTATGGCCGGGGAGCCCAGGATATGAAGGGCGGGTTGGCAGCGATGCTGGGCGCAGCGCGTGCCGTGGCTGAGAAGGGCGGATTGAAGGCAGGGAAACTGATCATCGCTGCCGTTGCCGACGAAGAGTATGCCAGCCTGGGCGCAGAAGCCCTGGTGCGACGCCGGCATGCCGATGCAGCCGTTGTTCCGGAACCCACCGACCTGGTCATAGCGACGGGACACAAGGGCTTTACCTGGATTGAAATTGTCACCGAAGGAATCGCAGCCCACGGTAGCCGGCCTCGCGAGGGACGCGATGCCATTATTCGCATGGGGCGCGTTCTCGCACTTCTCGAAAGCCTCGACCGCAGATTGCAATCCGGGCCGGCTCATCCGGTCCAGGGCACGGCGTCGCTCCACGCTTCGCTCATCACCGGCGGTCGGGAGTTCAGCACCTATCCGGATCGCTGCGTACTCCAGATGGAGCGGCGTTCGATCACCGGCGAGGACAGCGACACTGCGCTGGCGGAAGTGGAGGCAATCCTGAGATCACTGCGGCAGGAGGATGAGGAGTTTCGATCCTCCGCCAATGTCCTGTTCGAGCGGCGCCCGTATGACACCCCGTCAGGCCATTACCTGCTCCAGGACTTAAAAGCCGCACTGGGCCGCATCGGACGCGAGGCAATCTTCGGCGGGGTGTCTTTCTGGACTGATGCTTCCGTTCTCGGACATGCCGGAATCCCTTCCGTGGTCTTCGGGCCGGGAGGCGCCGGACTTCATGGCGCCGAGGAGTATGTAAAGCTGGATGAAGTCATCGCATGCCGCGATGCGCTGGCGGATCTGATCCGCACGGTCTGCATTTGAGGGGCATGCGCCATTTCCATGTTTCATGGGGAGGAATTGATGAAGGACGAACGGCCCATCGTGTATCCCTACATCCCTAATTCTGTGCCTGAAATCAAGGAACAGATGCTCCAGGAGGTGGGAGCCCTGAGCACGGAAGATTTCTTCCGCGAAGTGCCCGAGAATCTTCGCATAAAGGGTGAAATGAACCTGCCGGAGCCTCTTCTATCCGAATACGCCCTGAAGAGGCATTTGGAGGCCCTCCTGGCTAAAAACAAGACTGCCACGGAATATCTCAGCTTCCTGGGCGCAGGCTGCTGGCAGCACCACGTGCCGGCAGTCTGTGATGAGGTGAACCAGCGGAGCGAATTTCTGACCGCGTATGCCGGCGAGCCCTACGATGATCACGGCCGGTTTCAGGCTCTCTTCGAGTACACCAGCATGATGGGCGAGCTTCTGAATATGGATGTCGTCAACGTTCCGACCTATGACGGCTTCCAGGCAACCGCAACGGCGCTGCGCATGGCTTCCCGCATTACGGGAAGGCACGAAGTGCTCGTTGCCCGCACCCTGAGCGCAGGAAAGCTCTCCAAGCTCAGGGATTACCTCAAACCCGACATTGAAATCCGGCTCATTGACTATGATCGCACATCGGGCTGCCTCAACCGCAACGCCCTGGAAGCCGCACTCTCCTCCCGGTCGGCTGCCGTATACTTCGAAAATCCGTCCTACCTGGGTGTCATTGAAGCCTGGGGAGAAGCGATCTCCCGGGCAGCACACGCTCACGGCGCCCTGAGCGTCGTCGGCGCTAATCCCATCTCTCTGGGAATCCTGGCTCCCCCGGCCGACTATGGCGCAGACATTGTTTGCGGCGACATACAGCCTCTCGGGATGCACATGCAGTTCGGCGGCGGTCAGGCCGGATTCATTGCTACTCGCGATGAGGAGAAATACGTCATGGAATACCCATCGCGGCTCTTCGGCATCACGTCGACCCGCGTGCCGGGTGAATATGGATTTGGCGATGTTGCTTATGAGAGGACCTCGTTTGCCCGCAGAGAGGAAGGAAAGGAGTGGGTGGGGACGGCAGCGGCCTTGTGGGGCATTACCGCCGGCGTCTATCTCGCGCTTATGGGACCTCATGGCATGGCAGAGATCGGTGAAGCCGTCCTCGCCAAATCCAAGTACGCGGAACAGACCCTGGCCAAGATTGAGGGCGTCCAGAGCCCGGTTTTCCAAACTCTGCATTTTGGGGAATTCGCGGTCAACTTCGACGGCACCGGCTGGACCGTAGCGGAGATCAACCGGGCGCTCCTGGAACGCGATATCTTCGGTGGGAAGGATCTGTCAGGAGAGTTCCCGGAGCTCGGTCAGAGTGCTCTCTACAGCTTTACAGAGATCCACACCAAGAGCGATATCGACCGGCTGGCAAAAGTGCTGAAGGAGGTGGTGGCATGAAAAAGCAGGAATCGATCCATCCTCACAAGGAAGCCAGGAAACCCCGGATGCGAGAATACCACCAGGCCAGGTGGAACGAGCCTGTCATTATGGAACTGAGCTGTGCCGGGCGCCGGGGAATCCTGGTGCCGAGCGTGGAAGAGGCCATCAAAAAGTCTGTCGGAGACCCGAAAGCACTATTGCCGGAGGGAATGCGCCGAAAGGTGCCCCCGGCGCTGCCGGAGCTTTCACAGCCGCAGGTGCTCAGGCATTACTTGAGACTCTCACAAGAAAACCTAGGCGCAGACTTAAATATTGATGTGGGCCAAGGCACCTGCACCATGAAATATAGCCCCAAAATCAATGACCAGCTGGCCAGGATGCCAAAGATCGCAGACCTTCACCCCCTTCAGGACGAGGTGACCGTCCAGGGTATCCTGGAAATCATGTTCAAATTCGAGCAGATCCTCAAAGAGATCTCGGGATTGGATCAGTTCACATTCCAGCCAGCGGCCGGCTCCGCGGCAATCTACACCAATGCCTCGATCATCAGGGCCTATCACCAGGTGCATGGTGCTGCCGGCCGGAACGAGATTATTACCACGATCTTTTCGCATCCATCCAATGCAGCCTGCGCCCGAACAGCAGGATTCAAGATCATAACCCTGTACCCCGATGAGCATGGTTATCCCGACCTGTGCGCATTGAAGGCCGCCGTCTCCGACAGGACCGCGGGTCTGATGATCACGAATCCTGAGGACACGGGTATCTACAATCCGGCCATCGCTGAATTCGTTAAGGTAGTGCATGAGGCCGGCGGATTATGCTCGTACGATCAGGCAAACGCCAACGGCATCCTCGGGATCACCAGGGCTTGCGACGCGGGCTTTGATCTCTGCCACTTCAACCTCCACAAGACCTTCTCATCGCCGCACGGGTGCGGCGGCCCGGCGGTGGGCGCTGCCGGCGTTACCCACGAGCTGGCGAGATTTCTGCCAGTGCCCGTTTTGGAATTCGACGGCTACAAGTACCGGCTCAATTACGATCGCCCCGACAGCATCGGCAAGGTAGGACCGTTCTGCGGCGTGGCGCCCGTCGTGCTGAGGTCTTATGCCTGGGCCATGGCTCTGGGAGCCCGAGGGCTGAAGGAGGTCGCCGAAATCGCAGTCCTAAACAACAACTACCTGCTCCGGAAGATGCGAGGCATAGCGGGCGTGAGCGTCCCCTACGCCGAGGGGAAGCATCGCATCGAGCAGGTCCGGTACAGCTGGGAGGCGCTATCGAAGGAAACAGGCGTCCACTCCGAGGAAATCGGG
>CAYGWQ010000295.1:0-6804 GCA_964353465.1 uncultured Acidobacteriota bacterium | reverse complement strand
CCTGGCGCGGCAGACACTTGGGACGGTAAAGGGCCGCAGCACAGTTGGAGCTTTACGCGAGCAGAAGCCGGCAGGTCACGCAGCCCGTCGTTCGTATCCGTAGTGCAGGCCTTCAACCTCGGAAAACTCAATCATCGGCCCGAGGCTTGCGGACTGGATGGCTCTCGGCTCTGGAGCGTCCTTCTCCAGCGACAAGTGCGTCCGGTATTTATGATAATAATAGAGGAGGTTCGGATCTCATTTTGTCATGCCGGCAGCAGGCGAGCCGGCAACACAGCCGGCGACCGCAACCGCCCAGCCGGATGTCCATCCTCCGGCAACTGCAGCGCTGCAGAGCGGTCTCTGTGATTATTGCTTCCCGACTCCAAATGATCTCACTCCGGGAATCTTTTCTGTGGTAGATAGGTGGTGCACGGGGCCGGCAAACTTATGGGGCCAACCGGGCTGAGAGGCGACGACGCCTCGTGCGTTCCCATCTCTCGGACAAGGTGGCGACGGCCTGATTCCCGATCGGCTGTTTTGACCGCACGGTGTTTACACTACTGTGCTGGGATTGTTATAGGGAGGAGGATAGTTGAAAATCCTGGAAGTCAGATCCTTGGTGGTTCCGGAAATCAAGGTAATCCGTTTTGCGCGCTTTCGTGATCATCGCGGCTACTTTACCGAGGTTTTCCGGAAGAGCGACTACCATGGCCATCCGCAGTTACCGTTCATGAAGAATGTCGAATTTTACCAGTGCAACGAAAGCCACTCGAAGCCGGGGACGGTCCGGGGCCTCCACTTTCAGTGGAATCCTCACATGGGGAAGATGATCCGAACCGTGGCCGGGCACATGGTCGACCTGATTCTTGATATTCGCAAGGGTTCGCCGAGCCTGGGCAAGATCCTTGCCTACGATATGCCGGGCCGGCCGGAAATGGATTTCTGCGAGTGGATCTGGGTACCTCCGGGATTTGCGCACGGAAATTTCTTTCTGGAAGCAACCATCATCGAATACTTCTGCTCCGGGGAATTCAGTCCGGATTGCGAGGCCGGCATCTCGCCGCTCGCAACGGACCTGGACTGGTCTTTATGCGAACCGGCCTTGAAGAATCGTTTCGATTCCACGGTGAGCGGAACCGCTTTGATCAGCGAAAAGGACAGGATTGGATATTTGCTGCAGTCCTGGCTTGCCCACCCTGATGCAGAGCAGTTTTTGTATGAGAAACTGAGGCAAGGCTAGTTCCAGCGCATCTCCGTACGGTGGAAGCATGTATCAGCCAGTTCTATCCTACCACCAACCGCTGCCTGCCGTTGCTCGCGGGGATCGCAGGCATCAATGCAGCAAGCCCGGACTGGTCCCGGAATATGGAATCAAGTCGGGCATTCCCGCCAGTGAATTTCGCTTGCCCCCGCGTCACTCTCAAGATATAAAACCTATCGGTTAATTTGTGGCGTGGCTCATGACGGTTGGCCCGAAGTGCCGGCAACCGGATTCAGCATCTGCATGAAGCTCGCGAAGGGGTCGTTCCGCTGTGATCCTCGGTCTGGGGATTGATCTTCTGGAAACCAGCCGCGTCGAGCAAGAGCTTTCGCGGGGCGAATGGCTGTTTGCCGACGGCATTTTCACACCTGAGGAAATCACCTACTGCAGTGCCATCAGCAAACCGGCACTTCGCTTCGCCGCCTGTTTCGCGGCCAAGGAAGCGATGTGTAAGGCACTGGGAGTTCAGGTAAGCGATCTGGCGTTGTTTCGTGAAGTGGACGTGGCGCCCCGAGGCAACGGTGGCTGCCAGGTGGTGCTTCATGGCCGGCTGAAAGCGGCGGCCGGCAGATTGGGTGTGCGGAGCATAAAGCTTTCCATCGCTCACCACACCGGGCAAACAAGTGCCATCGTCATACTGGAAGATGGAACATTAACGAAATAGGATCGGGACGGAATATGGGCAATTATCCTACGTATCAGGAACTCACGGCAAACTTTGACTGGTCTATATCCGAACGGGAGCTGGGCTACAAGAAGGGGGACAACATCAACATCGGCTGGATGTGCAGCGATCGCATCTGCCGGTTGGGGATGGCCAACAAGCTGGCCCTGATTTGGGAAGACCATCAGGGCACGGAGAAGCGGTTCACGTATAACGACGTCCGCATTCTGTCCAACACCATTGCGCAGTTTCTCGTAGGGCTGGGAATTCAGCCGGGCGAGCGCGTCTGCCTGTTCATGGACCGCGTACCCGAGCTGTACATCGGCTTTATCGGCATCCTGAAAACAGGAGCGGTCGCCCAGCCGTTGTTTTCCGCCTTCGGCGATGAATCGCTCTTCGTGCGGCTCCAAAACGCCAAGACCACGGCGATCATTACCCAGAAGAAACACGTGCTCAAGGTGCGCAAAATCCGCAGTCAGTTGCCTGACTTGCGGCACATCATCGTTGTGGACGCCGGGGAAGCTCCGCTGCAGGAGCGCGAGGTATCCTTTCAGATGGAAAAGGCGCCGCGGGTGGAGAAGTTTGAGGTCTACCCGACAAATGCCGAATCGCCATCGGTCCTGCACTACACCTCGGGGACTACAGGCCAGCCCAAGGGCGCGCAACATGTCCACTATTCCATCATCTCCCAGTACCTCACGGCCAAATGGGTGCTGGACCTGCAGCCGGATGACATCTATTGGTGCAACGCAGACCCGGGCTGGGTCACCGGAACGTCGTACGGCATCATTGGTCCCTGGGTGAACGGCATCACACAGGCGGTCTTGGATTCGGGTTTTGGCGCCGAGCGCTGGTACAAATTCATCGAAAAACACCGCGTCACGGTCTGGTATTCGGCGCCGACGGCAATCCGGCTGCTCATGAAGGAGGGGAACGAGCAGGTCCGCAAGCAGGATCTTTCCTGCCTGCGCCATCTGTGCAGTGTCGGCGAACCGCTGAATGCCGAGGCAGTAATCTGGTCGCGCGAGGTGTTCGGCCTGGAGTTCCACGACACGTTCTGGCAGACGGAGACCGGCTGCATCGTGATCACCAACTTCCCCGGGATGCCGATCAAGCCCGGCTCCATGGGAAGGCCTTTTCCGGGCATCACGGCGACCGTGTTGAACCAGGTGACCTTCGAGCCCGTAAACCGGACGGGGGTGGCGGGCCTGATCGCTCTCCGGCCGGGCTGGCCGTCACAGGTTCGGTACTATCTGAATAACGAGGCAGGATTTCAGGCCAAGTTCAGGAATGGCTGGTACCTGTGCGGTGACCGGGCATCGATTGATTCCGATGGCTATTATTGGTTCGTGGGGCGGGACGACGATGTCATCAATACCGGCGGCCATCTCGTGGGTCCATTTGAGATCGAATCCGCTTTGCTCGAGCATCCCGCGGTAGCCGAGTCCGCGGCCGTTGCCAAGCCAGACAAGGTCAATATGGAGGTGGTGAAAGCATTCGTAACCTTAAAGCCGGGGTTTCAGCCGTCGGATGACCTGGAACTGGAAATCATGAACCACATCCGCAAGCGGCTTTCGCCTCTCGCGATGCCCCAGGAGATCGAGTTCATCGACGCCCTGCCCAAGACCCGCAGCGGCAAAATCGTGCGGCGCGTCTTGCGGTGCAAGGAATTCAAGGAGCCGGTTGGAGACATCTCCACCATTATGAATGACTGACAACAGCGTGCGGATGCCTGGGGCGATGACCAGGCGCTTGTCCGCCAAACGTGAAATCCCGGCGAACCGCGCCTGCAGAACCGGGGCCGGTCGCCATGGCAAACCAGGAAAGAGGCTGAATATGGATGAGCTGACCAAGTTAGTGCGCGATTATATAATCCGAGAGTACATTGAGGAGGGAGATGACCGTGAGGTCACTGAAACCACGCCGTTAATCTCTGGCGGTATTGTGGATTCCTTTTCCATGGTGTCGCTCAAGCGGTTTCTGGAGAAAAAATGCAACATCCAGATCCCGGATGCGGACGCCACGCCCGTCGCCTTCGATACCGTGCAGAGCATCGTCGCGATGGTGCGTAGATTCCAGAAAACCTAGGCAGTCCCTGCGGATGCGGCGGTATGGGCAGCCGGGATGGCTCCGGACTTTCCCGCCCGTCCTCCGGGGTTTGCACTCCCGTATTCCGGGCCCAGGAGCACCGCACTCATAAAACATTCAATTGTCGAGGAGAGTCATGGCCTATAACGACGCAGCACGGAATTGGTATCAGACCGAGATTCAGGGCATCAAAGCCGCCGGTCTCTTCAAGGATGAGCGCTACATCTGCTCGCCGCAGTCATCGGATATCGAAGTGGAGTTCCCGGCCGGCTCGGGATTGAGAAAGTGCATCAATATATGCGCCAACAACTATCTCGGGCTGTCGAGCCACCCCGAGGTCATCAAGGCCGCGCACGAGGGCCTGGAGACACGCGGCTACGGCATGTCCTCAGTGCGTTTCATCTGCGGCACACAGGACATTCACCGCCAGCTCGAAAACAAGCTGACCGAGTTCCTCGGCACCGAGGACACGGTGCTCTTCCCGTCCTGTATGGACGCCAACGGCGGGTTCTTCGAAGCGTGCCTCAACGATCAGGACGTCATGATCGCCGACCGCCTGGTGCATGCCTCGATTGTGGACGGCATGCGTCTGTGCAAGGCAATGCAGGACAGCTACAAGCATTCCGACATGGGACATCTCGAGGAGAAGCTGCAGGAGCATCAGGACAAGCGTTTCCGCATGATCATTACCGACGGAGTTTTTTCCATGGACGGCGACCTCGCCAAGATGGATGAAATCGTCACTCTCGCGGAAAAACACAACGCGATGGTGTTCCTCGACGACTCCCACGCCAGCGGCTTTATCGGCAGGACCGGCCGCGGCACCCACGAGCATTGCGGCGTTTTCGGCAAGATCGACGTCATCACGACCACGCTCGGCAAAGGGCTGGGCGGCGCTTCCGGCGGTTGCGTCAGCGGGCGCCGGGAACTGGTGGAAATGTGCCGCCAGCGGGCACGCCCGTTCCTCTTCTCCAATACCGTGGCGCCCGTCATCGTTTCCGGAGCCCTGAAGGTGATGGACCTGATCTTCACCAACACCGAGCGGCGCGACAAGCTGGAATGGAATGCAAAATACTGGCGCACCCTGTTGAAGGACGCCGGTTTTGACATCAAAGAGGGGGAGAGCCCGATCGTGCCGGTCATGCTCTACAACGCAAAACTGGCGCAGGATTTCGCGCGCGAGCTGTTCACCGAGGGTGTGTATGCCGTCGGCTTCTTTTTCCCGGTGGTTCCCAAAGGACAGGCCCGCATCCGCACCCAGCTCTCCGCTGCTCACGAAAAGCACCACCTGGATACGGCCATTGCGGCATTCAAGAAGGTCGGGGCAAAACTCGGCATTCTGGGATTGGGCAAGAAGGAACTCATCGAGAAGTTCGGCATGTAGCCATCCGCTCAGGTGAGCAGCGGCATGTCCCGTTTCTTAGGCATTGTGTTGATGTTTTTGGCGGCCTGCTCCTATGGAGCGGCGGCGATAGTCATCAAACTTGCCTATCGAGCCGGATTGCAGCCCGCGGGATTGCTGACAGTACAGAATCTGGTGGCCATGGTTTGCCTGTGGCCCATCTTGCTGTCGCTGGGAATGCCCAGACTGCGTGCTCATCAGGCCCGCGGGCTGATCTATCAGGGATTGCTCGGCAATTTCGCCCTGTCCGTATGCTACTTCTGGGCAGCCCAGCGGATTGACGTATCCCTGCTAAGCATCATCCTCTTCACCTATCCAGGATTGGTCCTTCTGTACCAGATGGTTGTGGAAAACCATCGCGTGGCACCCAGGGAGTTACTGGCGCTGCTATCCGCCGTGGCCGGCGCCTTGCTCGCCGTGGATCCGTTCCATGGAACCACCGGCAAGATCGACGGGCTGGGATTGGGCCTGGCGCTGAGTTCCGCGGCAACCTACGCTTTTATGAACATCTATGGCTACGAGCTCACCCGGGACCTGTCACCCATGGTCATCACGACACTGACATCCACCGTGTCAACCGCGGCGATGATGGCGCTGCTGCCCTCCAGGGATTGGCTCTCCATGGATTTTTCGGCCGCCCAATGGGTTCTCATCGTCGCCTCGGCAGTCCTCTCGACCGTGCTGCCGATGAACCTGATGTACCTCGGCATCCGCAGGATCGGTGCTTTCCATGCTTCGATCGTAAGTGTTGCCGAACTCCCCTGCATACTTGTGCTGGCGTATTTCATATTGCAGGAGCGGCTGACTCCGTTGCAGCTGTCGGGCGGGGGATTGATCCTGCTCAGCATAGTCCTGATGCAGGCGGCAGCAGACCCCGCTGGGAGAGGTTCGGCCGCCAACTCCGGCCGAACCTAGCCCGCTTCTGTCGCAAAATTCGCTCCGCCCTTTTGGCAAGCCTCGAAGGGGCGGAAAGAGAATAGCCCCGGGCGCAAGCCCTGATCGTTATATACAAGTTCAAGCATGCATCTGCTTCGCCCTTTCAGGGTTTTTTCCTTCTTCCGGTCGATACCCAGGGCTCACGCCCTGGGCTCTGCTGCTTCACCCCTTCGGGGTTTCAAGGAATAGACGAATACTCCATTGGAATCATGCTTTACATTGACCAGCGTTTAGCCCTGAAAGGGCGATATAGCAAAGCTCAGGGCGTGAGCCCTGGGATGCGACGCGTCAAACCATAGAGCTCTGAAAGGGCGGAGCAGGAATTCTCCGTGCTTATCATTATCGTTCCCCGACTTGTGTAAAACGATTCAGGGCGCAAGCCCGGGGTTGGATGCGGAAGCAGCATGGAGCCCTGAAGGGGCGCGTGAGCCGTAGGGCTCACGAGCTGAGTCAACTGTAACAAACGGTGAG
>CAYGWQ010000294.1:0-6818 GCA_964353465.1 uncultured Acidobacteriota bacterium | reverse complement strand
GCCGTGTGGCTGCGCGATGTCAGTCTCTGGGCGCGAGGCGACGCCTTGGACGAGTTGCAGCGGGCCAGGAGCCTCTTCGATTGGACCGTCCGCAACATCCAACTGGAAGCCGACGCCCCGGCGCGGGTCCCCCAGTTCCCCTGGGAAACGCTGCTGTTCGGGCGCGGCATCTTTTTCTTCGACGATGGCCTCGATCTGTCCTCCGGCGTTGCGCAGGATGCGGCCGTAGCCGAACGGATCGTCGGCGATTGCGGTCAAAAGTGTGGTGGTGGCACGGCTCCGCCGATGGTGCTCGACGAGCCTGCGAAGGGTTCCCGGCCTGAGGCGCGGCGTGTCTCCGGAAAGCACCAAAATATCGCCTTGTCTGGTTTCGATTTGCGGGCGAGCGATCATGAGTGCATGCCCCGTGCCAAGCTGCTCCTGCTGGAGGATAAACTGCACCGGAAGACCATCCAGGACCCCGCGCACGCGCTCGGCGTCCTGGCCGATCACTACGAACATATTCTCCGGCTCCAGGCTCGCCGCAGCCCGGTAGATCAGGCGCAGCATCGGGACTCCGCAAACCTTATGCAGAACCTTAGCGCGGTTGCTGACCATGCGGGTACCCTTGCCCGCGGCCATTATGAGAATGCACAGGTTGTTCATGGTTGGATGGAAATCTCCTCCCGGACATGTTTGCCGGCTGCCTGCCAACTGCGAAATGTCTTATGAACTGCTTCGGCCAGCAAGTCGGGATCATGCCGGACAACGCGGCCGCGAGCCAGCAAGGCATCTTCAAAAACGGCGAGCCCCAGGGCCGCGATGCGCTTGCGGTCGTCAACGACGGGCATGGCTGCTTCCCGACGGTACCTGGCGAGCACCATACGAGGTATCGGCTGGTTGTTCAAGATCATCCAGTCAAATAGTCTGTCGCCGGTGTGCTCGTAGATGGCTGTCACGTGGTCTGCGGCCGAAAATCCGGTTGTTTCCCCGGGTTGGGACATCAGATTGGAGATATAGATCTTTAGGGCCGGAGACTTTCTCAGGGCGCTCACGATTCCCGGAACCAGCAGGTTGGGCAGCAAGCTGGTAAACAGCGAGCCTGGCCCCACGGTGATGAGATCCGCCTTGCGGATCGCCTCAATCACCGCCGGCACAGGCCTGCAGTCGGGAGGCGAGAGGGCCAGCGAGACAATGCGCGACCGGCTTTTCGATATCACGGATTCGCCATGCAGACGGTCGCCGTTCTCGAGGACCGCTTCAAGCCTTACATCATGGAGGGTGGCCGGAAAAATCCTGCCCTTAATCGCCAGAACGTCGGAGCTGACTCGAACGGCCTCCAGGAAATCACCGGTCACGCCGGTGAGTGCGGTGAGGAAGAGGTTGCCAAAGCTGTGCCCTTGCAGCTGGCCGGATCCCGGGAATCGATATTGAAACAGGTGCGAGAGCAGAGATTCATCCGCACTGAGCGCTACCATGCAATTGCGTATGTCGCCGGGCGGAAGCATCTGCAGCTCCTCCCTGAGACGCCCGGAGCTGCCGCCGTCGTCGGTCACGGTCACGACTGCGGTCAGGCGCTTGATCCACGGCTCGATAAGCGGGGCTTCGATCACCGGCGGGTCAAGGACCCTCCTCTTCAACCCTTTCAAGAGGCAGGATAATCCTGTTCCCCCTCCAATGGAGACTACACTGTGCAGGTTCCTATCCGCCATGTTATGGCCGCCCGCCTGTGGAAGTCGGGCTCCAGCCGATGAGGTCGTCGAATTCCTTTTGTCCGTGAAGCGAAGTGAAGTCCGAGTCGTTTTTCGCATAGACCCGATTTTCTTCATTCAGTTCGACTGCTTGCTGCAGGTTACGGAGGGCTTCGGCGCTTTCTCCCTTCATTGCCAAGGATGCCGCCAGAGAATAGTAGATATGATCGGACCTTTGGTTTTTATCCAGAGAATTCCGAAAATTGGCGATTGCCTTGTCGTAGTCCCCCCGGTTGTGTTCCATCACTCCCAGTGTGTAAAGCTGCTCATTGCCGAGAGCCGGCTTCCGGTGTGCCGCTTCTTCCCGTTCGCAAATCTGAAGGTAGGATCTGGCGCGCGCCAGGATCTCCGACTCGGCAGGATAGCTCTCCAAAAGGGATTTTAATTCATTCCGGGCTTTCTTGAATTCCTTCTGGTAAATAAGCTTTATGCTTCTCTCGAGGAGCGACAGGGCAGCGGTGGTGCTTTTGGTTTCTCGCAAGAGCCGGGGGGGTTCCGCTATCTTGTTGAAAGAACTTGCCTTTTTTGATGCGGCGCCCGATATCGCCGGAGCACCTGCGGCCTTGGCGGCTTTCGCCGATTTTACCGTTGCTTTAGTCTTTGTCTTGCTCGGGATTTTTGTTCGCGAAGGAGCAGGCTTTTTTTTGACAGGCTTGGATTTCGCCTTGGGTTTTGCACTGCTCCGCTTGCTTGCCTTTGAACCCTTCGCCATGCTGCCTGCTTCTTTCCCTAACGGCTCTTCAACCGTAGCTTTTGTTCAAAAAAACCACTAAGCGCTTTAAAATCACCCATCTGTAGCGCTGAAATCAACAAGTCAAATTTGAGAGTTATTATTAGGAGAATTTGGTCGATAAGTCAAGGGTAAGGTCGGATAGGGTCATTGCAGCCTCTCCTGCCGGTTTACCAACTCGCAGCGAGGTTACGTCTATTGCAGCCGTATTATCTTATTTATCAATTGGATACCCCAGTCTGAGTCTGCGAGGTGCCTGCCAGTGATGAGTCCGAGCAACATCGTATTATACGAGGCCGAGTATTTGCGCCTGAAGTCGATTCTGGCGATGACCCAGAGAGACCTGCGGGCGGAATTGGTCCTCTTGATCGACCGCAGCGGTCAGCAGATCGCGTTTGAAGGTCCCGCCCGTGGCATTGACCTGACCGCGCTTTCATCGCTTGCGGCTGCCAACATTGCTGCTACGGACGGTTTGGCTCGTCTGGTTGGCGAGCCTGAGTTCTCGATTCTTTTTCACCAAGGGAAGCGCCGCAGCATCCACATATCCGATGTTGCCAAGAGATTCTCCCTGGTAGTGGTATTCGACGACAGCGTTTCGCTCGGGATGGTTCGGCTCAGAGTCAAACGGGCGACCGCGTATCTGGAGGAGGTTTTTCGCGGTTTCATACGCAAGACCGAAACCAGCGGCTTAGGCTCGAAAGCGGCCTCAGGATCGACGCCGCCCCTCTACTTCACGGACGAAGACATTGACAAGATGTTTAGCTTCTTTAAACCAAAAAGCTGATTTTCTGCGCGAGAGGTTCTAAAGTTGACGTTCATAAACTACGTGGCACGCGAGATTAACTGCAAAATCGTCTACTATGGACCCGGCCTGGGCGGCAAGACAACCAATCTGCAGTATCTCTATGACATCACGAACGCGGAGAATAAGGGGAAACTTATCTCCCTGGCTACCGAAACCGATCGGACGCTGTTTTTTGATTTCCTGCCCATCGATCTGGGGCAGATCCGGGGATTGCGCACACGCTTCCATCTATACACCGTCCCCGGCCAGGTTTTTTACGATGCCAGCCGCAAATTGATCCTCCGCGGCGTTGACGGTGTGGTCTTTGTGGCCGACTCACAGGAAGAGCGCCTGGACGCCAACCTGGAATCGCTTACGAACCTGGATCAAAATCTCAAGGAACACGGGTTCGACCTTGGCAAAATCCCTTATGTGCTCCAGCTGAACAAGCGCGACCTGCCGAATGCGATGCCTGTGGAACAGCTTTCCAAACTGCTGTTGACCCGGGGCGAGCCGGTCTTCGAAGCTGTGGCCATTAAAGGTTCAGGTGTCTTGGAGACGCTGAAGGCGGTAGCACGGCAAGTTCTGGTCGAACTTCGCAAAAGCGCCTGATTGCCGGGCAGCAACCAACGCGATCGCAGGGAAGCGGATATCCGAGAGGAAGAGGACGCAGAGAAACGTTGTTTTCTCTGCGTCCTCTTTGTTCTGGGGATTACTTCTTGGGCAGATTTTGCACCACACTGTTTTTCCGGCCGTAGCCGAAGTACACCGCCATACCAATCGCCAACCAGATGATCAGACGCAGCCAGGTATCCAGGGGAAGACTGAGCATCATCAGCAGCGAAACGGCGATGCCGAGTATCGGCACGAGCGGCACCATGGGCGTCTTGAACGGCCGGTGCAGCTCGGGGCGGCGAACGCGAAGTATCCATACGCCCGCACATACGATCACGAATGCCAGCAGCGTGCCGATGCTCACCAACTCGCCCAGGATGCCGATCGGCACCGTTGCGGCAAAAATAGCGACGAAGATCCCAACGGTAATGGATGAGACGTAGGGCGTGCGGAACCGGGGATGAACCTTGCCAGCCCACTTGGGCAGCAGCCCATCACGGGACATGGAGAAAAACACCCGCGACTGGCCCAGCAGCATCACCAGCATCACACTCCCCAGGCCCGCGATCGCGCCGAGCTTGACCAGGAAGCTGCCGGCGCGCACTCCCGTGGCATCAATGCCGACCGCGACAGGATCCGGCACGTTCAGAGCGGTGTAGGGAACGACGCCGGTGAGCAAGCCCGAAACCAGAATGTACAGGATCGTGCAGATCACAAGCGATCCCAGGATGCCGATGGGCATGTCTTTTTGGGGATTTTTGGCCTCCTGCGCTGCCGTGGAAACCGCATCAAAACCGATGTAGGCAAAAAAGATCACTGCCGCAGCCCGTGCAATGCCGGACCAGCCGAAAAAGCCGAAAATGCCTTGGTTGGGCGGGATGAAAGGCTTCCAGTTTTTCGCAGCGACTTCTGGGTTTTTGAAGACATACACCGCGGCAATTCCGATGAAGAGCAACACAATCGCAACCTTGATGATCACGATGACCGAGTTGACATTGGCGGACTCTTTGATGCCGATCACCAGGATGATCGTTACAATCGCGATGGCGAGGAAAGCCACGAGGTTGAAATAGCCGATAGCGTGTGGGAGGGTTGCCGGATCCACTCCCTTCTCGGTCAGGGTCGGCAGCACGGTTGCGAGCCGCTCCCAACGGCTCATATAGAAGACCATCTCAGTGGGCCAATTGGCGGTCAACGCCGGAGGAATGTGGATGCCCCAATCCTGTAGAAAGCTCACCAGGTAGCCGCTCCAACCGGAGGCCACTGTTGCCGCGCCGAAAGCGTATTCCAGGATGAGATCCCACCCGATGATCCACGCGAAGAGTTCTCCCAGGGTCGCATACCCGTACGTGTAGGCCGAGCCGGCAATGGGAATCAGCGAGGCAAACTCAGAGTAGCAGAGCCCCGCGAAGGCGCAGGCAATACCCGCAAGGACGAAGGAAAGCACGATAGCCGGTCCCGCATATCGGGCGGCTGCCGCGCCCGTGAGGACAAAAATGCCTGCGCCGATAATGGCGCCGATGCCCAGCGTGATCAGGTTGAGCGGGCCCAGAGCACGTTTCAGCGTGTGCTCACCCGATTCCTGTGCCTCTGCCGTAAGCATGCTTAGAGGTTTTGTGATGAATAATGGATTTCCCATGCGACTCTCCCCAGTTAGATGAGTTCTGCGAGATGGCATCGGCCGGCGCGCTTTGGGCAGCCGGACGATCGCTAACTCCGTGTCGGAAGCGTGAAGTGAGAAACTAGCACTGAAGGCACCCTTCCTGCAAGCGCAATTGCGATCGGAATTTACGCGCTTTACCAAGCCTTTACTGGTTCAGGAGGAATCTTCTTGTTTCCGCGATGAAAATGTCCGGCTGGTCGTGGTGGACCCAATGCCCCGCGTTTGGGATGTTAATCAGCCGGTAATCCGGAATGGCATGAATGCGCCCGTCCTTCTCGGGATCCACTGCCCAGCTGTCGAGCCCGCGAAACAGAAGAACGGGGCAGGTGATGCAACGCCAGATCTCCTGCGCATCCTCCATGTTGAACCCATAAGGCGAGAAGGCCCGCACATAGTTGTCAAACTTCCATACCAGCGTGCCGTCCGGATTCCAGTTCGCCCCAAACAGCGTCAATCGCCGTGCCATGCTGTCGGTGAGGTGCGGATTTGCTTCTTTCATGCGCTCGACCGCCGCCCCCAGACCCGGATAACGGTGAGGAGTGCGCCGCTCGTAATCGCGCATGTTTTCGATCCATTCGCGGAGCCGTTCGTGGGCAGGCCGCGGGACCAGCTTCCCGGGGGCCGGGCCATACCCTTCAATGGAAACGAGCTTCCGGACCCGCTCCGGGTAGGCGCCCGCATATTGCAGCACCACGGCTCCCCCCAGAGAATGACCGATCAGGTACACAGGGAGCTTTCCGACGATGTCGATCAAGGCTGACAGGTCGAGGACGTACTCGGGGATGCTGTACATGGCCCCCTGGGCCCAGCTGCTGTCCCCATGGCCGCGCAGGTCGGGGGCCACAATCCGGAAATGTTCGCTGAGCGCCTCCGCTGCCAGGTCCCAGGTGCGCGCGTGATCGCGACTGCCGTGCACCAAGACCAGGTTTGGTTTCCCCTCTCCGCCCCAGTCCCAAAAATGCAGCTTCAACCGGTGAGAGTAATAGTATTCAGAAATAGGTTCCATATAGATTTACGCATTATAGAGATCCCTTTGTGCCCGCGAAAGGAGGAAAATAAGGGGAGTGGGATCTAAGGGTCTGTCACAAAATAACAGGCCCACTTTGCTGCTGGCCCCCAGGCCCGCTGGCAAGGCGCGAGCGACGAGCATACCCGGGGTGGTATGTAAGGAGCGAGCAACGCAGCCAGCGGGCCTGCGGGCCGCAGCCCGAAGGGGCGCGGCGGCGGGCGGGCATCTGCGGCGTTGCCGCTCCTCGACGATGTCACCACATCGCCTGCGTCGCGGCGCCTTGCATC
>CAYGWQ010000293.1:0-6852 GCA_964353465.1 uncultured Acidobacteriota bacterium | reverse complement strand
AGAAGTACGAAGACCTGGTGGCCGCAGGGGTGATCGATCCGACGAAGGTGACGCGAACGGCGCTGCAGAATGCGGCATCGATCGCGGCCCTGCTGCTGACGACGGAAGCCCTGGTATCGGAGATCAAGGAAGAGAAGAAGACTCCTGCCATGCCTCCGGGCGGCGGCGGCATGGGTGACATGTACTAATTCCGTTCCGTTTTCGGAGCGTCATCAAGGGCTCGGGGAGACATTCCTCGAGCCCTTTGCGTTTGGGGGCGGGAATCAGGAGTCAGGAGACAGGATAATGGAATTGGCAGCCTGCTGCGGAATGGTCGCCTATCTACCGACCTCCGACTTCAGACCTCCGACGGTCAGACTCTGTAGTCTGATGTCTGGCTTTTTTATGTTGTCTCCCGCAACTTAAGGCGCACCCGAATGCAAGAATCACGACTACGCCATCGATATCAGGAGACAAGAGACAGAAAAGCGAAGTCGGATGTCGGAGGTCGGAAGTCGGAGCCTATCCTGCAGCAGAGAACCGATCTACTCTACGTCTCCTGACTCCTGTCTTCTGTCTCCTGACTCCTGTCTCCTATCGCGGCCAGTTCATGGCGCCCACCAAGGTATGACATATGCGTATGCCATGGTTATCAGTCCTATGATGCTGGCCAGAATAACGCTGTGCCGCAGAGTGAAGCGGAAGAGTTTCGATTCCTCCTGTGGTAACATTCCGGTGGCTGCTGCCGCAACCGCAATGCTCTGCAGGCTGATCATCTTTCCCATGACGCCGCCGCTTGAGTTGCCCGCCGCCATCAGAACAGGATTAAGGCCGAGGCGCCCGGCGGTTACTACCTGAAGGTTGCCGAACAGCGCATTTGCGGACGTGTCGGAACCGGTGAGGAACACTCCCAGCCAACCGAGCATGGCGCTGAAGAAGGGGAACACGGATCCCGTAGCCGCAAATGCCAGCCCGAGCGTGGCTGTGGCTCCCGAGTAGTTCATCAGGAAGGCGAGCGCCAGCACGGAGGTGATCGTGAGAGTAGGAAGCGCCAGCTGGCCGGCGGTCTGTGCCAGGACCTTGCCGAACCGGCGCACAGACATGCGCAGCAACAGGGCTGACGCGATTGCGGCCGCCAGACAGGCCGTGCCCGAGGCGGAGAGCCAGTTCAATTTGAAGAGCGCCTCATAAGGGACAGGCGCCGTTACCGCCGGCGGCATGCGCAGGATTGCGTTGTGCAGCCCGGGCCACGCGAAGGTGATGGTGACCGCATTCCACCGGCTCTGAATCGGCGCCCAGCCCCAGAGTAGGACGCACACCACCAGGAGCAGGTAAGGCCCCCAGGCCAGCAACCAACTCCCGCGGGAGTGGTGTCTGGCTGGAACGCCGGTCGCGGTATTGCCCTCGAGATGATATCGGTCCTTCGGCTTCCACATCACCAATAGCACAACGAGCGTTCCCATGGCGGCTAGGGAACTTAGAATGTCCGTAAGCTGAGGTCCCACGAGGTTTGATACCAGCAGCTGGACGCCGGCAAAAGACAGGCCGCAGAGCGCTACGGCGGGCAGAATGCCCTTCAGCCCGCGCCAGCCGGCCATGACAGCAACCAGGTAGCCCGGGACAACCAACGAAATGGGGGCACAGATCCTCCCGACGCCGGCGCTCAGGCGATCCATGGGCAGGCCGGTCACTCCGGCCAAAGTCAAGATGGGAGTGCCGATGGAGCCGAATGCGACCGGCGCGGTGTTAGCCAGCAGGCAGATAGCGGCGGCATAAAACGGCGGAAATCCGAGCCCGGCCAGCATCGCCGCCGAAACAGCAACCGGGGTTCCAAAGCCGGCAGCACCCTCGATGAAGGCGCCGAAGGCGAACGCGATGAGCAGAGCCTGAAGGCGCCGGTCTTCGGTCAGGGAGGCCACCGAATCCCTGACGATATCGAACTGCCCGGTTTCGACCGTGATGCGGTACAGCAGGATGGCATTGAAGACCACCCATCCGATCGGGAAGAGCCCGAATGCCGCACCATAGGCGGTCGCGCTCAGCATGGTGCCCGCTGGCATGCGGTAGGCAAACATAGCCACGAGTGCGGCGGTTGCCACTCCCGAAAGACCGGCAACCCATGCAGGCTTGCGCTTCACCCCCAGAAGGTAAAGCAGGGAAAAAACCGGCAAGGCGGCCACAAGAGCTGAAATCGCGAGGTTCTCCGCGATCGGTGTGTAGTTGTGCTGCCACATGGATGAACCTTCCTGGCGGGATTATTTGCCGAGCGTCCGGTTTAGAAAAGCTATTGCAGCGCGGTTGAAGGCTTCCGGCTGTTCCATGTTTGACAGATGTGAAGCGGAAGGGATGGTCACCAGCTCCGAGCCGGCAATCCGTTCCTGAATGGCCCGCGACATGGCGACGGGCATCCCCGGGTCCTCTTCCCCGACGAGGATCATGGTCGGTAACTTGATTTCATGGATGCGTGCGGTCAGATCAAACATCGCGATCGCCCGGCAGCAGCCCGAGTAGCCCAGCGGCGCGGTCGCGCGGATCATGCCGCGCACACGGTCGACCCTATCCGCCCGGGCAGCGCGGAAGGAGGGAGAAAACCATCGCGCGATGGTCGGCTCGACCAACGGCTCCATTCCATCCGATTCAGCAATCTTGATCCGCTCCTGCCAGAGGGGCTGTGCCTCCGCAGGGATGCGGCTTGTGGTATCGCAGAGCAACAAGCTTGCCAGGCATTCCGGACGTTTGAGCGCCAGTGTCTGGCCGATCATCCCCCCCAACGAGATTCCCAGGAAGTGAACCTGCCCGATCCCGAGCAGGTCGAGGAGATCCTCAGCCTGGCGGGCCAGTTCATCGAGGGTGTAGGGTTCTCGCGGAACATCCGACCCTCCATGCCCCATCGTGTCGTAACGAAGTATGCGAAAGTCTCGAATCAGGGCATCCACCTGAAGATCCCAGAGCGTCAGGTTGGTTGCCAACGCATGGCTGAGCATGATAACCGGGGCCGAATGGGGGCCTTCCAGCTGATAGTTGACCTGATTGCCTTTAACCTCGATCTTCATTTCCTGACCCTCGGTGCTGGAGTGAACGCGCTATCTCCCCAAGCTGGCGGCAATGGGGAGCGCCTGACATCCCAATGCCGCTAATCATATCAGAGATTACGCAACTGCAATGGCCAATCGGCGACGCCTGCCTGGGAGGCTATCCCGCCGCTGCACACCGTGTGTTACCATTAGCGCGCATGAATCACGGATGTCGGCCGTAGGAATCGAGAGATCCAAGGCGATCGTGGAACCAACGCCGTCAGTTGTGCCATTTTCGAGATGTCATCGCAAGACGGGCAAGAACGCGGGCAGTGCCGCCCGTTGTGAGTGAAATCCATGAGAGAAATGGTTGAAAAAAGAAGCTTGTTGCCGCGTGCTTTCCTTTTGTCAGCCGGGCTGCTTGTGCTCGCCGGTTTGGCAGTGGAGATACTTTGGGTCGGCCCTCCGCCCGAAATCAGCATTAAACCCGCAATTCCGGTGATCGGCAAACGCACGCCGGTAACGGTCGAGATTGCCGAACGCAAGCGAGGATTGAGTCGTGTGAAGGTCGAGTTCCTGCAAGGGGAGCGGAGCGTGATCCTCGCGGAAAAAACCTACGCGCTGCCCTCCGCACTGGCATTTTGGGGTTCGCGTACCGCAGGCGACAAGCTCGTGGTTACCGTGGGACGCGAGACCATCACCGGCCTGAAAGCCGGCGAGGGAACGATTCGCGTAACCGCCGATCGCGCGGGAACCTGGCTGCGGCATCCGGCGCCGGCCAGCATGGAAATCAACCTGCCCGTGCGCCTTTCCCCGCCGTCGCTGCAGGTGATCTCCACGGAGACCTTTGTTGCCCAGGGAGGTTGTGAGGCGGTGGTCTACCGGGTCGGCTCATCCTCGGTACGTGACGGGGTGCGCGCCGGCAAGTGGTGGTTCCCGGGGTATCCGTTGCCCGGAGGCAATCAGGGCGAGCGCTTTGCCTTTTTTGCCGTACCCTACGATCTGAGTTCTCCCGACGTGCGGCTTGTGGCTGCCGATGCCGCCGAAAACGAGGCGGAGCTGAGGTTCATCGATCAGTTTATCCCGAAAAAATTCAAAGCAGACACCGTGGAATTGTCCGACGCCTTCATGGGCAAAGTGGTCCCCGAGATCATGTCGCAGACCCCGGAGCTTCAGGACCGAGGCAATCTGCTCGACAACTATCTTGCGATCAACCAGGATCTGCGCTGGAAGGACGCCGAGATGCTCATAGACCTGGCCAGGCAGTCTCGCCCGGAGTTTCTCTGGAGCAAGGCTTTTGTCTCGATGCAGAACGGCAAGGTGATGGCTGGTTTTGCCGATGAAAGAACCTATCGTTATCAGGGCCGGGAGGTGGATCGCCAGACCCACCTGGGCTATGATCTGGCGGCAACCCGCCATGCCCCGGTGCAGGCCGCCAATGATGGGATCGTGGTTCTTGCCTGCTATTTCGGCATCTATGGGAATGCCGTCCTCATGGATCACGGCTGCGGCATCATGAGCCTCTACGGTCATCTCTCCACGATAGCAGCCGCTCCCGGCCAGAAGGTCGTGCGCGGCGACATCATTGGCCAGACCGGGGATACCGGCCTCGCCGGGGGAGACCACCTGCACTTCGCCGTGCTCCTCCATGGTTTGCCTGTCAATCCGGTGGAATGGTGGGACAGGCACTGGATCCAGGACCGGATCGCACGCAAGCTGGGGCCGGCATTCCCTTTTTCCGATTAAAGCCGCCGGGTACGCGCCGGGATGATCGGGTGCCGCGGGGCCTATTTATCACTTTATATAATAAAGTACTTGACTTCATTATTGCCATCGTGATATCAAGGACTTGATTTGAGGAGGGCTTCCGTGGTGAATCCATCCCAGACAGAAACGGCTCACGAGAATCTCCAATACATCCGCAGGACCTTGGACGCCGCCGGACGGTTCACTGCGGTGCCGGGCAAAGGCATGATGGCGGCAGGCGGTGCGGCGCTTGCCGGTGTCGCCTGTAATCTCTTCATCACGGGCGCCCCGTGGGGGGATGGCCCGTTCCGGGAACTTGCACTGCATATCTGGGGGATCGTTCTGGGCATCTCGATTGCGATCGTTTCCTGCGGCATTTATCGCAAGTCGCAGCATACGCAGGCCCGGATCGAGGCTCCTCTGGTGCGCAAGCTGCTCTGGAGCCTGTGCCCGGCGCTGTTTGTCGGCGCCATCCTGACGCATCTTGCCATCCGCAGCCAGAATCTCGGCTGGTTGCCGGCGATCTGGCTCGGCTGTTATGGCGCCGCCATCACCAACGGCGGCCTGGTCTCGGTGCCGCCAGTGCGCTACCTGGGCCTGTGCCTGCTGGCGGCCGCGGCGGGGGCTGTCGCCTTGCCCCAGAACTTCGGCTTGGCCTGGCTGGCAGTCGGTTTCGGATGGCTGCACCTGGTTTTCGGCGCGTACATCGCCTGGAGGCATAATGGTTAGCAAGAACAAATCCGCGCGTCCCACCCCACACGATCTGGATCCGATGATCCATGAGCGGCTGCGGTTGGGGATCCTCTCCGCGCTTGTGGTGCAGGAGTCGCTCAGTTTCACGGAGCTGCGCGCGCTGCTGCAGACCACAGACGGGAACCTCAGCGTTCAGGCGCGCAAACTCGAAGAGGCCGGATATGTGATCTGTGTCAAGCGCTTTGAGCATCGAAAGCCTAAGAGCACCTACCGGTTGAGCGCCGAAGGACGGCTGGCCCTGGAGGAATATCTCGAAAAGCTCTCCGGTCTCCTGCCCGACCTGGGGCGCATGCGCAACGGCGTGTCCAGGTCTCTCCGGTCGGGCATTCACCCTCTGCCATCGCACAGTTGAGGATGAGATGAACCGAATACGTCACGTTGCGATCATCATGGATGGAAACGGCCGATGGGCGGAACAGCGGGGCTTGCCGCGCTGGAAGGGCCACGAAGCCGGCGCGCGCGCGGTGCGGCGCACGGTCGAGGCGGCATGCCGCTGCGAGATTCCCGTGCTGACCCTGTTTGCTTTCTCGAGCGAGAACTGGAAGCGCCCGCAGCCGGAGGTGCAGACCCTCTTTCGCCTCTTCGCTCATTATCTTACCGAGGAGAGAGATGCCCTGATCGAAAACGGCATCCGCTTGTCCGCCTTCGGCAGGCGGGACCGCATCTCACCCGAGGTCGCGGAGGCGCTCGCCCATGTCGAGAAGGCCACGAGCAGCTGCACCCGACTGCATCTCCGGCTGGCGCTGGACTACGGCTCCCGGTATGAAATGATCGAGGCCGCGCGCTCCCTCGCGCTCCAGGTTCTGTGTGGCCACCTGGCGCCGGAGGAGATTGATGAAGAACGGTTCACAAACACTCTGACATCACGGGACGTGCCGGATCCTGATCTGGTTATCCGTACGGCGGGAGAGCAGAGGCTATCCAATTTCCTTCTCTGGCAGGCTGCTTACGCCGAGCTATATTTCTGCCCGAGCCTGTGGCCGGACTTCGACGAAAGCGATCTGCAGGAAGCTCTGGAAGACTATCATTCCCGCACGCGCAAGTTCGGCGCGCTGCCGTGTGCCACCGGCGCCCTCGCCTAACAATAACCACGAAATACACGAAATACACGAAAACACCTTCGTGTATTTATTGTTACTCACACGTAGGTCCTTTACACGTAGGAGTGGATTCTCGCCACAGAAACGCAAGGCGGTGAGGCGCGAAGCGCCGGTAGTGAATAGCTCCGCCCGTGAGGGCGGGGTTGCGGGAAACAATGAATTGAGGTCCGGAGGACCGGCACATATATCTTGTGCCGCACCTTCGGCGCTCATTTCGATTGCCTGAACACCCCGGCCTCACGGCCGGGGCTATTGTCTGC
>CAYGWQ010000292.1:0-6859 GCA_964353465.1 uncultured Acidobacteriota bacterium | reverse complement strand
CGCCCCCGGCTATTATCTTTCCGCCCCTCCGGGGCTCGGACGGCACATTCTGCAATCCAATTTCGCGACAGAAACCAGATAGAGAACCGGCTTATTGAACCTCGGCAAAAGCAAAGAGCCCCGAAAATCGGGGCTCCTGGTCCGGAAATCACTGAATTCACACGGATAGCGAAAAGCGGACATTCTGCTTTTCCAGCCTGCTGTAACCAACTGGATGTCCTGCCTGGAAAAGCGGAATGTCCCCTTTTCGCCACAAAACTACTTCTTGATGTCTCCGCCGTCAGGGTCCTTCTTCTTCAGGGTCGGCTTGCTCTTTTTCTGATCCGGATTGTCCGGATCGTTGGCCGGATCATCCCCGGTATTGGTGCGGCGCTTCAGCGTTGGCCTCTTCTGATCAACCTGCGCGGCCTGGGAGTCCGCTTTCATCGCATTGTCGATGGCGAGCAATCGGGACTTCACACGGTCAAACTCAGAGGTGTTGACCATGTAATTCTCTTTCTCAGGCAGATAGCGCTGCTCGTCGAGGGAAGCTGCGATGCGATCCAGCGTATAGGGATGCGTACGGAACCATCCCGAAAGCTTTCCGGGCTTACTCTTCTCCTTATCCTGCAGCTTTTCAAAAAAGGACACAAAGCTGTTCGGATCGTATCCCGAATTCCACAGGTACTGGATTCCCAGCTGGTCGGCTTCCTTCTCGGATTCGCGCGTCACGCCAAGCAGCCCGAGGTTGATCCCGAGCCCCAAGCCATTCTGGAGCGCCATTTGAGCCCAGTATCCGCCCACAAACAGGAGCGGAATCTGCGCAAATTGCAGGATCTGCTGTTTGGACATCATCGCCGTGGCATGGCGCGCGATCACGTGGGAGATCTCGTGGGCCATCACCCCGGCCAGTTCCGCTTCGTTCTCCGCCTCCAGGAGCAGCCCCTTGTTGATATAGAAAAAACCGCCTGGGAAAGCAAACGCATTTACCTCATCGGTATCCACAACTTTGATGTGGAAGGGAACCTTGGCATCCGAATGCTTCACAATGTTCTGGCCAACGCGATCGACATAGTCGCTGACGACGGGATCCTCCACCAACTTGGCGGCCTGTTCAAACTCAGCAGATATCTGCTGTCCGATCTGAATCTCCCTTTCCAGGGAGATAAAGTTCGGGAAGATGCCCCAAACCCTTGTAGCGATGCTTCGATTGCCGATATTCTCGACATCTCCATGCCTCCTGGTAGCCGCAAAACTGGCAATCGACATTCCCAGGACCATGAATACCGTCAATCCTGTGTAAAGCGCCTTCTTTGAATGCCTCATAGTCTCTCCCACGAGGAGCAGTTGTCTTACCCATCAAGACCCGTTATGCTTAACACCGGGCTTGATAAACTTCCTCCGACGCGCGTTGCACGCACAAATAAATAGATGCGTGCAACCGGGAAAAGTATCAGGCTAATCATAAGCCCGGTCTCGAATAGTGTCAATCATTCAGCGCCTGTAAAGGGATGATATGAAAATCCTCACGGCGAAGCAGATGGGAGAGGTGGATCGCCTGACCACCGAACGCTACCACATTCCATCACTCCTTCTGATGGAAAATGCCGGCCGGTCGGTCATCGATGAGCTTGAGAGGGAATGCGCGAATCTCTCTCACAAGAACGTTCTGGTGGTCTGCGGCATCGGCAACAACGGCGGTGATGGTCTGGTTGTGGCCCGGCATATGGCGGCTCGAGGCGCCGCTCCAACGGTCTGGATTTTGGGAGATCCGGCCAGATTCAAAGGGGATGCACTCGAAAACTGGAAGATGCTGCAAAACTTGGCTCTCCCGCTTCAAATCCTGTCTGATGCTCGAGACCGCTCTTTGATGCTCGGACAGACTCCGTATCCGGATGTGATTGTGGATGCAATGTTCGGCACGGGACTTTCGAAACCTATCGATCCGGATTTTCTGGAAGTCGTCGAGTGGATAAACAAAGCCCGCCCGCGTTCCTTTGTGGTTTCGATTGATTTGCCTTCCGGAGTTTTTGCCGATTCTGCCAACCTCGTCGGGACAACCGTGCAAGCTGATCTAACCGTTACCTTTACGGCTCCAAAACCCGCCCTGATTTTCCCGCCCGCCTCGGAGAAGGCCGGCCGGATCGTCATTGCCCCGATCGGCTCACCCGCAGCTCTTCTCGGTAATCCGGAATATCGCATCGAACTCATAGACTCGATGCAAGTCAGGCGAACACTTCCGCGGCGGGCCCGAGACAGCCACAAGGGCTCCTTTGGCCATGTGTTTGCTCTGGCAGGGTCACGGGATAAAAGCGGAGCTGCCTTGATGTCGGGTCTTGCTACCCTGCGATCCGGCGCCGGCCTGGTCACTGTCATGTTGCCTGAGAGCCTTCGAAAGGACATGCTTGGCAAGGTACCGGAATTGATGACCGTCTGGTTGCCGGAGACAGGGGAAGGGACGGCCGATGCAACAGCCGCCGCGCAAGTGCTCGAGCTTCTTACCCAGGCGGATGCTGTGGTCATTGGTCCGGGACTCTCCACAAACCGATCGACGCAGGAACTAATTAGAATCGTGGTCCGGCGTGCGCCTGTCCCTGTCGTTCTGGACGCCGATGGTATCAATGCCTTCGCCGGGGACATCGAAGGCTTGCGCAATGAGCTTGGCCATCCCATTGCTATTACGCCCCACCCGGGAGAAATGACCCGTCTCCTGGGCCTGACTATCGCAGATGTCCAGGAGCATCGCCTGGAGGTTGCCGGGAACTGCGCCGCGAGATTTAATGTTTTCACGGTATTGAAAGGATTTCAGACGATTATCGGCACGCCCTCCGGGCATCTCTACGTCAACACTACGGGCAATCCGGGTATGGCTTCAGGAGGAACCGGAGACATCCTCTCGGGGATGATGGGGCGCTTCATGGCGGGGTGGAGAAGAAGATACCACGGCGGCAGTCCCGATCGCCTGGCCGATTACCTGGCGGCAGCCGTTTATCTGCACGGCCTTGCCGGAGACCTCGCCGCGGCAGATGTAGGAGAGGAATCGTTGATTGCAACCGATCTGCTTCCGCATCTGCCAAAAGCCTTTAAGAAAGTGTGCCAGGAATGAGTTCGGTTCGCAGGTGCCTGGTAACGGCGGTAATGGCGAAAGTTCGCATCGTCAACAGCCGGTCTCCTGAGGATACCCATAATCTGGGCATCCGGCTTGGCAGCACGCTTTCCACCCCGGCTGTGGTATTGTTATGCGGCTCTTTGGGCACGGGCAAGACCACTTTGGCGAGAGGGCTGGCGCAAGGGTTGGGACTGCAAAATCCGACATCGGTCCACAGCCCTTCTTTTACGCTGGTAAATATCTACCAGGGACGATGCCCGATTTATCATGTGGATCTTTATCGTTTGGGCGGAGAGCGCGAGTTGAGTTCCGTCGGACTGGAAGACTTTATCGGCAGGGAAGGAGTCACCATCGTCGAGTGGGGCGAACGGCTTGGGGCCTACGGGAATGAAGCCCTGGTCATCGAACTCGAGGACGAAGGCGGCGACTCGCGCCTGATAAGCATCCGGGAGAGTAAACCACAAAGATCTCGAAGACCTCGAAGAATGTAAGCCGGAAGGTTCGGCGTCCTCGAGGTTTTCGCTGTTTGATTATTCAGAGGTTAATGCTATGAGCAAGAATTTATCCGGAATTTTTCCTCCTGTTACCTCGCCCTTCAACGCTGACGGCGAATTGCTGATCGATAAATTCCGTGAGAACCTGGACCGGTGGGCCGCGGCGCCTTTGGCAGGACTGACGGTGCTGGGATCGAATGGGGAAGCACATTTCCTCTCCGATCAAGAGCGGCTCGCCCTTGTGCAGGAAGCTCGTCATCACCATGAAGCGGGGAGAACAATGATAGTGGGCGCGGGGAAGGAATCCACGCGTCTCACCGTGGAATTCATACGGAAGGTTGCGGATCTTGGCGCCGACTACGCCCTTGTCGGCATACCCTGCTATTACCGGGCCAGGATGTCGGATGACGCTCTGTATGCCCATTTCTGGAATGTCGCGGATCACTCCCCGATTCCGGTGCTAATTTATAATGCACCGCAATTTACGGGATTTGGCGCTTCTGCGGCTCTTCTTGAAAGGCTGGCCGCGCATGAAAACATTGCCGGCATGAAGGAAAGCTCAGGCAATCTACCGTTGCAGGCGGAAGTCCGCCGGCGCGTCCCGAAGCGTTTCAAGATTCTGGTCGGATCGGCGCCGACTCTGTTCCCCAGCCTGGTCCAGGGGGCTTGCGGCGGGATCGTCGCCATCGCCTGCGCTTTGCCTGCGATGTGCACCGGGCTGTATGAGATGTTTCGTGCCGGTGACTGGCAGGGGGCGGCTGAGCTGCAACGCCGGTTGACGCCGCCGGCCGAGGCGGTAACCGGCCTGTTCGGCGTTCCCGGTCTGAAATATGCCATGTCCCTCATGGGCTTTTTCGGCGGCGAGGCACGGCTGCCGCTGTTGCCTTTGAAGGAGGATCAAAAGATCAAGCTCAGATCGATCCTTCAAACAGCCGGCGTGCTCGAGACCGCGCAGCATTCGCAGCATTGAGACTCCGCGAGCTACCAGGAATTTCCGCTCTGTTTGCCGACTTTGTTGAAGGTGTGCCCGGTGTCCGGCAGTTTTTCCCTGGTGTGACGGATGGCGTAAACCTGCGATTGCGCGCGGCGGAAGCGCAGAATCGGGAGCTGCCCCGTGAAGAACTATGCAAATGGCTTCTGAAGCAGGCCGATTGGTTCGGGAGCAGCGAGCGATCCAATTCCAACATTGAAAGATTGCGCTCTCCGAAAACCGTGGCAGTCGTGGCGAGCCTGCGCCCCGGCCTTTTCGGCGGCACGCTCGACGGCTGGCTGAAAATATGTACCGCCGCGCGGCTGGCGGCGTGGCTGGAAGACGGCGGGATCCCGGCAGTCCCATTGGGCTGGATTGATTCGACGGCTGCCGCGGCTGAACGGAGTGTATTGCTACTCGGTTCCGCAGGCCCGTGCCGTCTTGAACTCGGCTCCACGCCGGGCACTGTTATGGAAATCTCCGGCGAGATCGAATCGTTGCTCGGTCAAATTGCCGGCACATTGGGGCTGGTCGCGGCAGAAGCTGATCTCCTGACGCTGTTAAAGGGTGCGTACTCGCCTGGCACCGACTTGACGCGTGGATTTGGCCGAACCCTTGCGAGGCTGATGGAAGCGACCGGATTGATTCTTTTCGATCCATCACAGCCGGGCTGTGAACCGTTCGCGCCAGGCTTGCCGCCGCACGCGGGCGATAGGACTCTCGAAGAGGCATGCGAACAGCAGGAAACGCTTTTGCGGGATGCCGGATATGCGCCGGCAGTTGCGGAACAAGGCTCCGCCATCACAGGGGACGGCAGGAGTACGATCACGCAGGTACGAAAGCCGGGTCCATTCTACCGGCAGAATCTGATCATGCCGGTTGCGGCAACCGTCGTGGATGAGCTTGAGATCTTCAATTGTGCTCTGGATCAGCCGTTCTTTTCCGCACTGCGCATGGAACCCCCTGTAATATGGCCCCGTGTGAGTGGCACTATCCTGGATCCGCGCAGCCGCAAGGTGCTCGCGCGTTACGGATTGCAGCTGCACAACCTTTTCGCGGGATCAGAGGCTGCAGCTGCCGGATTAGGGCAACGACTGGCCGTTTCCGATGTTCCGAGCCGTCTTCGATCGCTGAGAGCTGATCTCGACAGCCAGCTTGGTGACATTGCCGCCCCGGTGGTTGCGACGGACAAGCTGAGAGCCAGGATTAAAAACTCGCGCCGGCGGATGACCTATCAGGTCGAAAAACTCGAGATCCGGTTTTTGGCAGCCAGGCAGAGGCGCGAAAACGCCATTTTGCGGCAGGTTTCTCGCTTGTGCGATAGTCTCGCTCCCCGCGGCAGGCTGCAGGAGAAGGAGTATGCAGGCATTCACTTCGTTCTGCGTCACTCGCTGCGGTTGCCGCAGATCTTATATGAGAGTATCGATCCGTGGAAGTTTACCCATCAGCTCATCTCTGTGGATTAGCCTATGACATTAGACATCCTCGCTTTTGGAGCCCATCCCGACGATGTGGAACTGCACATCGGAGGAACATTAGCCAAGATGGCCGCGCGCGGCTATGCGGTCGGCGTTGTCGACCTGACGCGCGGCGAATTGGGAACGCGCGGTACTCCTGCGATCCGCGCTCGTGAGGCCAAAAAGGCGGCGCAGATCCTCGAGTTGAAGGTGCGCGAGAACCTCGGCCTTCCGGACGGCGGCGTCATGGTCACGCCCGAATCGCGTCTTAAGGTGATCCATGCCCTGCGGAAACACCGTCCCATGCTGGTCCTGGCACCGCATTGGGACGAGGCGCACCCGGACCACGCCAATGCCGGCAGGCTCGTGGCCGAGGCTGCGCACCACGCCGGGCTGGCAAAGATCCGGACCGGCCGGGAACGCTTCCACCCGAAGGCGATCCTGTATTACATGCTCCCTCCTTATGTGCGGCCCACGTTTATTGTTGACGTTTCCGCTCACATCGAGCAGCGGGAGGCGGCAATCCGGGCGCATCAGTCGCAATTGTTCGATCCGGCCCGCGAACCGGACACCTACCTCAGCCAGCCCGACTTCCTGTATCACGTCAATGCGGTGGTTTCCTATTGCGGCACCATCATCGGCAGGGCGAAAGGCGAAGCGTTTTTCATGAAGGTGCCGCCCGAAATACCGGATCTGGTCGGCTTCTTCAGGCAGCAGGGCCAGCGACGCCTCCGCTAGCCCGCATTTCTCACCAGATTTCGCAGCGAGGCGGTGCAGATGGGCATGGATACAAGGCGCGCGACCGAGGGCTCCGCAGGTGTACTCGACAGTACGTCGAGGAGCCCGACCG
>CAYGWQ010000291.1:0-6875 GCA_964353465.1 uncultured Acidobacteriota bacterium | reverse complement strand
CAGCGGCCTGAGCGGCCGGCTGGTAAAGGGCTCGTCCATCAGGAAGCCACCCTGCCGGTAGCTTTGCGTTACCTCCTCCCGGTCTACGACCGGGCCGGCCGGGAGCTTCTGGCACAGCTTGACGACTTTTCCGCGAGCCACGTAGGGATTTTCCACCGTGAGACAGCCGCTCACGCATCCCTCGGGGCACGCGTGACACTCGATGAATGAGTATTTCCGGAGCTTGCCCTTGGCTACGTCATCGAGTATCCGGATGACATTGGGCAAACCTGCAACCGACAGCGTGTTCTCCGCGGGCACGGATCTTGGCAAGCCTCCCAGGAATGCCCAACTCACTCCCGATGCCGTTTCGCCCGCATCCATCCTTACTTCCTCCTCCCGGGCGCTGGAGACGGCCAGGGCCAGGGTCTGATACAGGTCGGTGATGGAGACCGCGGCGTCCAGATAAGAGTTCGTCATCCCAGGGTGCTCGAGGATTGCCACGATCTTGGCGGGACACGGGGTGATATAGACGGCGCCGATCCTGTCTACCGGCACTCCGGTCGCCGCCGACATGCGCTTCTTGGCGTCTCTAGCTGAAATCTCCCGCGGAGCCAGGACCGGGAGCATCTGCCCGACGAATTCGGGATACTTAACCTGCACCAGCCGCACGACGGTGGGGCAGAAGGATGAAATCAGGGGGAACTGGCCCCGGTACTCGCTCAGGAAGATTTCTGTGGCGATGCTCACCGCGTCGCAGGCCGGGGACAGTGGCTCCACGTCGGCGAATCCGCAACGTCGCAAAGCCGCGACCAGGATTCCTGGAGGCAATGCTTCATCGAACTGGGCGTACAAGGCAGCCGAGGGAATCGCAACCGTGCAGTCGAACTTGCTGAGGTCCGCCATCTGATCCGTCAGCGGCACGATCGCACCCTGTTCGCAGACCTTGATGCACTCGCCGCAGTCGATGCATCGGTCATCCAACTTCATGGCCCGTCCCTTGCGAACCCGTACGGCCATAGTCGGACACACGCGCATACACGACATGCACCCGCAGCACTTGTCGGGGAGGAATCGCAAAGAATGGTGATATTGAGCTGCCACGCGGTTTCCTCAAGCCATCTGGTTTACGCGGATGATAAGCCGCGTTCCCTTGGAAACTTCCGATGTAATCTCTAATGCATCTGCATGCTTCTGGATGTTCGGCAGGCCCATCCCGGCCCCGAATCCCATTTCCTGCATTTCCGGCGTCGCGGTCGAATAACCCTCCTGCATCGCCAAGTTGATGTCCTCGATACCGGGCCCCTCGTCCTCAGCTTCGATGATGACGGCGTGAGGATTAATCCTGAGCAACATCCTGCCACGCACGGCATACATGACCATGTTCATTTCGGCCTCGTAGGTGGCAATGGCCACACGGCGCACAACCTCAGGATCCACACCGAGGCGTTTTAATGTGTCCATAATCGCCGTCGATACCCTGCCGGCGTTGGTAAAATCCCTGCCCGCCACCAGATAGGTGCTTTCGAGTTCTTGCGGCGGATCCATTCCCTACCTGCCGGTCATAGCCGTGTAAAGCAGTCCCGCGGTCTCGAACATCGTGAGCGAGGTGCCGAGCAGCGGAATCTTCCTCTCTCTCGCCAACGCCACAACCGATTCGTGCGGTTTTTTGCCCCGAACCAGCACAACCCCGCAGAGACCCGCTACTGCAACCGTCCTGATCATTTGGGTGCTGGCCAGGCCGGTCAGGAGAAGCATCCCCGGCTTGCCCAGTGCCAGGACGTCACTCATCAGGTCCGCTGCGCCGATCTCTCCTACCTGGACGGAGAGGTCCTCGCCGTAAAACACCTCAGCCCCCAGCAGGTCGCGGACCTGAGCCAGAGTGATCGTTTTTTGCTTCGCCAATGTTGGCATGATTCACGCAGCCTCAGATATCAGGCCTATTCATTTCCCCGGGGGGCGCCGGCGCCGTTTGCCGTACTCCCGATGATCAGCTTGCCCTTGCGGATGACCCGCTTTGCCGGGATCTTCCTGGCAGGGCATGATTCCCAGCAGAGCCCGCACCCGTTGCACTTGGCATGGTCCACGTAGGTGGCCTTGCGCCGCACCTTCACTCGGAAGTTGCCGACAAACCCCCCGACCTCCTCCACCTCACTGGAAGACATCAGTTTAATGTTGGGATGTTGCCCGACCTGCACCATCTTGGGCGTGAGGATGCAGGCGGCGCAATCCAGGGTTGGGAATGTCTTGTCGAACTGCGCCATATGCCCGCCGATCGAAGGTTCCTTCTCGACGAGATAGACCGTCCGCCCCGACTCTGCGATGTCCAGCGCAGCCTGGATGCCGGCAATGCCGCCCCCCACGACGAGCGCCGTATTGTTCACCGGGACCTTTTTCCGGGGCAGTTCCGCAAGGGCTGCGGCCTTGGCCACGGATGCCGCCAGCAGTGCTTTGGCTTTCTCCGTCGCGGCGCTTGGATCCACCGTGACCCAGGAGCAATGCTCCCGGATATTCGCCATCTGGAAGAGGTAGCGATTCAGATCCGCCCTTTCGCATGCACCCCGGAAGGTCGGCTCGTGCATGAGCGGCGAACAGGAGGCCACGACGATGCGGTCGAGTCCTGCTCCCTTGATGTCGTCCTGGATCAGAAGCTGCCCAGGATCGGAGCACATGAACTTGTATTCTCGGGCGATGGCCACGTTCGGAAGCGTTCTGGCAAATGCCGTTACTTCCGATATGTTCACCTTGCCCGAGATATTGGTGCCGCAATGACACACATACACGCCGATCCGGACACTCATACGGCCTCCCTGGCAAATCGAGTCACGACTTTGGTTGCGGGCACTATGCAGCGCTGCAACCCCAACAGGTCAGATCCCAGCGCGAAGGCAAGACCCATCAACTGGGTGAAGTACACAATCGGAATGTGGAAATCCGTCTGGTAGGCTTTGTTGATTTTGGCTTGATACACATCCAGGTTCATCTGGCAGAGGGGACAGGTAACCGCGATACAGTCGGCCTGATCCTGCTGGGCGCAGAGCAGCAGATTGCGGCACAGCCGGAGCGCCACCGGTTCGTTTGTCCCCATCAAGGCTCCTCCACAACACATGGTCTTCATCGGATAGTAGGTGGGGGTAGCGCCGAGCGTTTCGAGCAGACGGTCCAGCATGGTCGGATTGTCGGTGTCATCTTCGATGCCGTAGGGCCTTGCGATCTGGCACCCGTAATAAGGCGCCACACGCAATCCGTGCAGGGGGCGTTTGATCAGGGCCTTAATGCGGTCCAGCCCTACGTCCTCGACGACTGCTTGCAGGAAGTGCTTGATGACCGTGCCGCCTTCATAATGCATTCCTGCCTCTCCCAGGGCCAGGTTCACCTTCTCCTTGATTTCTGCGGATTCCGCGAGGTACACCTCGGTCTTGCGGAGATTGGTGAAGCATGCGCTGCAGGCGGTAACCACCTGGTCTCCGGTACGACGGGCCTGGGCGAGGTTGCGGGCGCTGAGGCAGAAGGAGAGCACTTCGTTGACGCTCATGTATGCCGTGGCGCCGCAGCAATTCCAGTCTTCAATCTCGACCAGGTCCATACCGAGCGATTTGGCGACAGCATGGACCGACTCCTGGTACGGCCGGGCGGTTGCATCCAATGAGCATCCGGGGTAGTAGGCATATCGCATTCACTCACCTCCCAGTTCTTGGGCTTTGGCCACGATCTTACGGAGCCCGTCAATGTCGCGCACCCGGGAGCCTCCCAGCGGCAGCCGACCGTGCAAGCGGAGGCTCAGGCCGACCGGCGCTGCCGAAATCGAGCCCAGCGGGTTTGTAGCCAGCATGAACTTGATCATCAGGGCGGTCTCGCGATTACGGCCGTACTTGTTGACGATTTCCACAAATGCCTTGGAAAGGGCGCGGGCATGCTTGCTCCGTTGTCGATTCTCACGAATCGCCATGCGCTTGAGCATATACATGATGTCCGTGATCTTGATCTCCTGCGGGCAGCGTTGCGCGCACTGATAGCATGATGCGCAGGTCCATATCGTGAGGCTGTCCAGGATCCGATCCCGCATACCTGCCCGGATCATGGCAAAGATCTGACGCGGTGTCTCTTCCATGGCCCAGGATACGGGGCAGGATCCGCTGCAAGTCCCGCATTGGATACAATCCTTGATCTTCTCCCCTCCGTAGATGTTGTAGACCTCATCCAGGAATCCCGGGTCCATACTCTGTTCGTAGAGAACAGTCTGACGCTCACCGTTCATGAAAGCCCTCCCGCTTCATAAGCCGTCTCCCCCGATTAGCGTTGCCTGCGCCTCATTCCGATATTCCGCCATCCGCGCGAAACCAAGAGCGAGGGACGGCACTTTGCTGATGCTGCTTAACCGCGCGTTTTACAGTCCGGATACACCGACTTCATGTGCCCTCGGTTGGGTGGAATGACAAAAAAAACAATGGCCGGTTCGTTCTGGGAGTAGTTTTGACGAGCGCAAGCCAAGAATGCCTTCTCTATCTGAGCCTTTACGCACGGACCTGTTAGGAGCCAGTCGACATTCTGGGAGTTTGCCGAAGGCTCCAGTATATATTGAGGTATTCTCTAAGCACATTCCCTGCCATGGGGGCTGTTTGGCGCCATGGTTTGTCTCTTTATGACAATGCGATTTATACTATTTGTAATGAATAAATTAGAAAGACGCGCACCGGTGGAGTAAGAGGAATGAATTGGGGATTTTTATCGCCGCTTTGAGATTGTGGTCAAATAGCTCATTTTTTGGGCGATATAGCCCACAGCTCATGATGCATTTCGTTCGGCTGATTGCGTCGTATCATGCATGCGGCAGAGCATTCAAAATATTGGAATGATGCATATTGGAATGATGCACCCGGATTTTTGCGCCGGGCGTTTCCGGAAGCATATATTGATTAATATTTCAACACTAATGAGATGTAGAAAATATATATACGACTCATACGCTGCAAGATCATCCAATCGTTCGCCGAGTGCGACGTAGAAATGTGGACGTTAGGCAATTCGACTTGAAAACTGAAATAAAATTCAAAAACCTCTTGCATAATCATATTAGATAAATATAATCGGTCCATTGTGCATCGCATGAAGATGCACGCGTTACTCTCAATCGATCCTACACACGCGCTGTAAATGCCTTGGCACCGTGGCGGCGAGCCCTTCGCTGCGGTGATTTTGGTGGGAGGGGTAAGGCATGAGAATCGGCGTTTTCCTCGCACAGAGCCTGGCTGATAGTGTCATCAACCTCCAGGCAATCGCAAAATACGCAGCCAACCTGCCGGCAGTTGAGAAAGTCCGGCTTCTGGGTTTCCGCCCGCGACTGAATTCCAAGGCGCTCGCCGAAGAAATTCGCAGCGAGAGATTGGATCGGATTGTCTTGGCCGGGGACTCGCCAGGCTTTTTCAAGCCGGTCTTTACCCGCGCGATGATGCTGGCTGGCGCGAATCCGGACGAGATTTGTCTTGCCTCATTCCGCGAGCACGGTGCGGTCACGGATAACGACAACGAGCGTGCAAAGGCGATCGTGGCCTGTGCGGTCCGTGGCGTTCCTTTTTCTCTCGTAGCCGTGCCCAAGGCGACACCGGTCCACCCGGCCACTTTAATCATCGGGGGCGGCATCGCCGGCATCCAGGCTGCACTCGAGATCGCGGACGCGGGCAAGCAGGTTTATTTGATAGAGCGGACCGGCACCATCGGCGGCCACATGGCCATGTTCGACAAGACCTTTCCGACGCTCGATTGCGCTGCCTGCATTCTTACTCCAAAGATGGTTGCTGTAGGAGATCATGAGAAGATCCAGTTGGTGACCAACGCGGAGGTCCAGGAGGTCACGGGCGCCGCGGGCTCCTACAAAGTGAAGGTACGCAAGAAGGCGCGATATGTGGACATCGATTCTTGCGTGTCCTGCAATGCCTGCACGGAGATCTGCCCGATCTCAGTCTGGAGCGAGTTCGATTCCCGGCTGGTGCACCGCAAAGCTATTTACATCCCCTTCCCTCAGGCCGTGCCGAATTCGTACCTCGTCGATCCGGAGACCTGCACCTATGTCCTGACGAATGGGGAAAAATGCGGGGCCTGCCTGAAGAAATGTCCGAAGGACTGTATCCATCTGGATGAGAAGGACCAGATCGTCGAATTCGAGGTCGGGAACATCATCCTGGCTACCGGCTACGAACTTTTCGACGCGCGGCGGATTGAGCGTTACGGCTACGGCAAGTTCCCCAACGTGCTTACATCGCTGGAATTCGAGCGCATCACCAACGCCTCGGGGCCAACGGGGGGAAAGATCGTTCTCAAGACGAAAAAGCTCAACAAGCGGACCAAGGTGGAGGAGTGGGTCGCCGATCCGAACGCACCGCCCCCGAAAAACGTGGCCATCATCCACTGTGTCGGATCCCGCGATGCCAACTACAACTCCTATTGTTCTCGGGTCTGCTGCATGTACTCGCTCAAGTTCGCCCACCTAGTCCACGAAAAGCTTCCCGATGCCAACTGCTACGAATTCTACATCGACATGCGCGCCTTCGGAAAAGGGTACGAAGAATTCATGGAGCGGATTAAGGCGGAGGGAACGCACATCGTCCGGGGACGGACGGCCCAGATCGTGGAATCCAATGGACAGTTGATGGTCAAAGGTGAGGACATGCTGCAGGATCGGGTGGTTGAGTTGTCGGCCGATCTGGTCGTCCTCGCCGTGGGCGTAATACCCGCTTCCGGGACTCGAGAGCTGGCCCAGCTGCTCGGGATTCCGCGCGACGAAGATGGATTCTTTTCTGAGCTTAGCTACAATGGAGATCCCACCTACACAGAGCGGGGCGGCGTTTTTGTTGCGGGCATGTGCCAGGGACCTAAGGACATCCCGGATACTGTGGCCC